>NZ_QTMZ01000053.1:0-32651 GCF_003602935.1 Bacteroides sp. AM54-2NS
TGAACTTCTTTGTGAACAGGAGTACAAATGCAGCAGCGGAAGCATTTAATGCTAAAATCAAAGCATTTAGGGCATCATTTAGAGGAGTAGTGGATATGAGCTTCTTCCTTTTTAGGCTAGCAAAGGTATATGCATGAAGGGAATTGACTAAACTTAATCCCCCAAGAATTACAACTGAGCCGTACTTTGGTATACTTGTATTTCCTCTTTTACTACTCTTTTTTATTTTCACCTCTCTATTATATTGTTTTTCATAATAGCATAATCCATTTCAAAATGGTAGGGTGTTTTCCGTTTGTTATTCTTTTTAGTTCTTTTTTATTGTTTTGAAAATCAATAGCTTACTTACTTTTCTCTTTTTCTGGCATACCTTTAGCATTACTTATGGCAAATAATTAGGATTATTAATCATTTAAAAGGTAAAAACATGGGAATAACACTATCATTTATTTTCTGCTTGTTAAGCGGTTTCGCTTGTTTCTGGCTATTTTGGAAATGTGTAGACTGGTTTGAGAATATTTAAAGAAAAAGGAGAATTGATTATGTACACAGCATTATTCGTATTAGGTATTGCGATCTTCGGTTATTTGATGTACGTGCTCGTCAAACCCGAAAAGTTTTAAAGTAACACACACAGTTTAAGGTAAAAAGTATATGAATACAGAAATTTTAGGCGTGGTTGTTCAGATAGCCTTGATGGTGATTCTGGCTTATCCACTGGGAAAATACATTGCCAAGGTCTACAGAGGAGAAAAGACCTGGTCTGATTTTATGGCTCCTATCGAAAGAGTCATTTATAAAGTTTGTGGAATCGACCCCAATGAAGAAATGAACTGGAAACAATTCCTGAAAGCATTGTTGATTTTGAATGCTTTCTGGTTTTTCTGGGGAATGGTACTCTTGGTTTCACAAGGATGGTTGCCCTTAAATCCGGACGGCAACGGACCGCAGACTCCGGATCAGGCATTCAATACCTGTATCAGTTTTATGGTGAACTGTAACTTGCAGCACTATAGCGGTGAAAGCGGACTGACTTATTTTACTCAACTGTTCGTCATCATGCTTTTCCAGTTTATTACCGCAGCAACAGGTATGGCTGCTATGGCAGGTATTATGAAGAGTATTGCTGCAAAAACAACCAAAACGATTGGTAACTTCTGGCAATTTCTGGTAATAAGCTGTACACGTATTTTATTGCCTCTTTCTCTGATTGTAGGTTTTATCCTGATTCTCCAGGGAACTCCGATGGGATTTGACGGTAAGATGAAGGTAACTACGATGGAAGGCCAGGAACAAATGGTTTCTCAAGGTCCTACGGCTGCGATTGTTCCTATCAAACAATTGGGTACAAATGGTGGTGGTTATTTTGGTGTAAACTCTTCTCATCCGTTGGAGAATCCGACATATCTTACTAATATGGTAGAATGTTGGTCTATCCTGATTATCCCGATGGCAATGGTACTTGCGCTGGGATTTTATACCCGCAGAAAGAAGTTGGCTTACAGTATATTCGGAGTAATGCTTTTCGCTTTTCTGGTAGGCGTATGTATTAATGTCAGTCAGGAAATGGGTGGTAATCCACGCATTGATGAATTGGGAATTGCGCAGGATAATGGTGCGATGGAAGGTAAAGAGGTTCGTTTGGGAGCCGGAGCAACAGCATTATGGAGTATTGTAACTACTGTAACCTCTAATGGTTCTGTGAATGGTATGCATGATTCTACTATGCCGCTGTCCGGAATGATGGAGATGCTGAATATGCAGATTAACACTTGGTTTGGCGGTGTAGGTGTAGGATGGATGAATTACTATACATTTATTATCATTACAGTGTTTATCAGCGGTTTGATGGTAGGACGTACGCCGGAATTTCTCGGCAAGAAAGTGGAAGCCCGCGAAATGAAAATCGCTACGATTGTAGCTCTGCTTCATCCGTTTGTCATTTTGGTATTTACAGCACTCTCAAGTTATATTTATGTGTACCATCCTGATTTTGTGGAAAGTGAAGGTGGATGGTTGAACAACTTGGGATTCCACGGTTTAAGTGAGCAACTTTATGAGTACACTTCTTGTGCCGCCAATAACGGTTCCGGTTTTGAAGGTTTGGGAGATAATACTTATTTCTGGAATTATACGTGTGGTATTGTTCTGATTTTGAGCCGTTTTATTCCTATCATCGGGCAGGTTGCCATTGCCGGATTACTGGCACAGAAGAAATTCATTCCGGAAAGTGCCGGCACATTGAAGACCGATACATTGACTTTCGGAGTCATGACATTTGTGGTTATCTTCATTATTGCTGCGCTGTCGTTCTTCCCGGTACATGCATTGAGTACAATTGCTGAACATTTAAGTTTGTAATACTGAATTAGAGAAGATATGAAAGATAATAAATCAGCTTCTTTGTTTCCAAAGGAGCAAGTTATAGAAAGTTTGAAACAGTCATTCGTGAAACTGAACCCGCGGATGATGATAAAGAACCCGATTATGTTTACAGTAGAAGTGGCTACAGTGGTCATGCTACTCGTAACGCTCTACTCCATTGTAAATTCTTCACAAGGTTCGTTTGCTTACAATATTGCTGTGTTTATCATTCTGTTTGTAACCTTGTTGTTTGCCAATTTTGCCGAAGCTATTGCCGAAGCGCGTGGTAAAGCACAGGCCGACAGCTTGCGTAAGACTCGTGAAGAGACACCGGCAAAGAAAGTGGAAGGCAATAAAATTGTTACCGTCAGTTCTTCACTGTTGAAGAAAGGAGATGTGTTTGTTTGTGAGGCGGGAGACGTGATTCCTTCCGATGGAGAGATTATTGAAGGGCTGGCTTCTATTGATGAAAGTGCTATCACTGGCGAGTCTGCTCCGGTGATCCGTGAGGCAGGTGGCGACAAGAGTTCCGTAACGGGTGGTACGAAGGTATTGTCCGATCATATAAAGGTACTGGTGACTACTCAACCGGGAGAAAGTTTTCTCGACAAGATGATTGCATTGGTGGAAGGTGCTTCCCGTCAGAAAACCCCGAACGAGATTGCGTTGACTATTCTGCTGGCAGGTTTTACGCTTGTTTTCGTCATAGTGTGTGTTACCTTGAAACCGTTTGCTGACTATAGTCATACGGTCATCACCATTGCTTCGCTTATTTCTTTGTTTGTGTGTCTGATTCCGACAACTATCGGTGGACTTCTCTCTGCCATCGGTATTGCCGGTATGGACCGCGCGCTCCGTGCCAACGTGATTACTAAATCCGGTAAAGCAGTAGAGACTGCCGGTGATATTGATACGTTGTTGCTGGATAAAACGGGTACTATCACCATCGGTAACCGTAAAGCAACTCATTTCCATACGGCTCCGGGTGTCAATTTGCACGATTTTGTAGAGACTTGTCTGTTGTCTTCCTTGTCCGATGAAACGCCGGAAGGTAAGTCTATCGTAGAACTGGGACGCGAGTCGGGCATCCGTATGCGTAACCTAAATACAACGGGAGCACGAATGATTAAGTTTACGGCTGAAACCAAATGTTCGGGAGTAGACCTGGCAGATGGAACACAGATTCGTAAAGGTGCTTTCGATGCTATCCGTAAGATGGTGGAAGGTGAAGGAAATGAATTCCCGAAAGAAGTGGAAGAGATTATCTCTTCTATCTCCAGCAATGGTGGTACGCCATTGGTAGTATGTGTAAACAAGAAAGTGACCGGTGTCATTGAGTTGCAGGATATTATCAAACCGGGTATTCAGGAACGTTTCGAACGTCTGCGTAAGATGGGAGTGAAGACGGTCATGGTGACAGGAGATAACCCATTAACTGCAAAATATATTGCCGAAAAAGCCGGTGTGGATGATTTTATCGCTGAAGCTAAACCGGAAGATAAGATGGAATATATCAAGAAGGAACAGCAGGCTGGTAAATTGGTTGCAATGATGGGAGACGGAACGAACGATGCTCCTGCTCTGGCACAAGCCAATGTAGGTGTAGCCATGAATAGTGGTACACAGGCTGCGAAGGAAGCCGGTAATATGGTCGATCTGGATAACGATCCGACGAAACTGATCGAGATTGTGGAAATCGGTAAACAATTGCTGATGACACGCGGTACACTGACCACTTTCTCTATCGCCAATGACGTTGCAAAATATTTCGCAATTGTTCCTGCCTTGTTTATGATTGCTATTCCCGAATTGGCAGCTCTGAATATCATGCATCTGCATAGTCCTGAAAGCGCCATTCTTTCAGCGGTCATTTTTAATGCGATTATTATTCCGATTCTGATTCCGCTGGCTTTGCGTGGAGTGCAATACAAACCGATAGGTGCGAGTGCTTTACTTCGCCGTAATCTGTTGATCTATGGTTTGGGTGGTGTGATTGTTCCTTTTGTGGGAATCAAGTTGATAGATTTATTGGTAGGTTTATTCTTTTAATTAAAAAATAATAGCAATGAAAACTTTATTGAAGTCATTAAAAATAACACTTGCTTTTTGTGTCTTTTTCTCCGTGTTCTATATCCTTATCCTGTGGCTGTTTGCGCAGGTTGCAGGTCCTAATAAGGGAAATGCCGAGGTAGCTACGCTGGATGGAAAAGTAGTGGGGGCAGCCAATGTGGGTCAGATGTTTACAAAAGATATTTATTTCTGGGGACGCCCGTCTTCTGCCGGTGACGGATATGATGCTACGAGTTCTGCAGGTAGTAATAAAGGTCCTACGAATCAGGAATATCTGGATGAAGTGAAAGCGCGTATTGATACTTTCCTTGTACATCATCCTTATTTAGACCGTACGGATGTGCCTGCCGAAATGGTTACAGCCAGTGCTTCGGGGCTGGATCCTGATATTACTCCCCAATGTGCATACGTACAAGTGAAGAGAGTGGCACAAGCACGCGGATTAACAGAAGAACAAGTAAGAGCGATTGTTGATAAAAGCATCGAAAAACCGTTCCTGGGATTGTTGGGAACAGAAAAGGTGAATGTGCTGAAATTGAATATAGCTCTTGAAGAAAGTAATAAGTAGATGAAGATCAGGAGCAGCGTTCCTGTCCGAATCGTTTGGGTGATACCAGCGATTCAAATAAACAGGGGGGGATGGGGCGCTGCTTTTTTACAGGAACATAAAATAGAATTAGATAAGAAGTATGAAAAGTTTTTTTAGTAAAAAGAGTATTTTAGGAACAATGGCTGTAGCGGCCGTATGTATGTTGGGAACTGGCAATGCACAAGCACAAGAGTTTACTATACAAGGTGATTTGGTAAGTTCGTATGTATGGCGTGGTATTTATCAGGGGGGTGCCGCTTCTTTTCAACCGACTTTGGGATTTAGCGTAGGTAATTTCTCACTTATTGCATGGGGCTCAACCAGTTTGAGTGAAAGTAATAAAGAAATTGACCTCACTGCGGCTTATAAGTTTGGTGAAGCAGGACCGACACTTTCAGTAGCCAGTCTTTGGTGGAACGGACAAGCTGATGTAGCTAATGGAGAACTAACAAATGATTATTTCCATTTTAAGAGTGGCGACACCGGACATCATTTTGAAGCAGGATTAGCTTATACGCTCCTGTTGAAAAATTCCCGTTGTCTATTGCATGGTATACCATGTTTGCCGGTGCTGACAGGAAGATGACTGACAAGGGGGAAGAAAAACAGGCATATTCTTCTTACGTAGAATTGAATTATCCGTTCAGCGTAAAAGGGGTAGACTTGAATGCTACCTGTGGAGTGGTTCCTTATGAAACTCCGCAGTATAATGTGAATGGTTTTGCAGTGACGAACCTTGCTTTGAAAGCAACGAAAGCTATCAATTTTAATGATAAATTTTCATTGCCTATATTTGTGCAAGCTATATGGAATCCGCGTTTGGAGGATGCCCATCTAGTATTTGGCGTAACTTTAAGGCCATAAAATAAACTCATGAATTTTTGTGAACCCGTGGTGATCGTGATGATTGCTACGGGTTAGGATGTTTAAAATAACAGAGCAACATAATGGATGATAGAGAACAAAGTGTACAGCATTTTCTGGATCTGATAAAGAGATCTCAGCGAGGTAAGTTTAAGGTCTATATCGGTATGATAGCCGGTGTGGGAAAGTCATATCGTATGCTTCAGGAGGCACATGAACTGTTGGAAAATGGTGTGGACGTGAAAATCGGCTATATCGAGACTCATGGACGTGTCGGGACGGAAGGGATGCTAGAAGGACTTCCTGTCATTCCGCGACGTAAAATCTTCTATAAGGGAAAGGAATTGGAAGAAATGGATTTAGATTCTATTATTCGCCTTCATCCCGAAATTGTGATAGTGGATGAATTGGCACATACCAATGTGGAAGGAAGTCTGAATGAGAAACGTTGGCAAGATGTAATGACATTGTTGGATGAAGGAATCAATGTGATTTCGGCAATCAATATTCAGCACATCGAAAGCGTGAATGAAGAAGTGCAGGAGATTACGGGGATTGAAGTGAAAGAACGGGTGCCCGACAGTGTGCTTCAGGAAGCGGATGAGGTGGTGAATATTGACTTGACGGCAGAAGAACTGATTGCCCGTTTGAAAGCGGGAAAGATCTATCGTCCGGAAAAGATTCAGACAGCATTGGATAATTTCTTTAGAACCGAGAATATTCTTCAATTGCGTGAGTTGGCTCTGAAGGAAGTGGCGTTGCGGGTAGAAAAAAAGGTGGAGAATGAAGTGATGATGGGAGTAGCCGTCGGACTTCGGCATGAGAAGTTTATGGCTTGTATCAGTAGTCACGAGAAAACACCCCGGCGAATTATCAGAAAGGCGGCAAAGTTGGCAACCCGGTATAATACTACTTTTATAGCTTTGTATGTTCAGACTCCGAGAGAGAGTATGGATCGAATTGATTTGGCCAGTCAACGGTATTTGTTGAATCATTTTAAACTGGTGGCGGAACTTGGGGGAGAAGTTGTCCAGGTACAGTCGAAAGACATTTTGGGGAGCATCGTCAAGGTTTGTAAAGAGAAACAGATATCGACAGTGTGTATGGGAACTCCTAATTTGAGGTTGCCGTACGCAATTTGTTCTATACTGGGATATAGAAAGTTTTTAAATAATTTGTCGCAAGCTAATGTAGATTTGATTATACTTGCATAATATTAATCGTATGAACGTTATGAATATTAAAACGAAACTGATTCTTGGCATTGGGATGTTGGCAGGAATGATTATTTTGTTGGTAACACTTTCAGTAGTGAATCTTCAAACTCTGACTGCGACAGAGCCTGATAGTCCTGCTGCTATGCCTGCCTTGGAACGTGCATTGCTATGGATCTCCATAACAGGGGGAATCTGTATCTTGACTGGACTGATATTGCTTTATTGGTTGCCTCGTTCTATCAGCAAGCCGATTAAGGAGCTGAAAGAAGGAATTCTTGAAATAGCCAATCATAACTATGAGAAGCGTCTCGACATGAGTGACAATGAAGAGTTCCGTGAAGTGGCTGACAGTTTCAACCGGATGGCGGAGCGTTTGACTGAATATCGTGCCAGTACTTTGTCGGATATTCTTTCTGCTAAAAAGTTTATAGAAGCTATTGTTAACAGTATTAACGACCCGATTATCGGTCTGAATACAGAACGTGAGGTTTTGTTTATCAATGATGAAGCCTTAAGTATTCTGAATATGAAACGGGAGAATGTGATTCGTAAATCGGCAGAGGAACTTTCTTTGAAGAATGACCTGCTCCGCCGACTAATTCGTGAGTTGGTGACGCCAAGCGATCAGAAAGAGGCTTTAAAAATTTATGCGGATAATAAGGAAAGTTATTTTAAGGTCTCTTATGTCCCGATTATTAATACGGAGGCTGAAAAAGGGGAACCTCACAAACTGGGTGATGTCATTTTACTTAAGAATATCACGGAATTCAAAGAACTGGATTCTGCCAAGACTACATTTATTTCAACGATCTCTCATGAATTGAAAACTCCGATTGCTGCTATTATGATGAGTCTACAACTGCTTGAGGATAAGCGTGTCGGTGCGCTGAATGATGAGCAGGAACAGCTTTCAAAGAGTATCAAGGAGAATAGCGAACGTTTGTTAAGTATCACCGGAGAATTGCTTAACATGACGCAGGTGGAAGCTGGTAAATTACAGTTGATGCCGAAGATCACCAAACCGATTGAATTGATTGAGTATGCGATCAAAGCTAATCAGGTGCAAGCGGATAAGTTTAATATTCAGATAGAAGTGGAGTATCCGGAGGAGAAAATCGGTAAACTGTTTGTCGACAGCGAGAAGATTGCTTGGGTATTGACGAATCTGTTAAGTAACGCTATTCGTTATTCAAAAGAAAACGGGCATGTGGTTATTGGTGCCAAACAGGATGAAAACTGGATTGAATTGTATGTCCAAGACTTTGGCAAAGGCATTGACCCGCGTTATCACAAAAGTATCTTCGACCGTTATTTCCGTGTACCCGGAACGAAAGTGCAAGGTAGTGGCTTGGGGTTATCTATTTCCAAGGATTTTGTGGAAGCTCATGGCGGTACGCTGACGGTAGAGAGCGAATTGGGTAAGGGGAGTCGGTTTGTGATGCGGTTGAAGGCATAGTTTTGAAGGAGTCTATGAAAGAATTGGGTTATTGCTATCTACTTCCTATGTTGTTTTAATTCTTTGTTGAATTGAATACTATAACAGCAAAAAAACGCGACTCTGTTCTGAAACTTTAGAGAATCAATGTATTATAGTCTCTCTAAAAATCTTTATATTTGCAGACCGTTTGGAAACGATAGTGAATAATAAACAATACAATAACTTAAAAAACAACCAAAATCAGATGAAGCAGGATATGATTGTTATCCTTGACTTGGGTAGTCATGAGAATACGGTGTTGGCTCGCGCCATCCGTGCATTAGGAGTTTATAGTGAGATTTATCCTCACGATATCACAGTGGAAGAACTGAAAGCATTGCCCAATGTAAAGGGTATTATAATTAATGGTGGACCGAATAATGTAATTGATGGCGTTGCTATTGATGTAAATCCAGCTATCTATACTTTGGGGATTCCCGTCATGGCTGCAGGTCACGATAAAGCAACTTGTGAAGTGAAGTTGGCAGAATTTGCGGATGATATTGAGGCTATAAAGGCGGCAGTGAAATCATTTGTTTTCGATGTTTGTAAAGCTGAAGCTAACTGGAACATGAAGAACTTTGTCAATGATCAGATAGAGTTGATTAAGCGTCAGGTGGGCGATAAGAAAGTATTGTTGGCTCTGTCGGGTGGAGTTGATAGCTCTGTGGTAGCTGCTTTACTTCTGAAGGCAATTGGTAACAATCTGGTTTGCGTACATGTTAATCATGGTTTGATGCGTAAGGGAGAGTCTGAAGATGTGGTTGAGGTATTCAGCAACCAGTTGAAAGCAAATCTTATTTATGTAGATGTAACCGATCGTTTCTTGAATAAACTGGCAGGTGTGGAAGATCCGGAACAGAAACGTAAAATTATTGGTGGTGAGTTTATTCGTGTGTTCGAAGAAGAAGCACGTAAGCTGAATGGTATTGACTTCTTGGGGCAAGGGACTATTTATCCGGATATTGTGGAAAGTGGAACGAAAACTGCTAAAATGGTGAAGTCTCACCATAACGTAGGTGGGCTGCCTGAAGACCTTAAGTTCGAGCTTGTGGAGCCGTTGCGCCAATTATTTAAAGATGAAGTTCGTGCTTGTGGCTTGGAGTTGGGATTGCCTTATGAGATGGTTTACCGTCAACCTTTCCCTGGTCCAGGTTTGGGCGTACGTTGTTTAGGTGCTATAACGCGTGACCGTTTGGAGGCTGTACGTGAGTCCGATGCTATTTTGCGTGAAGAGTTTCAGATTGCCGGATTGGATAAAAGGGTATGGCAATACTTTACAGTAGTACCCGATTTTAAATCTGTTGGTGTACGTGATAATGCCCGTTCTTTTGATTGGCCGGTGATTATTCGCGCTGTCAACACGGTAGATGCTATGACGGCTACTATCGAACCGATAGAATGGCCTATCCTGATGAAGATAACAGACCGTATACTGAAAGAAGTGAAGAATGTAAATCGCGTTTGTTATGATATGTCTCCGAAACCTAATGCGACTATAGAATGGGAATAGAGAGACTTTTTAAGTGATATTTCGATAGCCTCAATTTTTTGTAAGTTGAGGCTATTTTTTTTAATATGTTGAACCTTGCCACATTGAATTTGACAGATGTTTAATCTGATTGATATATGATTTGCGTTGGTGTAAACCATAGTGTAAACCGGCACCAATTGATGTATAAAAGAAAAAGGCACCCAAGAGTGGAAGCCTCTCAAATGCCTTATTCTTATCAAGTAGCGGGACCCGGGATTGAACCGGGGACCTCATGATTATGAATCATGCGCTCTAACCAGCTGAGCTATCCCGCCATCGTTTCTCGATTGCGGGTGCAAAGATAGATGATTTTTTATAATCTCCAAAACAATTCATAACTTTTTTGTGTTTTTTCTTTAAGAAGGGGTTTGATTTTCCCTATAAACAGGGAGTTTGAGGTCCGATAATGAAAGAATAATTAAATAAAGTGTCTGATTTATGCGATGTATTTAGAAAAAAGTATTTATCTTGGCACACGTAAAAACAATTCGAAATTGCTATGAAAAAGGAAAAGATTCATTTAGAGTATTTGTTGAATGCAACGTCTAAAAATATTCTTTGGTCAGCTATAAGTACACCGACCGGGTTGGAGGACTGGTTTGCCGACAAAGTTATTTCTGATGATAAAATAGTAGAGTTCCATTGGGGGAAGACAGAACTGAGGAAAGCAGAGATTATTGCTATTCGCTCTTTCTCTTTTATCCGCTTCCGTTGGCAGGATGATGAAAACGAACGCGATTATTTTGAAATCAAGATGACTTATAATGAGCTGACTAGTGACTATGTGTTGGAAATTACCGATTTCGCAGAGCCGGATGAAGTGGATGATATGAAAGAATTGTGGGAGTCACAAGTAGCTAAATTAAGAAGAACTTGTGGTTTTTAGTTAACTTTCAACTAAAAATTTTCGATGCTCCTTTTTTTGTGCTAATTTTGCATCCTAATTGCACGAACCTATTAAGATGCTACGCATAAAGAAATTAGATATATTCATCGTAAAGAGTTTTTTTGATGCTCTTTATTGGTACATTCTTCATCTGTCTGTTCATATTCATGATGCAGTTCCTGTGGAGATATGTAGACGAATTGGTCGGAAAGGGATTGGAGATGAGCGTAATGGCTCAATTCTTCTTTTATTCCGCGTTAACATTAGTGCCGGTATCGTTGCCATTGGCAGTGCTACTGGCTTCTTTGATTACTTTCGGTAACTTTGGCGAGCGTTATGAATTGCTTGCGATGAAAGCCGCAGGTATTTCTCTCCTTAAAATCATGCGTCCGCTTGCTTTCTTCGTTTGCGGGCTTGTCGGTGTCTCATTCTATTTCCAAAATGTAGTAGGTCCTATCGCCCAAGCTAAATTGGGAACCCTGATCCTTTCGATGAAACAAAAATCTCCGGAGTTGGACATTCCGGAAGGAGTTTTCTATTCTGAAATCAAGGACTATAATTTAAAGGTAGCTAAGAAGAACCGGAAGACCGGTATGCTATATGATGTGCTGATTTATAGTATGAAAGATGGCTTTGAGAAAGCACGTATTATATATGCTGATTCCGGGCGTTTGGAGATGACCGCGGATAAACAGCATCTTTGGCTGCATTTGTATAGCGGAGATTTATTTGAGAATCTGAAAGCTCAAAGTATGAAATCGGAGAATGTACCTTACCGACGCGAGGAATTCAGGGAAAAACATACCATTATTGAGTTTAATTCCGATTTCAATATGGTTGACGGTGAGATTATGGGTAAGCAGTCCAGTGCTAAGGACATGGCGCAGTTGCAGAGTTCCATTGACTCGATGACGGTTGTGGGAGATAGTATCGGACGACAGTATTACAGGGAAGTGGCAGAAGGAAATTTCCGTCCTTCTTATGGATTGACAAAAGAAGATACGGTCAAAATAGAAAAGGCGGATATTCATGAATATAATGTAGACAGCCTTTACGAAGTAGCCTCTTTAACGCAGAAACAGAAGGTGATTTCTTCTGCTGTCAGTCGTGCGGAGAACGTGGCTAACGATCTTGGGTTCAAGAAATTCACGATGGAGAACAATGATTATAGTATTCGAAAACATAAGACGGAATGGCATAAGAAGATAACAATTTCACTTTCTTGTCTGCTGTTCTTCTTTATCGGAGCTCCGTTGGGCGGTATTATCCGTAAAGGAGGTCTGGGAATGCCGGTCATCGTATCAGTGTTGGTGTTTATCATTTATTATATCATTGATAATACAGGATATAAAATGGCCCGCGACGGTAAGTGGATTGTTTGGATGGGGATGTGGACAAGTAGCGCAGTCCTTGCCCCGTTAGGAGTCTTCCTTACTTATAAATCGAATAAAGACTCTGTGGTGCTTAATGCAGATGCTTATATCAACTGGTTTAAAAAGATTGTGGGAATTCGTAGTGTACGCCATATATTTAAGAAAGAAGTGATTATTCATGATCCTGATTACGCACGTCTGACGGGTGATTTGGAACAACTTTCGGCAGAGTGTAAAGCGTATGCCGCCAGGAAACGATTGGAAAAAGCACCGAATTACTTTAAGTTGTGGATGGCGAGTGAGGATGATAACGAGGTGATGGCAATCAATGAAAAGCTGGAAGCGTTGGTTGAAGAAATGTCCAATACGAAATCTGCCACTTTGATCGGTGCATTAAACAATTATCCGGTTATTTCCGTTTCTGCTCATGTGCGCCCGTTCCATATATATTGGTTGAATCTGGTGGCCGGAGTCATTTTCCCTATCGGTTTATTTTTCTATTTCCGCATCTGGGCGTTCCGCGTTCGTCTGGCTAAGGATATGGAACGGATTATAAAGAACAATGAACAAATTCAATTCATCATACAGAAAATCAATAAATAAGTGTTATGAAAGAGACTATTAAAATGGATAGAATAGAAGATGCGATTGCCGACTTTAAAGAAGGCAAGTTTGTCATAGTAGTGGATGATGAAGACCGCGAAAACGAAGGCGACTTGATTATTGCAGCTGAAAAGATAACTCCCGAAAAAGTAAATTTCATGTTGAAACATGCACGTGGCGTACTTTGTGCACCTGTCACAGTGTCTCGTTGCAAGGAGTTGGATTTACCGCATCAGGTAAGTGATAATACTTCCGTGTTGGGAACTCCTTTTACGGTTACTATTGACAAATTGGAAGGCTGTACAACAGGTGTTTCCGCTTCCGACCGTGCCGCTACTATTCAGGCGTTGGCCGATCCGACTTCTACACCGGCTACTTTCGGGCGTCCCGGACACATCAATCCGTTGTACGCGCAAGAAAAAGGAGTACTTCGCCGTGCCGGACATACAGAAGCTACGATTGATATGGCTCGTCTGGCAGGACTTTACCCCGCAGGTGCCTTGATGGAAATCATGAGTGAAGACGGAACAATGGCACGTTTGCCCGAACTCCGTCAGATGGCAGACGAACACGGACTGAAACTGATTTCTATCCATGACCTGATCGTTTATCGCCTGAAACAGGAATCCATTGTAGAAAAAGGAGTAGAAGTAAATATGCCTACCGAACACGGAAAGTTCCGTCTGATTCCTTTCCGCCAGAAATCAAACGGATTGGAGCACATGGCTATATTTAAAGGAACATGGAGTGAAGACGAACCGATCTTGGTACGTGTCCATTCCTCTTGCGCTACTGGGGATATCCTTGGCTCACAACGTTGTGACTGTGGCGAGCAGCTGCATAAAGCGATGGAAATGATCGAAAAAGAAGGAAAAGGTGTGGTGGTTTACCTCAATCAGGAAGGACGTGGCATCGGTCTGATGGAAAAGATGAAAGCATATAAGTTGCAGGAAGACGGTATGGATACCGTTGACGCGAATATTTGTTTGGGACACCTTGCCGACGAACGTGATTATGGAGTAGGCGCACAAATCCTTCGTGAACTGGGAGTACACAAAATGAGACTTTTGACAAATAATCCGGTGAAACGTGTTGGTTTGGAAGCATACGGATTGGAGATAGTAGAAAATGTACCTGTTGAAACAGTTCCTAATCCGTATAATGAACGATACTTGAGAACAAAGAAAGAAAGAATGGGGCATACTTTACATTTTAATAAGTAAATTGCCAATTTGTTTTCATATATCAAATATTATCGCTTATTTTGCAACGATTTTCACTCAACAACAATAAAATAGATACAAAATGAATCAATTATCAGATCGTTTGAACAGCTTGTCGCCATCGGCGACGCTTGCCATGTCGCAAAAGAGCAACGAGCTCAAGGCACAGGGTGTTGATGTTATTAACTTAAGTGTAGGAGAACCGGATTTTAATACTCCTGACCACATCAAAGAAGCTGCGAAAAAAGCCATAGATGATAACTTTTCTCGTTACTCTCCGGTACCGGGTTATCCGGCTTTGCGCAATGCTATTGTTGAGAAACTGAAAAAAGAAAACGGTCTGGAATATACAGCCGCTCAAATTTCGTGTGCCAATGGTGCCAAACAATCTGTTTGTAATACCATCCTTGTATTGGTAAATCCGGGTGACGAAGTCATCGTGCCGGCTCCTTACTGGGTAAGTTACCCGGAAATGGTGAAAATGGCAGAAGGTACTCCTGTAATTGTTTCAGCAGGTATCGAACAAGATTTCAAGATTACTCCGGAACAGCTGGAGGCAGCCATCACTCCGAAGACGAAAGCATTGATTCTTTGTTCTCCGTCTAATCCGACAGGTTCTGTATATACAAAAGAAGAATTGGCCGGATTGTCAGCAGTATTGGCTAAACATCCGCAGGTGATAGTAATCGCTGATGAGATTTATGAACATATCAATTATATTGGTGCACATCAGAGTATCGCTCAATTCCCAGAAATGAAGGAACGTACAGTGATTGTAAACGGTGTATCCAAGGCTTACGCTATGACAGGATGGAGAATCGGTTTCATTGCCGGTCCGGAATGGATTGTAAAAGCTTGCAACAAGTTGCAAGGTCAGTACACTTCAGGTCCTTGCTCTGTTTCTCAAAAAGCTGCTGAAGTGGCATATACAGGAACACAAGAACCGGTAAAAGAAATGCAGAAAGCATTCCAACGCCGTCGTGACCTGATTGTGAAGTTGGCTAAGGAAGTTCCGGGATTTGAGGTAAACGTTCCGCAAGGTGCTTTCTATCTGTCCCGAAATGCGATGCTTTCTTTGGAAAGAGCAACGGCGAACGTAAGATTGCAGATTCAGATGATTTGGCAATGTACTTGCTTGAAGAAGCTCACGTGGCTTGTGTAGGTGGTGCCTCTTTCGGTGCTCCTGAATGTATCCGTATGAGTTATGCTACAAGCGATGAAAATATCGTAGAGGCTATCCGTCGTATCAAAGAAGCATTGGCTAAGTTGAAATAAGAGTTCACCACAGATTACACAGATTGACACAGATTGAAAAGAGATTGTTTGTCTGAAAAATATTAGATTAATAAAATCATCCTTACTACAGTATGCAGTAAGGGTGATTTTTTGTTTAAGGAACTTCTTTGTATTTTTCTATCCGTTTGATTGTGAATTAATCTGTGTAGTCTGTGGTGAAGAAAGAGCAATAAAAAAGGCTGCCTTCCATAGAAAGCAGCCTATACTCTTTTTGTAACTTGTATTATTCAGCCGGGTGAATTGCTTCAGACGGACAAACGTCTGCACAAGTACCACAGTCAGTACATACATCTGGGTTGATAGAATAGATATCACCTTCAGAGATAGCTTCTACCGGACACTCGTCAATGCAAGTTCCGCAAGCAATACAATCGTCACTAATTACGTATGCCATTTTTCTAAGATTTAAATTATTAGTACTAATTTCTCCGGCAAAAATAAGGCTTTTATTGATTGGTTGTTATGCTTCTATGTTTAAATTGACTTAATTTGTACGTCTTCTAAATAAGCTACCTCCCTATAATCTGCTATATTTTTCGTATTTTTGCACTCAAATTACTAATATATAGCGATTATGCCTTTAAATTTACCCGATAAACTACCTGCGATAGAGCTTTTGAAGGAAGAGAATATTTTTGTGATCGACACTTCCCGCGCTACGCAACAGGATATTCGTCCGCTACGGATTGTGATTCTGAATCTGATGCCGTTGAAAATTACAACGGAAACAGACTTGGTGCGCTTACTCTCCAATACACCTCTTCAGGTGGAGATTTCATTTATGAAGATCAAGAGCCACACGTCAAAGAATACGCCGATAGAACACATGAAAACGTTCTATACGGATTTCGACCAGATGCGTCATGAGAAGTATGATGGTATGATTATCACCGGAGCTCCTGTAGAACAGATGGACTTCGAGGAGGTGACCTATTGGGATGAGATTACGGAAATCTTTGATTGGGCACGTACGCATGTCACTTCTACCTTATATATATGCTGGGCTGCGCAGGCCGGATTGTATCATCATTATGGAGTTCCTAAATATCCGTTGAAAGAGAAGATGTTCGGTATCTTTGAACATCGGGTATTGGAACCTTTCCACTCCATCTTCCGTGGTTTTGATGATTGTTTCTATGTGCCGCATAGCCGTCATACAGAAGTACGCAGGGAAGACATTCTGAAAGTTCCGGAACTGACGTTGCTTTCCGAATCGGAAGATGCCGGTGTCTATATGGCAATGGCACGGGGCGGTCGTGAATTCTTTGTCACGGGACACTCCGAATATTCTCCGCTGACACTGGACACGGAATACCGTCGCGATCTCGATAAAGGCTTGCCGATAGAGATGCCCCGCAATTATTATATAGACAATGATCCTGAAAAAGGCCCGTTGGTACGTTGGCGTGCTCATGCCAATTTGTTGTTCTCCAATTGGCTGAACTACTTCGTTTATCAGGAAACACCTTACAACATCAACGATATTCAATGATAAAGCAGCGTAAAATAGAACTTCTCGCTCCGGCGAAAAACCTGGAATGTGGCATTGAAGCTATCAATCATGGGGCAGATGCTGTATATATCGGTGCTCCGAAGTTCGGTGCCCGTGCGGCGGCTGTGAACTCATTGGAAGATATTGAAGCATTGGTGCAGCATGCCCATTTGTATCATGCACGTATTTATGTCACGGTCAATACGATTCTGAAAGAAGAAGAATTGAAAGAGACGGAGGAGATGATTCATGCACTTTATCGGATTGGCGTAGACGCACTGATTGTGCAGGATATGGGGATCACGAAGTTGAATCTTCCTCCGATACCGCTTCATGCCAGTACACAAATGGATAACCGTACACCGGAAAAAGTAAAATTCCTTTGGGAGGCGGGTTTCCGGCAAGTAGTCCTGGCGCGGGAACTATCGTTGCGTGAAATAAAGAAGATACACGAAAATTGTCCGGAAGTGCCTTTAGAGGTATTCGTACATGGGGCACTTTGTGTCAGCTATAGCGGGCAGTGCTATGTCAGCCAAGCCTGTTTCGGTCGTAGTGCCAACCGGGGAGAATGTGCGCAATTCTGCCGGTTACCTTTTAGTCTGGTAGACGCGGACGGGAAAGTGATTGTCAAAGACAAACATCTGCTTTCCCTGAAAGATATGAATCAAAGTGATGAACTGGAGCAATTGCTGGATGCCGGAGCTTCCTCGTTCAAGATAGAAGGGCGACTGAAAGACGTTTCTTACGTGAAGAATGTAACGGCCGCTTATCGTCAAAAGCTGGATGCCATCTTTGCCCGTCGTCCGGAATATGTAAGGGCTTCTTCGGGTACGTGCAATTTCGAGTTTAAGCCGCAACTGGATAAGAGTTTCAGCCGTGGATTCACACATTATTTCCTGCATGGACGTGACAAAGAGATTTTCTCTTTCGACACTCCCAAGTCGTTGGGCGAGGAGATGGGGACTGTGAAGGAGATTCGTGGCAATTATCTGACGGTTGCGGGACTTAAATCCTTTAACAATGGAGACGGTGTTTGTTATATCGACGAACAGGGACGTTTACAGGGATTCCGCATCAACCGGGTGGACAGCAATAAACTATATCCACAGGAAATGCCTCGTATCAAGCCTCGTACCACATTGTATCGTAATTTCGACCAGGAATTTGAACGAGTGCTTTCCCGTAAGTCTGCCGAAAGGAAAATCGCAGTGCGAATGTTGCTTGCCGACCATCATTCCGGTTTCTCTTTGACATTGACTGACGAAGATGATAATAGAGTCACAATCACCCTTCCACGTGAAAAAGAGCCGGCCCGGACTCCGCAGACGGACAACCTGAAAACGCAACTGTCCAAATTGGGGAATACGCCTTTCGAAGCAAAAGAAATAGAAATCTCTTTTACCGACAACTGGTTTCTGCCGGCTTCGGTATTAGCCGATTTCCGCCGGCAGGCAATCGACCGGTTAATAACTGCCCGTCGAATCAATTACCGTCAGGAATTGTCGGTATGGAAGTCAACCAATCATGCTTTTCCACAAACGATGCTAACCTATCTGGGAAATGTCATGAATACTCGTGCAGCCTCTTTCTATCAGGAGCATGGGGTTCAACAGGTAGCAGCGGCTTACGAAAAAGAAGCGGTGGAAGATGCGGTACTGATGTTCTGCAAACATTGTTTGCGTTACAGTATGGGGTGGTGTCCCATCCATCAACGGGTACGTTCACCTTATAAAGAACCCTATTACCTGGTGTCAAATGACGGCAAACGTTTTCGTCTGGAATTTGATTGTAAGAATTGTCAAATGAAAGTAAAAGCGGCTCAATGAGAATCATTATTCACAATTTTCACCACAGTTTTCACCACAGAGGACGCAGAGGACACAGAGGATATAGTGGAGGTAACATCTTCACTCATTCTTCTGATACAGACTGTTTGAGTGTTTTTTGGAAAAAGTGTAGAAAGTTTTTCTCTTTACCTTCTTTCCCCTTTTTACCCTCTTTATCCTTTTTATCCTCTGTGTCCTCTGCGTCCTCTGTGGTGAAAATAGTGATGAAAACAGTGATGAACCTCCTACTATGTTTACTTTTGCTTTCATCTTGTTATTATAAAGCACCGGCTTTGGATTCGGAAGAACTGTCGAAGAAGACGAAAGACTCGTTGACTTACTTGTACGAACGGCATTATACATGGAATACAAACTTGGAAGTAGTCGATGATTCCATCTCTTTGGAATGTCTTCCGATAAAAGATACTTTTATTCAGTTGAATAAAGGGGATAGGGTAGTGGTGGCAGAGTTTGCGGTTCACCCTGCCGATAGTGTAGACAGTGTTTGGGTGAAGCTGGCTCACACACAGGATGAACAGGGCTGGATACGTGAAAAAGAACTCAAGAAGTCATTTGTGCCGACTGATAGTATTTCGCAGGCCATTCATCTTTTCAGTGATACGCATGCTTCTTATTTCATTATCATCTTCGCTTTATTCGTCGGTGTATATCTGTTTCGCGCTTTTCGTCGAAAGCAGTTGCAGATGGTCTATTTTAATGATATAGATAGTGTTTATCCGTTATTTCTCTGTTTGTTGATGGCTTTCAGTGCAACGATTTACGAATCGATGCAGGTCTTTGTGCCGGAAACGTGGGAGCATTTTTATTTCAATCCTACTTTGTCGCCGTTCAAAGTTCCTTTTATTCTCTCTGTCTTCTTGTTGAGTATTTGGCTGTTTTTGATAGTCGCTTTGGCGGTGCTGGATGATTTGTTCCGACAGTTGACTCCCGCTGCAGCTATCTTTTATCTGCTGGGGTTGATGTCTTGTTGTATTTTCTGCTATTTCTTCTTTATCCTGATGACACATATTTATATCGGTTATCTGTTCCTTGCCTTTTTTATGCTGGTTTTTGCGAAGAAAGTCCATCGGAACATTGGGTATAAGTATCGTTGTGGGCGTTGTGGGGAAAAGTTGAAGCAAAAAGGTGTATGCCCCCATTGTGGAGCTATCAATGAGTAATTTTATTATCTGTTTTATTCTTGAATAACTTTTCAAATGATGGAAATCAGATCTACCGAAATAAAAGATCTCCCTTTAGTGATGGAGATTTATGACTATGCCCGTGCCTTTATGCGTGCAACCGGAAATACTACTCAATGGATTGACGGTTATCCTTCTGAAGTATTGATTCGTCAGGAAATTGAAGATGGACATAGCTTTGTCTGCATAGATGAACAGGGAGAAATTTTGGGGACTTTTTGTTTTATCTTGGGAGACGACCCTACTTATCAACAGATTTATGAAGGAACATGGCTCAATAATGAACCTTATGGAGTGATTCATCGGCTGGCAACGAACGGAAAACAGAAGGGGGTATCGGAAACCTGCTTGAACTGGTGTTTTGAACGTTGGCCCAATCTCCGGGTAGATACTCATCGGGACAATAAAGTCATGCAGCATATATTGACGAAGTATGGCTTTCAACGTTGTGGTATCATTTATGTAAAGAACGGGACAGAGCGTATCGCTTATCAGATGACGCGTGTACCTGATGGAACAGAGAAACTTGCTTAATCGTGATGGAGTGTAGTTGAAGTGTATTAGATGTGGACAAGATAATCTTAGATATAAGCAAACCAATAGGAAACTGTAGGTAAAGTAATGCCAGGACACCGGTATAGTTCCGTTAAGATGCCGGTATAGTTGTGTGAAGGTACCGCTATCTTACTTCCCACGGCCGTGGTGACTTCTTCCCACAGCCGTGACGAGATCTCTCCACGGCCGTGAAGAGAAGCTACCACAGCCATGGAAAGGTAAAGATAGCGTAGGGTTAAGAGAACAATGCCTATTGGATTAATTAAGTATAACGGCTTTATAATGCATACTTCATAGAGGCATACGTTCTTCTATCACGTATTCCATGCCATCAATCTATAAGAGACAGGCTGACAATAAAAGTCCGAATCTTTTATTGTCAGCCTGTTTTTGGGTTATTGTCAGCACTTATTGTCAGGTGTCAATGGATTGATAATCATTGTTCTATATGGATAAAATCTTTAGCTGACAATAAAATGACTAAATAATATCTCTATGAGTGAAAATAATTAGAACCGGCAGCGGAGATCTACTCCAAATTGCATTGGGCGTCCTTTCTGCATAAAACCTTTGTTCATTGTTTCGAAATAGAAGGCGGCATATTCTTTATTCAAGAAGTTGCGTGCCCAGAAACTAATCATTGCGTCACCGATTTCCAGATTCGTTCTCCAGTTGAGTGTGCCATAGAAAGATTGGCTGACATCGTTTTGTTCAGTCCAGTAGATACGTCCGGCAGCGTTATAATTAGCTTGGAATACAATCCGGTCGAAGATAGAGCGCGGACTGCAGGTGATGGCGTATTCTCCTCCGATATTTAAGGTATGTTTGGGGACAAAGGGAACATATTTGCCATTATAATCTGCGGTTACTTTAAAAGTGCCGTCTTTTTGCTCTTCGGTGATTACATAATCCGTAAAGGTGGCATACGTATATCCGTAACTGACATTCAGGCTAAGTTCTTTTGTCACACTGGCACGAAGGGCTGCTTCTGCACCATAGCTACGGCTTTTTCCTGCATTGATAGTGATACGTCCCAGACCACTTTCCGCAAATTGGGAGAGTTGTTGGTCGCGGGTATCCATATAGAATGCTGCGACGTCAGCCCAAAGTCTTCCTTCCCATAGAGTAAGGTGACTACCTACTTCGTAGTTCCACGAATATTCGGGTTTGTAAGTGGTGGACGCTTTTACATCAATCTCTTTTGTAGGTACCATTTGGTTCATCATATTAATGATGGTTTTTCCCCAGGTGGCATCTTGCCCTATTGTTGGACTTTCTTTGATGGCATTCATCATCGAATTTTTCAATTCTGTTTGTGATAAGTCAGAGAACATTTGGATGTTATATCCTCCCGAACGATATCCCCGGGTGACGGTGGCATAAACGTTATTTTGATTCTTCCATTCATATTGAATAGCAAATTTGGGTAGGAGCTGTACATAATCAGTAGAGAGCTTGCCAACGAAAGAGGCAGGGGCTTTCATATTCTGATCAGACAAGTTTATTTGGTTGGGTCCCATAGCTAAGTGAAAATCAAAACCAAAGTCGATAGGAGTGCTAAGAGAATTATACTTCATACTGATTTTCTCGTAATCGAGCCGGAGGCCGGCTGTAACGGACAGTCCTTCTATGAACAAGTTGTTGAAAGTAGACTGATGATAAAGTGCACCGCTAAGAGTCGGGGTGTCGAAAGTTCCTCCTACGCTTAAGGTCGGGTTGTGCACAGTCATTCCCATGGTGGGAGCTCCGGGTTTGGCAGATACTTCTTCAAAAGCTGCATTGGCGTTGTTTTCAATGACCGACTTCACTCCTTCTTCTTTAAACAAAACAGGTCCCGTAGTATGCAGCCATTGATAGAATCCGAAAGCTCCCGTAGCCCACTGCCATCTTTTTCCGGGTTTGGCTTTCAACACAATCTCTTCGGAAATGGTGTTTGCACGTTGCTTTTGCTCAATATTGAAAATATCTCTTTCTGTGAAATCCTGATCGAGAAACATACGGTCGTTCAGGTTCTGATAACCTGTCACGGCACTTAATATAAAGTTGTTGGCTTGATATTCGATGTTAACACCGGAGTTGAGCAATCCACGGCGGTAACTGCTGCGGTCGTTATATGAATCTTACCGATATGATCTGCCCGGTCTTCTGTCATTTCTTTACCATTTTCTTTCGCTTTAGCTATTGCACTGGGGGTAATCCCGGTATAGTAATACGGATATCCGCCCTGATCGCTATATTCATAGCTAAGGGCCATATCTATTTTCAGGTTCGAACTAGGCAGGTAAATACCACGGAAACGTCCGCCACCGGCATTGCTCTTGTCTACCTTTTCGTTGTTTCTTGCCGAATTTTCAAAGAAGCCACCTGTGTGTTCGTAGAAACCTCCGGTAGAAAAGGCGAAGCGGTCGGATGTCCGGTGATAGTGGGTGAGTGACACATTATAATTATTGTAGGTCGCTGCTCCCATGCGGATATCAGTACCTTGATAAGTGAAAGGCGATTTTGTGTGCACTTTGATAAGTCCTCCCATCGTATTACGCCCGTAGAGAGTGCCTTGTGGTCCGCGGAGAATATCAATACGTTCGATATCAGCATAGTTGAAGTCGAAAGCGGATTTGTCGATATAAGGGATGTTGTCTACGTAAAGTCCTACGGACGGAGTGTTGATACGTGAGCCGATTCCGCGGATATAAATGGAAGTGGTCAGTTTGGAACCATAATCGGGGATAAACAGATTAGGGACGATGCCTGTCAGGTTTTTCACAGAGTTCACCTGATTGGCACGCATATTATCTTGCGATAAAACGGTGGCTGCCACCGGTAATTCACGCAACTTACGATTCTCTTTCGGAGTGGCAATCACTACCACTTCTTCGATGTCTACTATTTTTAGTGAGTCTTTCGGGAAATCTTCTGCCCATGCTGTACCAGTCGTCAGGAGCGTAAGGGCAATCATAAAATTCTTTCTCTTCATCTGCTGTTCATTTATCTGCTGCAAAGTAACGGCAAATATAGACAATGGTCAATCCTCATTTATTAGGATTTGTTTCACCACAGTTTTCACCACAATTTTCACCACAGAGGACGCAGAGGACACAGAGGGTATAGTGAAGGTAACATCTTCACTCATTCTCTGATACAGACTGTTTGAGTGTTTTTGGGAAAAAGTGTGGAAAGTTTTTCTCTTTACCTTCTTTATCCTTTTTATCCTCTGCGTCCTCTGTGGTGAATCAGATTCGGTCTGCTTCTATATACCCGTTCATTACCGCATAAATAGTCAGTCCGGAGACGGACTTGATACCTAATTTCTCTGTGATATTTTTCCGGTGAGTGATAACGGTGGTCAGGCTGATATTCAGTTTATCTGCTATCTCTTTGTTGATTAATCCTTTGGTTATCAGTACGAGCACTTCTATTTCACGGGAAGATAGAATCTCCTGATGAGCTGCGCCGGAGGCATGGATGGCATGTCTTTCACCGGATAACCGTTGTGGTGGGCGTGTTGATGGAGTTTCAATATATTTTTCACCAATTCTTCCTCGGATTCATGGATGTTGAGTACAGGCACGCCGGACAGTTGGAATTGCGGACTGTCGCTTGCCAATACAATTGTTTTTCGTTTCCGGGGGAGAAAGAAGGCATTGTGCTCCACATAAATCTGTGCGGAAATGAAATAATGGGCATACATATCCGGCGTATCGTCCATCAGTTCACTGAATTGATGGAAGGTACGTATGGTTGCCATAGGAATCATTTCCTCCAGGATTCCTTTCAGGCCGAGACTGGTCAGGGTGTTTGCTTCTACAATGGCTATTTCGGGTTGATGATTCATTTTCATGTAGTTTTAGTTAACGATTGAAATAATTGGCTACCGCTTCCGCACACCGTTCTCCATCCACTCCGGCAGAAACAATCCCTCCGGCATAGCCTGCACCTTCTCCGCAAGGAAATAATCCGCGAACGGTTGTATGTTGCAATGTCTCTTTATCGCGTACGATGCGGACAGGCGAAGAAGTACGTGTCTCTACGCCGATCATCACCGCTTCATTAGTGAGGAAGCCATGACTGTAACGTCCGAATTGCTGGAAACCGAGAGATAATCTTTTGCTGATAAACTCCGGCATCCAGAAATGAAGCGGAGAAGAAATCAATCCCGGACTGTAAGAAGATTCGGGTAAGTCGTAACTCAACTTCTTGCGGGTGAAGTCCTGCATACGCTGTGCCGGTGCTGTCTGCCTTCTGCCTCCTTGTAACCAGCATTGGCGTTCCTGTTCTTCCTGAAAGTAAAGGGGAAGAAGTTGAGAGTTGAGAGTTGAGAGTTGAGAGTTATTTAGAGATGGGTTAAGAGCCAGCAGCTGTTCATTTCGTTGCGCAGCTAACTCTTCATTCTCCACTCTCCACTCTCCATTTATTAAATCTTCCGGTTGCACTTCCACCACCATGCCCGAATTACTCCATCGCGAGCCACGATTAGAAGGAGACATTCCGTTCACTACCACTTGCTCCGGTCCGCTGGCAGCAGGAACAATGAAACCGCCGGGGCACATACAGAAGCTATACACTCCTCTGCCTTCAACCTGTGTGACGAAGCTATATTCTGCGGCAGGCAGATACTTGCCTCGTCCCTCCTTGTTATGATATTGTATCTGATCGATCAACATTGCCGGATGCTCCAAACGGACACCGACTGCAATGCCTTTCGCTTCAATCGCCACATGATTCGCAGCCAGCCAACGATATACATCTCTCGCCGAATGTCCGGTTGCCAGTATCACAGGTCCGAGAAAAGTCTTTCCTGTATTTGTTTCGATACCCTTTACTTCGTCATTCTCGATAATCAGTGCCTCCATTCGTGTTTGGAAATGTACTTCTCCGCCACACTCGATGATGGTATTCCGCATATTTTCAATGACACGTGGCAACTTGTCTGTCCCGATATGCGGATGCGCATCTACTAATATCGCCGTAGAAGCCCCATGCTGGCAGAATACATTCAATATCTTATCTATATTTCCTCTCTTTTTGCTCCGGGTATAGAGTTTCCCATCCGAATAAGCTCCTGCACCGCCTTCGCCAAAACTGTAATTCGATTCCGGGTCAACCGTGTGTTCCCTGCTGATTTGTGCTAAATCTTTTTTCCGCTCGCGTACGTCTTTTCCGCGTTCGATAACAACGGGACGTAACCCCAGTTCGATGAGACGCAGGGCTGCAAATAGTCCGCCGGGACCTGCGCCCACGACAATCACTTGCGGCTTTCCCTCTACCTTATTATATATAGTATGCTCGTATTCATCATCTTTAGGCATCTCACGGATATATGCTCGTACCTTCAGATTGACGAAGATAGTCCGCTGCCGTGCATCGATGCTTCGTTTCAAGATTCGGGTAGCGGTGATGTCACGCAGGTTCAAACCTTTTTCTTTAGAAAGATATTCTTTTAGTTTCTGTTCGTTTGCTGCGATTTCGGGAAGTATGCGGAGTTGGAATTCTTGTGTCATTTAGTTATTATTGATATTGTTTTCGATTATAAAATAGATAAAGCGGATAATGTATGCATCAGTGCCCTATCCGAATAGAGCCCTGAATGCTTCCTCCACCTTTCTTACCGGCACTAATTCGATCTTCAGTTTCGTAGTGTCAATACCTTGCAGATTGTATTTTGGCAACAAGAACCGTTTAAAACCCAATTTCTCGGCTTCACCGATACGTTGCTCTATTCGATTTACAGGACGTATCTCTCCCGACAGTCCGATTTCTCCCGCCATGCAAACTTCCGGCTCAATGGCTGCGTCCATATTGGAAGAAAGGATGGCACTGATAACCGGCAAGTCGATAGCCGGGTCATTCACCTTCAGTCCTCCGGCAATATTCAGGAACACATCTTTCTGTGCCAGCTTGAATCCGACACGCTTTTCGAGAACAGCCAGCAGCATATTCATTCTTCTTAAATCGAAACCGGTTGCCGAACGTTGAGGATTTCCATAAACAGCAGAACTGACCAAAGCCTGTGTCTCGATCAAGAACGGGCGGATTCCTTCGATAGCGGAAGCAATAGCTACTCCACTCATTCCCTCATGATCCTGACTAAGCAAAAGCTCGGAAGGATTATTCACCTGGCGCAACCCATCCTGACGCATTTCATAAATCCCTAACTCTGCCGTACTGCCGAAACGATTCTTGATGCTGCGCAGAATACGATACATATAATGCTGATCGCCTTCAAATTGAAGGACGGTATCGACGATATGTTCCAATACTTTAGGTCCTGCAATACTTCCTTCTTTATTAATATGACCGATCAGCAACACAGGGGTATGCGTTTCTTTCGCGAAACGAAGAATAGATGCCGAACACTCTCTGACTTGCGCAATACTTCCGGGAGATGATTCGATACTCTCGGTGGAAATAGTCTGTATAGAGTCAATAATCACTAAATCGGGATTCGTATTCTTGATATGCACATAAATTTGTTCGAGCGAAGTCTCACAAACAATCAGGCAATCGCTGGAAGTATCAGAGAGACGGTCGGCACGGAGTTTAAGCTGTCGTGCACTTTCTTCACCGGACACATAAAGGATTTTCTTTTCCGGCATGTGCAGTACGGTCTGCATGACGAGCGTGGATTTACCGATTCCCGGCTCACCGCCTATCAGGACAAGAGAACCCGGCACAAGTCCGCCACCCAATACGCGATTCAATTCATCATCGTGCATATTGATGCGTGGCTCGTCGTTCGCTTCAATATCGCTAAGTGCCAGTGGTTTGGGTTTCTGTGTTTCAATGCCCGACACCGGGCGGCGGTTGGTAGGTTCTTTCCGTACGATTTCCTCAACATACGTATTCCATTCTCCACACGACGGACATTTACCCACCCATTTCGGTGAATCCTGTCCGCAATTACTGCATACATATACGGTTTTCTCTTTTGCCATATTCTCTTTCTTTAATATAAAAATCCGAATGCCCAGAGTGGAATCTTATTTCCGGCCGAATATTCAATATCATCTGCGGCAATAAATGCTTGTTTACTGTTAGCTATCTGTTTCCCGTCTTTGCTTTTCCCGCCAACTTCTATCGTATATTTACTGTCTATCGTATAGTCTGCGCTACGCGTGCAATATTCCACACGATGTTGATAGGCGAGTTGGTTTACCATGAACACCTCTCTCAATGTTCCTTTGTTTACATCTTTAAAGGTCAATGCATAAAGCAGGTTAGTATTTTCCATATAAATCTTATCCGGTTTTTGTAACTTTTTGATAGAGTCATTATCCGAATAAAGAAGGTGGATTAATTTAGCTCTGTCCAGATACTGTAAATAGGCCAAAATAGTAGTACGTGAAAGTTCTGCCATAGCAGAGAGTTTAGTGATGTCCACCATAAAAGGCACTTCGGAGGAGAGGATTCCCAGCAGACTTTTTAGTTTTCGCACGTTACTGATGTCCACTCCGCATTGCTGGGGAAGTTCGATTTCGAGTATCAGGTTGGCTATATTTTCGATACGTGTGTAGTATTCCGCATTTCCTTCCAAATAAAAAGGATAGTATCCATGTTTCAAATAGTCTTCAAAATAGGCGAGGGGACGGCATTGGGAATTCACTTCATTACAAATTCCATCACTATTGTCCAATATCTCTTCCAGCGTGTAAGGGCGGATGTCAATCTGATGGTATAAATTCAGATATTCACGGTAGGATAGCCCTTGCATATTATATGATATGCATCGACGAGACAAGTCGGCCTCCGCATTCAGCAGTTGGAGTAAGGATGACCCGGTGAATACTATTTTCAGTTCAGGAAACTCATCATATATATTTTTAATTTCCTTGCTCCATGACGGATATTTGTGCACTTCATCCAAGAACAGGCATTTACCTCCTTTCAGGTAAAACTGTTCGGCGAGTTCGCTAAGAGAATGCTGTGTGAAATACAGACTATCTAAACTTGTATATAAGGCACTTTGGCTATCATTGGCATAATGAAGTTTTAAGTATTGAAGCATTAAAGTTGTTTTCCCAACTCCGCGAGCTCCCCGGATAGCAATCAGACGGTTATCCCAATTGATTGTATTCATCAGGCTTCTGATATAGGTTGTGGAAGTAGCTGTTAATAACCTTTTGTATCTTCTGATTAGTGTATCCATATCTTTATTTGTTTTCTATGGAATACAAAAATAGGCATAATTTGTTCAACGCGCAAAACAAATTCAGATAAAATCTGTTCAATGCGTAAAACAAACAGGGAATTTACAGAGTTATCTCTCCTGCCATCGAACGGTTCATCCGGTCGCGCACCTCGTCCGCTGTATATCCATGTCCCAGTAAGAACATTAATTTCGTCACAGCAGATTCCGTCGTACTGTCATATCCGGAGACAACACCTGCCTGCAATAACTGGTAGCCCGTTTCATAACGTTCCATCTCTACCATTCCTGCGCTGCATTGCGTCACGTTGACAATCACAATTCCACGTTCGCTGGCCTGACAAAGCCGACGTATGAACCATTCCTTCCGGGGAGCATTTCCCGAACCGTATGTTTCGAGCACGACAGCCTTCAATCCGTCAATCCCCAGAATGGCGGCAATCACATTTTCCTGGATGCCCGGGAAGAGTTTCAGTACCACAACATTGGTATCTAGCAGATAATGAGGCTTCAATTCCCGCTCTTCACCATTTACGTGAATCTGCACATTATTATATTTGATATGGATTCCGGCTTCCGCCAATACCGGATAATTGAAAGAACGGAACGCGTTGAAGTTTCCGCATTCATCTTGGTCGTGCGGTTTCCCCGCATCAGATGATTTTCAAAGAAGATGCACACTTCCGGTACGAGCGCCCTCCCTTCCTTGTTTTGTGCGACGGCAATCTCGATGCTGGTCATCAGGTTTTCCTTTCCGTCCGTGCGAAGTACACCTATGGGAAGTTGTGAACCTGTGAGGATAACAGGTTTATCGAGTCCTTCGAGCATAAAACTTAATGCGGAAGCAGTGTAAGCCATTGTATCCGTTCCGTGCAGGATGACGAAGCCGTGGTAGCGGTCGTAATTTTCATGAATGATGCGTACCAGCTTCCGCCACATATCCGGTTCCATGTCCGACGAATCCATTGGAGGATCAAACTGATAGGTGTCAATCGGGAAGTTGAACTTTTGCAGTTCGGGGATATACTTTTGCAGTTGCTCGAAGTTAAAGTTCTCCAGAGCACCCGTCGCGGCATTCTCGATCATGCCAATTGTTCCACCGGTGTATATTAGCAATACGGAAGTATTTAATGGATTCATAAGCTGATTTTGTGCGATTGTTTTCGCAAATATAATAATATATTTGATATATAAGTAGCAAAATGTCATAAAAGTAAAGGCGAATGACAGGACGAATAGAAGACGGAAGATTCTTTTTATCAGAAAAAAACCGAAAAAAGTGATAGATTGAACGTTTTTATTATTACTTTTGCGACACTTATCAAAAACAAGAGTAGAAACAAGGACTATGATGAAGTACTATCCACATACAGTCACATCCATGTGTACCATGACCCTTAGGGGTTAATGGATAGTTTTTGTGTATCTACGTGATTCACGCTTGTATAAGCAGGCAAAATTCAATTTCAATTTTATTCGTAAACAACCAATCGTTCTGTAAAAAGTAAACTGCAGGACATTGCATTTAAATAAGTATCTTCATGAAAGTAATGAAATTCGGCGGGACGTCCGTAGGTTCCGTGAACAGCATTTTAAGCGTAAAGAGAATTGTAGAGTCGGCAAGTGAGCCGGTAATTGTAGTTGTTTCCGCATTGGGAGGCATCACTGACAAATTGATAAATACATCAAAGATGGCGGCAGCAGGAGATTCAGCATACGAGGGTGAGTTCCGCGAAATCGTTTACCGTCATGTGGAGATGATTAAGGAGGTGATTCCTGCCGGAGAAAAGCAAGTGTCGTTGCAACGTCAGATTGGCGAACTGCTGAACGAGTTGAAGGACATCTTCCAGGGAATTTATCTGATTAGAGACCTTTCTGCTAAGACCTCGGATACAATCGTCAGCTATGGTGAACGCCTTTCATCCATCATCGTTACCGAACTGATTGACGGAGCAAAATGGTTCGATTCGCGCACTTTTATCAAGACCGAAAGAAAACATAGTAAACACACGTTGGATACTGACCTGACTAATAAGTTGGTGAAAGAGGCTTTCCAGTCTATCCCTAAAGTGTCACTGGTGCCGGGATTCATCTCTTCGGATAAAACGACAGGAGATGTGACGAACCTCGGACGTGGTGGCTCGGACTATACGGCTGCCATTATTGCTGCGGCTCTGGATGCGGCAAGTCTGGAAATCTGGACGGATGTAGACGGGTTTATGACGGCTGACCCGCGTGTCATTTCAACTGCTTATACCATTACGGAATTGAGTTATGTAGAAGCGACCGAACTTTGTAACTTCGGTGCAAAGGTGGTTTATCCGCCGACTATCTATCCCGTATGTCACAAGAATATTCCTATTCTAATAAAGAATACCTTCAATCCGGACGGAGTGGGAACGGTTATCAAACAAGAAGTTTCCAACCCGCAGAGCAAGGCTATCAAAGGTATTTCCTCCATCAACGACACCAGCCTGATTACTGTTCAGGGACTCGGTATGGTGGGTGTGATCGGTGTAAACTACCGCATCTTTAAAGCATTGGCTAAGAACGGAATCAGCGTATTCCTCGTGTCGCAGGCTTCATCGGAAAACAGTACTTCTATCGGTGTGCGTAATGCCGATGCCGACCTGGCTTGTGAAGTGCTGAACGAGGAATTTGCGAAAGAAATAGAGATGGGCGAGATTTCTCCGATTCTTGCGGAAAGAGATTTAGCTACTGTTGCTATCGTAGGCGAGAATATGAAACATACCCCGGGTATCGCCGGTAAACTTTTCGGTACGCTGGGACGCAACGGTATTAACGTAATTGCCTGTGCACAGGGAGCTTCGGAAACAAACATCTCTTTTGTGGTCGATTCCAAATCTTTGCGTAAATCCCTGAATGTCATTCACGACTCTTTCTTCCTCTCCGAATATCAGGTACTGAACCTCTTTATCTGCGGTGTCGGTACAGTAGGCGGCAGCCTCGTAGAACAGATTCGTTGCCAACAGCAGAAACTCATGATGGAAAACGGATTGAAACTCCATGTGGTAGGTATCATTGATGCTGCCAAAGCAATGTTCAGCCGTGAAGGTTTCGACCTTTCTAATTTCCGTCAGGAACTGTTGGAAAAGGGTAAAGACAGTAGTCTGCAAACCATCCGCGACGAGATTATCGGAATGAACATCTTTAACTCCGTTTTTGTAGACTGTACGGCCAGCGCCGATATCGCATCGCTTTACAAAGATTTCCTGCAACACAATATCTCTGTGGTAGCAGCCAACAAGATTGCCGCTTCTTCCGCTTACGAAAACTATCGTGAACTGAAAACAATTGCCCGCCAACGTGGTGTGAAATATCTGTTCGAAACAAACGTAGGTGCAGGTCTTCCGATTATTAACACGATCAACGACCTGATTCATAGCGGCGACAAGATTCTGAAGATTGAAGCAGTGCTTTCAGGCACACTGAACTACATCTTTAATAAGATCAGCGCCGATATTCCTTTCAGCCGTACCATCAAAATGGCACAGGAAGAACGCTACTCCGAACCGGACCCGCGTATCGACTTGAGTGGAAAAGACGTCATCCGTAAATTGGTGATTCTGGCACGTGAAGCCGGATACCGTCTGGAACAGGAAGATGTTGAAAAGAACCTCTTTGTCCCCAATGACTTCTTTGAAGGTTCTCTGGAAGATTTCTGGAAACGTGTTCCAAGTCTCGACGCAGACTTTGAAGCCCGCCGTCAGGTATTGGAGAAAGAAAATAAACACTGGCGTTTCGTTGCCAAACTGGAGAACGGAAAAGCCTCTGTCGGCTTACAGGAAGTAGGCGCCAACCACCCGTTCTACGGCTTGGAAGGCAGCAACAACATTATCCTGCTTACTACAGAACGCTATAAAGAATATCCGATGATGATTCAGGGATACGCGCCGGCGCCGGAGTAACAGCTGCC
>NZ_QTMZ01000054.1:0-29230 GCF_003602935.1 Bacteroides sp. AM54-2NS
TATAAAAGAGGCTCATTTAACTATGTTAAATAGACTTCATCTAAAATTTCTTCATATATGACACTCTGTATATTTCTTTATATAGATAAAAACAAGTAAATATACAATATAAAAGAGGCTCATTTAACTATGTTAAATAGACTTCATCTAAAATTTCTTCATATATGACACTCTGTATATTTCTTTATATAGATAAAAACAAGTAAATATACAATAGTACTATTTATTTACATCAAAAACAAACAAGTTATTTTATGATTTCAAAATTTCGAGAGATTTATTCTAGCTTTATCTCTTGATTTTAAGGAGCACCTCGTTGCATTAAAACCAACGAGGTGTTTCTCGGTGTGCAACGGGTCGCCTTTAAAAGGAACGACCCGTTGGTTTAAAACCAAAACCCACTTATGTAACTCTCTGAAAAGCAAAGCATTACAAAAGCGTCCTCCCGGCCTTTCTTTTTAAGTAAAATTTTCAACAAAAGAAAACGGATACCAATATCAAACACGGTACTCCACTGATAAATATTTTACAAATCAAATCTAAAAACAATGGTTACAGTTACTTTTCAGATCAAGCCCTATCTAGCGGCTTACATGTACATGCGCTACAAAAATCACCTCGACGTACCTCCAGACCGCTCTTCTTCCTCACTTTCCGCGATCCATCTTCTCGACACCCAGCCCATCTATCACTTTCTCCACCAACTGTCCATTCCCCACCCTCCCAACGCCTCATGGCACGAAACCGGAAATATTACCTTCACCCTCCCCCATCCCAGAAACGGTAAAAATCCAAATGTATATAATTATATAGGTCATAACAGTGCACTTATCATTGAAAAAGCAATGGAAGTAGAAATGAGGGCCGAACTTTATGAATTTCTACTGGAAAATAAATACTGCCACGGCATCATGTTCAAAAAATCAATGGAAACTTTTGTCGAACATTATAATATGGTAGGGTTAGTGGAAGAAGAAAGTTTAATGAGGGCGTTTCAGAGGTGGAGGAAGATGATGAAGGAGGAGAAAAATAGGTGATTCTTTTATAGGGTGTCACATAAAATGAGACACCCTGCTTTACTTTTGCACCAAACTTCATTAATAATCAAAACAAAAGTAGTATGGCAATAAAAAAAAGTATCAAATGAGTTTATGGCTAAGGTCCTTAACGATGTAGCTTGGTAAGCCTTGTCTAACACAAGTAATGAAATCCTTTTTCATGAGGAATGTATTGAGCATTTTAAAAATTATTGGGATTGGTCAGAACTTTCAAGTAATACTGATCTAAAGTTGAACTATTATCTTATTGACAAGTTTATCGATTTATGGGATTGGAGTGAAATAATCAATCGATATTATGATGATGCGTCACTCTATACTATCGACTTTCTTGAAAAATATGTTGATAGAATACCCACCAACAACTTGCAAAATTCATATTTATGGTATTCCATCGTAAAAAGACGGATGAAAGAATTGGCTTTTGAGATTGTTTCACAATAATTATTCACTACGTGAACAAAGAGGAAAAATTGTCTTGCTAAAGCTACCAGTAGCTATAAACGTTGAAAATATTTCACGTTATATAATATCAATTAAATCAAAATTATAATATAGAAAACGAGGCAATCTTTTCGTATTTTTGTATTAACAAAATAGTTTAAATATGGAATTGAATGATCTTTTAATGGAAATAAGCAAGATTTGCCTTATTGAGCAAGAGCGAATGAAGCATAAGCAGCGAAAAGGCGATTGTTTTAACGTTTTCAACACTCTTGGATTACGGTCTAACGAAGTTAGATTGCATTCCGCATTCCTTGCAGAATTGTTAAATCCTGACGGAAATCATGGCCTAAAAGATGCTATGCTTAAAGAATTTCTTGCAGCCATTGGCTTAAAACGAGATTATATATCTAATTGCAATACCAATATAGTCGAACGATATATTGGTGAGCGGACAGAAACTACTGGTGGACGGATCGATATAATCTTGGAAGATGGTGAATATGCTATTATCATTGAGAATAAAATATATGCTATTGATCAATACCATCAATTACTGCGATACAATAACTATGGTAAACAACGTTTTCCGAAAGGCTTTAAGTTGATTTATCTTACACTTGATGGTCATGAGGCAAGCAAAGATTCATTAGGAGACAATGAGATTGACTATCACTGTATCTCGTACAAAGGACATATCCTAAATTGGTTATCAAAGTGTGTGATGTTAGCATACGACAAACCTCTGGTACGAGAGACAATTTCCCAATATATTACACTTATTAAACAAATCACAGGACAAGATATGAATAAAGATAGTAGTGATAAAATCGTAGATTTAGCCATCAATAATATGGAAGCAGTAGTTGCCTTGATGGATAACAGAGCTGAAATAAGTAGCAAATTAAGAACAGAATTCATTTTTAAACCGTTAAAAGAATTCGCAGTTAAAATGGGGATGGAATTTAAGCTCATCAAAGAAGGAGACGAAAGTCCGGCTCTAAAATTCAAAATGCCCCAATGGTCCCATTACATAGTCATTACAAGAGATGATGGAAGAGATTCGGATTGGAAGAACCTTTATATCGGTATTTCACAAAGTTCACTGCTGGGGGCTAAAGAATTACCAATACGGCAATTATCATGTTTTTCAGAATGTAGTAATACGTACTGGCCTTATGGATGGGAATGGATTCTATACACCGATTGGCATTCCACCAGTAGCTACTTACCAATACGCACAGGAGAGGTCTCAAATTGGATTATCTCCAAAATCAGACAAATCATAGAAGAGATAGAAGATAAAGGTTTGCCAGTGTGACCGATACATGCTTCACTTTGCCAAAGGACTTTGATGCTAAATCCTATTTCTCTTCTTTCTTTGGAATTGTGCTTGATAAGGATATTAAGGAAGAAAGAATCGTGTTACGTGCTGACAGATATCATCAACATTATCTTCGCACACTTCCACTTCACCCTTCACAACGGGAAATATACACTTCTGATGAATATGCAGATTTCGAATTGCATCTTCGACCGACATACGACTTCTGTATGGAGTTACTAAAAGTTGGCGCAATGATTGAAGTATTAGAACCCCAATCACTTCGTCATCAACTTCATGGCTGTATTAAGGATATGTGGAAAATATATGAAAACGATTAATGAAAGTCATTTAAGTGTTGATAGTTAGTACCAAAGATTGCATTTTAATTCTTATAAAATAAATAATAATGAAAGTATACACTCACTTCTATCTAATGGATGAGAACACTGCTATAGGTTTTCGATGGAGGACATTGTTACAATATGGTAATTCATGGGAGGTTATCGGATCAGTGGTAATGAAAAATCCAGGTGGTGCCAAATTTAAATCCCCCACCCACCAAGCAATTGACGATGCCGAAACGTTAAGACAACTCCGGCACTTTGACGAAAGTAAAGACAAGTGGTATGAATTTGGTAGTGATACCACAATTGACTGTGTAGGCGATCTCTTTGCTTTCTACTATGATCTGCCAAGACGTGAAGATTTGAACGGTGTGATACAAATTTTTAATCTCTTCTATATCAAAGAAGCAGATTTAAGTAAGGCTTTGGTATATTCAGAAGCAACCAGCAATACATTTCGTTTTGCAGATGAAGAAAATGTGACCAATTACGACATAGAGCACCTTGTTCCTCCAGTCTACCTTGGCTTTGGAAATTTGGCTTGGCATAAAAGATATAACCAAAAGGCTGAACAGTTTTTCAATGCCGCTATTAATAAGTGTGGAATGAAATATCTTGACCCTATATTCCAACACAATTTTGTTCCACCCCATAATATGCCAAATTGGAAAATACAACTGATAAAAGACCCAGCGTTACTTGATAAAAACACTTCTCATTATATAGCAATTCCTGAAGATAACTCATACTGCTACTTATTAAAAAGTAAACGTCCAAGGGATATTGATGGGAGTATTAAAATAAAATAACAGAATAGGCAAACCAGGATTATCTAAAAAGACAATCCTGGTTAAATTTAGTAGTTCGAAAATAGGAGAGCAGACTCATTTGGATCAATATACTTAAACGATTGGGGAGCAGCAAAAGCCTTAAATAATTCGAATGGATTAATTGGTTCTTCATAAAGACGTGGAGAACTGATTTTCAAGGCATACCCATGTGTACGACCTTCAAAGTATTGGTCAAAAAAATCCTTAGTGATACCTGAATCCTTATGAGTCTGGTCCCATAGTGTACTAGGGGTATCATTTAGAATATTCTCTACTGTAAATTCCCCAACAATCATCCCAACAGGCTTTGTTGAATAGACCACTACTTTATCTACACTCCTTGTGAAAATAGCTTTTCTATATTCATATTTTTTCTTTCCTGTAAAAATTTCCTGTACAAATTCAGGTTTAATCGATAATAAGACTTTCATTTATTTTTCCTCTTGATATTATATTCTTAAATTGTTCATCATTTATTTGCATAAATCCCCAATAGTCACCAGCCGAAAGGCCGACCTGTTCAATAAGTTCACCACGGGTAACTCTTCTATCAAATGCAATATTATAAGTCATTTTTATAAGAGTCATCCCATATTCTGTATACCATTTCCGTAGCTCATTTTCATTAAATATACTATAAGCGTTTGCATATTTGATAAATTCCTCTGTAGATTTAAAATCAGAAGCCTTTTTTATTTCTTCTACAATACAGATAGAAGACACAACACTACGATAATATGCAGCCCCTTTTTCGTCTTTCATTCGATAGATTAAAAGAACATCTCCTCTTGACAATTGATCAATATTCCTCATTTTACACAAATAAATCTTATGTATGCTATTTGTGTAAGCAATGTCTCGCACAAGAAAAGATTTATCACGTTCCTCATTATCTAAAATTGAATCAGGAAAGAGCGGAGTATGATATTCAGGTTTTATTGATAGAATAAACTTTCGTACTTTTGAAGTATGAATATAAGGATAATCATACAACAAATCTCCTGAATATACTTTCATAGACTTTACAAATACAAACTCCGGTTCATCCTCATGACCTTTAGTTCCATATACAAGGAATCCATATCTCTTTAACAACCTTATAAGCCCTTCATGTTTCCTGTATATCGTCACATATATTTCATCCGCATCAATATGAAGAGCAGCTACCACTATTTTTTTTACAAATTGTTCTCCCAACTTAGTATTATGAGCTTCTATTTTAAAAGTTCCAACTTTTAGTCTATTAGCTGCAGGCATTGGCGGACATACATCTGTTATATCTTCTAATTCCTGTTTTAAATATAGAAAAGCTTGCAACAGCCCTTCATTATTCTTTTGAATAAAAGCCTTTGCATTATCTTTCTTTTTCTTATTATACACTTAGAAAATTCGGGATAATCTTCCTTTAAAGAATTAAAAAAGGGATCAGATAAACTGATATTGCAAAAACTTTGTTGCTCCATAGCTTTTCTTTATTACTTATACGTTTGTTCTATTATTCTTGTTATGCGATACAAATTAACGAAAAAACTTCTAGAAGTAAAAGGAGAAGATAATAAATCTTCTAAATGAATAACATCCAAAATCTAGAATACCTTTAAAATATTTGATAAAAAAGACTTTATCTGTTTTAGAGGTGATAGTGAAGCAAGATGATAGAAAATGAACATAGTACATATTTAGTTTATATCATTTAAACTGAAAATATGTACTATATATTCTTTTACCCTATAATACTTTTAATGTAATCCGTAGGACATACATGATAGAAGTCTTTGAACTTCTTTCCAAAATATTTAGCATCACAATATCCCAGCATTCCTGCAATTTCCGAAACAGTGTACTGTTGGGAGGCTAGCAGTTTAAGTGCCCTGCCCATTTTGAACGAATAGATATAATTTTCCGGAGGATTCCCGGTTATCTCTCGTATCCTGCTATAAAAAGCAGTACGGCTCATTCCTATATCGATACTTAATTTATCTATTGTATATTTATCAGTAGAGAGGTTCTTTTCCAGGATTTTATTGACTTTATCCATAAATATCTGATCCGTATTTTCTGTTTCCATTTCTTCTTTGGTGGGGACCATTGGAAAAACAGCATCTGACAAAAACAATTTGACCCGTTCACGCAAAACCATGCGGTTTTCTACAAGCATACGTATGTTTGCCCTTAGCCTGCAAATGCTTTCTGTTCGTAATTCCAGACGATCCGCCCCACTTCCTAAATGGGACAAATAACTTTCGTTATCAAAGGCCCTTATCAAAAGGACAACCGGTATATACCCTATCATTTTATCTGTTTTGATCCGGAAACTAAGTGCATCTCCATTTGTTCCGTTTACATTATCGTCAATAATGATAGCATCAGGATTTTGGCGGACTACTGTATCCTTCAGCAAATCAGGATCTTTCAAAACTGAAATCTGAAAATACCGCGATAAAGCTTTCCTTAAATAATTCCTGAATGCCCCGTCCGCCATTACCAATAAGATATGGGATGTATCTTTTGTTTTAGCATTCGGGGTATCATCTTTATCACTTTCAGAAGATTTTTTAGCCTTATTCTTCGTATTTGTTGAAGAATGTTTGATAACCGAACATTCCTGATTCCGGCAATGACAATCTGTTGGAATGACAATTTGGAAAGCAAATGATTTGCCATGTCTATATCCGTTTATTTTTCCACCATGCAGGCGAATGATTTTTCTTACAGTCCACAAATCACTATACCCATATATAGGAAATATGACCGGAATAAAAGGAAACATTTTCCCTACTCTTTTGTCTGCTATCTCACAATTAGTAATCTGCAACTGCCAGGAATCTGTTGTATGTGTTATATTGATTGATATGCAACAACCTAAATCGGAACCCAAAATTAGTTTGCTTATAAGATGCTGAAGCGCTGCCGTCATAATGTTTTCATTGATTCTGCAACTGACGCAATCCGAACATTCGCTGACAGTCAGTTGTATACGGCGCGAATCAGCATAAGGTCGACATTGATTGACAATAGAAGTAATATAAGAAGAGAGTTCCAAATTTGCCGTTGATGTCTTAGGAAGTATTTTTTTGTTTACCTTATTGAGGGTTACAATATTCTGATTGCAATATATGATGTATTCGGTATATCCCAATGCCTCTTCTACTTGTTGGGAAAGCGATTCGGGAAGATTACCGGTTTTAAGTTCTTCCAATTGATTTCGTAACAATATCAACGGGGTATACGTAGTATGGAGCATGTTCATAGCTATCTTAAGTTTTTCATGTGACAACAACTGAACATTATACTCTACCGCAAGATACGCAAACAAAACAATAAATAGCCCAATGCCGAAACTCTCTACAGGAACTGCATAACCAAGCAATGACAAATCAGGCAAAATTACGCCAATAGCTTGTTTACTGTTTACTAAATTGGCTCCACTATCTATAGAAAGTAAAGCGCGAAAGTTTAATAATAAACTCAGGTAACAATCATTCATACTTATATAGGATTTGATTAATACTTACATTTTCAGCAAAACACGTTTGATGACCTTTTAACGTGTCTAAATCCGGAACAAGTATAAACTTTTCAACGTCCACATATGAGGTGGATTCTAACAAAAACAATGGGTGTTTTCTATCAAAAGTGGTAACAATATCGTTTGTTACCGAAATATCAAAGAATAGATTCTAAAATCATCATTTTATTTGGCGAAACGTAGTGATTGTCAAATATTATGCCATACAATAACACAACCATACGATCATATAGTTCCACTTAATCATTAAAATAATGAAATAAGTAGAATTATAAAGCCGCGTATATAATTTGAAAATAATAGACTTTAGATAAGTATTGTCAGATCATGATTTACAGGAATACCTCATCATAAGACGGAATAATCTTCGCATCGTAAACGTGAGTGACCGCAAATACATCGTCTTTCTTTATTAACAGCCAGTCTTTATCCTGATCATCCATATTGGTATGTATAAGGACAAATAGCCCTTTGAGTTTATGCCCGTGTAACTTGAATTCAAGTATTCCATTTTTAATGGCAGCGGAAATGTTACGATTATTACCAACGTAAGCATAGGTTCCACTATCCCATATTTCCACCGTACCTGCTCCATAGTTACCTTCCGGTATAACTCCTTCAAAGTGCGCATAACTCAAGGGGTGGTCTTCTACTTCTATGGCCAACCTCTTATCTTTTGGATTCATGGAAGGTCCTTTAGGCACCACCCAACTTTTTAATACTCCATCTACTTCCAAACGAAAATCGAAATGAAAATGACTGGCATCATGCTTTTGAACAACAAAAACAGGCATTCGATTGGGAGTTTCCACCGTCTCCGCCATCGGTTCCGGTGTTTTACCGAATTGCCTTTTTGCCCGGTACTCTTTGAGGTTGATCATAGAGGCTTCAGCCGCCTGCTTTTCTACCATTTTGATATTTTTTCCTTCATCGGGAGAATTCTTTGCCATAATCTGTATTTTTTAGGTGAATAAAAAAACGAATGATTCAATGTACAACAATCAGTATATCTGTTTGTTTGTCGAAATTCATCTATTTTAATGGCTTTATAACTGCATTTAAGTTTGCTAACTTATTTTTATTCTTCTCCCTTTCTTACTGCCTGCATAGTGGGTACAAAAATCCCTTTCAATCGTCCTTTTATAAAAGTATAAAAGCAATTGGAAGGAAATGAATAAAAAGAGATTAATCGGATATCTGTTCGTCACGATGTCTGTTGGTTGTATTCAGGCGCAGGAACAGAAGTCTTCTGTACCCGAATACAAGCTATGGTACGACTGTCCCGCACAGGTATGGACCGAAGCATTACCCCTTGGGAATGGCCGTTTGGGGGCCATGGTATATGGAACACCAGGCACAGAACAAATACAACTAAACGAAGAAAGCATTTGGGCGGGACGTCCCAATAATAACGCCAATCCGGATGCACTGGAATATATTCCGAAAGTGCGTGAGCTGGTCTTTGCCGGAAAATATCTTGAAGCTCAGACACTGGCCACAGAAAAGGTAATGGCAAAGACTAATTCAGGAATGCCATATCAAAGTTTTGGTGACCTGCGAATCGCTTTTCCCGGTCATACACGTTATTCCAATTATTACAGGGAATTAAGTCTGGATTCCGCACGTGCAATCGTACGTTATGAAGTAGACGGAGTGCAGTATCAACGCGAAACGATCACCTCATTCACCGATCAGGTAGTAATGGTACGACTGACCGCCAATCGTCCCGGACAAATTACTTTCAATGCACAACTCACTTCGCCTCACCAGGATGTTATGATCGCTTCTGAAGAGGGAAACTGTGTGACACTCTCGGGAGTCTCTTCCTTGCATGAGGGGCTCAAAGGGAAAGTAGAATTTCAAGGCAGATTGACTGCTAAAAATAAAGGTGGGAAAATAGCTTGTGCCGATGGTGTCCTTTCCGTTGAAGGAGCTGATGAAGCTACGGTCTATGTATCTATTGCCACCAACTTCAACAATTATCAAGACATCACCGGTAATCAGACAGAGCGGGCTAAGAATTATTTGGCGAAAGCAATGGTTCATCCGTTCATTGAATCGAAGAAGAATCATGTTGATTTTTACCGACAATATCTGACACGCGTTTCTCTTGATTTGGGACGAGACCAATATGCGAATGTAACCACCGATAAGCGTGTGGAGAATTTCAAAAACACCAATGACACACATCTGGTTGCCACCTATTTTCAATTCGGACGTTATTTGTTGATCTGTTCTTCCCAACCGGGAGGACAACCCGCCAATTTACAAGGAATTTGGAATGACAAATTATTCCCTTCCTGGGATAGCAAATATACTTGTAACATCAATTTGGAAATGAATTACTGGCCTTCGGAAGTAACGAATCTAAGTGAACTGAATGAACCGTTATTCCGTCTGATAAAAGAAGTGAGTAACACAGGAAAAGAGACGGCTAAGATTATGTATGGAGCCAACGGATGGGTGTTGCATCATAACACGGATATATGGCGTATTACAGGAGCAGTTGACAAAGCTCCTTCGGGTATGTGGCCCAGTGGTGGTGCATGGCTTTGCCGACATCTTTGGGAGCGTTATCTATACACCGGAGATGTGGAATTCCTGCGTTCTGTCTATCCGATACTGAAAGAGTCTGGACGTTTCTTTGATGAAATTATGGTGAAAGAACCCGTACACAACTGGCTGGTAGTCTGCCCCAGTAATTCACCGGAGAATGTACATTCGGGAAGTAACGGGAAAGCTACTACAGCTGCCGGATGCACCATGGACAACCAATTGATTTTCGATCTTTGGACAGCAATTATATCTGCTTCTCAAATACTGGATACAGATCAGGAGTTTGCCTCTCATCTGACACAACGTCTCAAAGAAATGGCTCCCATGCAGGTGGGACATTGGGGGCAATTACAAGAGTGGATGTTCGACTGGGATGATCCGAAGGACGTGCACCGCCACATTTCTCATTTGTACGGACTCTTCCCCAGCAATCAGATTTCCCCTTACCGTACTCCTGAATTATTTGATGCAGCACGTACTTCTCTGATTCATCGTGGCGACCCGTCGACCGGGTGGAGCATGGGATGGAAAGTTTGCCTTTGGGCACGCCTGCTTGATGGCGACCACGCCTACAAGTTGATAACTGACCAGCTGACTCTCGTACGCAATGAAAAGAAAAAAGGAGGCACCTACCCTAACCTGTTCGATGCGCATCCGCCATTTCAAATTGATGGAAACTTTGGTTGTGCCGCAGGCATTGCAGAGATGTTGATGCAAAGCTACGACGGTTTTATATATTTGCTTCCCGCACTGCCTACCGTTTGGAAAGCAGGTTCTATCAAAGGAATTATTGCCCGTGGAGGTTTCGAACTTGATTTGAGTTGGAAAAACGGGAAAGTCAGCCGACTGGTTGTCAAATCTCATAAGGGAGGAAATTGTCGTTTACGTTCGCTCAATCCATTAACCGGGAATGGCTTGAAGCGTGCCAAAGGTGAAAATCCGAACCCTCTTTATGCAGTCCCCACCATTCCGGAGCCATTGATTAACGAAAAGGCCAACTTGAACAAAGTGGAAATTGCAGAGACTTACCTCTATGACCTACCTACCAAAGCAGGAAAAGAATATGTATTGATTGGAAAATAATAACTCGACCGATATGAACAAAAACTTATTGAAACTGATTGTCGCCTGTGGAACTGCTTGTTTCCTGGCTTGCGCAGCACCTCAAAAAACAGAAACGGAAAAATGGAGTGAACGCATGGCACGCTCCGAAATGAAACGTTTCCCCGAACCCTGGATGATTGAAAAAGCTAAAAAACCACGCTGGGGATATACCCACGGATTAGTAGTGAAATCCATGTTGGAAGAATGGAAACATACCGGGGACAGCGTATATTATGAGTATGCCAAGATATATGCAGATAGTCTGATCGATGCTGACGGACATATCAAAACCATGAAATATCTTTCATTCAATATTGATAATGTCAACGGTGGAAAGATTCTTTTCGATCTTTACGCACAGACTGGAGACAAACGCTACAAAATAGCCATGGATACTTTGCGCAAGCAAATGGCAGAGCAACCCCGTACCAGTGAGGGAGGATTCTGGCATAAATTGAGATATCCTCATCAAATGTGGCTGGACGGAATTTTTATGGCTTCTCCTTATCTGGTTCAATATGGGGCTACTTTTAATGAACCCGCTTTATTTGACGAAGCAACAAAACAGATTCTTCTAATAAATAGCAAGACTTATGATCCTGCAACAGGGCTTTATTATCACGGATGGGATGAAAGTCGCGAACAGAAATGGTCAAATCCTGAAACAGGTTGCTCTCCTAATTTTTGGAGTCGCAGCATCGGATGGTATGGAGCTGCTATTGTAGATGTACTGGACTTTCTGCCACAGGAAACTGCCGGACGCGACAGCATTATACAAATTCTGCAGGGATTGGCAAAAGCGATTGTGAAATACCAAGATCCTTCATCCGGAACCTGGTATCAGGTAACCGATCAGGGAGCACGTGAAGGTAATTATTTGGAATCATCTGCCACTGCCCTGTTTATCTATACGCTTGCCAAAGCTATCAATAAAGGATATATTGGCAACGAGTATATCGAACCGACACAAAAAGCCTTTGACGGAATGGTAAAGACATTTACCCGTTTGGAAGAGGATGGCAGCTATACAATTACCAATTGCTGTGCTGTTGCAGGATTGGGCGGAGATTCAAAAAGATATCGTGACGGCTCATTTGAGTATTATATCAGTGAACCGATCATAGAAAATGATCCGAAATCGATAGGTTCATTCATCTTGGCTGCTATTGAGTATGAGAAAATGACTAAAAAATAAACTCAAAACGATAAAATACAATGAGAAAATTCAAGATTCTTCCTCTTTTGTTGCTGCTATTGACAATGGCAACTTCGGCTGCAGCACAGAAGAAAACACAAAAGACGTATATCCCCTGGGACAACGGCAAACTCATAGTTTCCGAAGAGGGACGTTACCTGAAACACGAAAACGGTGCTCCTTTCTTTTGGTTAGGAGAAACCGGTTGGCTATTGCCCGAACGCTTGAACCGGGATGAAGCCGAATATTACCTGGAACAATGCAAACGTCGCGGATACAACGTGATTCAGGTTCAAACGTTGAACAATGTTCCGTCTATGAATATCTACGGACAATATTCGATGATTGACGGATACAACTTCAAAAACATCAATCAAAAAGGCGTATACGGTTATTGGGATCACATGGACTACATCATCCGTACAGCAGCAAAAAAGGGACAATATATCGGCATGGTCTGCATTTGGGGAAGCCCGGTGAACCGGGGCGAGATGACTGTAGAACAGGCAAAAGCATACGGCAAGTTTTTGGCAGAGCGTTATAAGGACGAACCGAATATTATCTGGTTTATCGGTGGAGATATCCGTGGCGACGTGAAAACTGCTGAATGGGAAGCTTTGGCAACCTCTATCAAAGCTATCGACAAAAATCACCTGATGACATTCCATCCACGTGGAAGAACAACTTCCGCAACTTGGTTCAATAACGCTCCCTGGTTGGATTTCAACATGTTTCAAAGCGGACATCGTCGCTACGGACAACGTTTCGGAGATGGTGACTACCCTATCGAAGAAAATACGGAAGAAGATAACTGGCGTTTTGTAGAACGCAGCCTGGCCATGAAACCCATGAAACCTGTGATTGACGGTGAACCGATCTATGAAGAAATACCTCATGGTCTGCACGATGAAAACGAACTGTTGTGGAAGGATTATGACGTACGTCGTTATGCTTATTGGTCTGTATTTGCAGGTTCTTTCGGACATACTTACGGTCATAATTCCATCATGCAATTTATCAAACCGGGTGTAGGTGGTGCTTATGGTGCAAAGAAGCCTTGGTATGATGCGTTGAATGATCCGGGCTACAATCAGATGAAGTATCTGAAAAACCTGATGTTGACTTTCCCGTTCTTTGAACGCATACCCGATCAGTCTATCATCACAGGACAGAATGGAGAACGTTATGACCGCGCTATCGCTACACGTGGAAATGATTATCTGATGGTATACAACTATACCGGACGTCCGATGGAAGTTGATTTCAGCAAGATTAGCGGCGCGAAAAAGAATGCTTGGTGGTACACCACGAAAGATGGTAAACTGGAATACATCGGAGAATTTGATAACGGAGTGCACAAATTCCAGCACGACAGTGGTTATTGCAGTGGAAACGATCATATTCTGATTGTAGTGGATAGTAGTAAGAACTATGTGGAGAAGGCCTGGACAGAATTACCAAATGCACAACAAAAATGGGCTAAATAATTTTGTATTATTAGGCACAGATTACACGGATTTTACGGTTTTCAGAATGACAGATAAGTAAAACAACAGCATTAATCCGTGCAATCCGTGCCTAAATTTATTATATAAACGAATTATGAGAACATACTTATGAATAAAAGAATAGTATCATTTTTCTTTCTTCTGCTCTTTGCAGGTTCACTATACGCAGCCATAGGTATCACTGACCTGCGAACGGAGCAGTTGAAAAATCCGGCAGGTATCGATGTGCGCCAACCCCGATTGAGTTGGCGCATCGAATCGGATGAACAGAATGTGATACAAACTGCGTATCACATTCTTATCGCATCTTCCCCGGAGCTATTGGAACAAGGAAAAGGAGATATTTGGGATTCAGGAAAGATTGAATCTGACGCTTCCCAATGGATCACTTATCAGGGAAAAACATTAAAATGTAATGCCTCCTACTATTGGAAAGTGAAAATAGACACCAACAAAGGTGCAACAAATTGGAGTGCTCCGGCTTTCTGGACCACCGGACTATTTAATGAAGCGGACTGGCAAGGGCAATGGATCGGCTTGGACAGGGCCGCTCCCGGAGACAGCGAAACACAATGGAGCCGTTTGGCAGCCCGTTATCTCCGTAAAGAGTTTGCAGTAAAGAAAAGTGTGAAACGTGCCACAGTACATATCGCCGGAATGGGATGTACGAGTTGTTTATCAACGGACAACGCATCGGCAATCAAGTACTGGCACCTGCTCCTACCGACTACCGGAAAACAATTCTGTACAACACATACGATGTTACTTCACTGCTTCAAACAGAAAATGCTATTGGAGTAACTCTTGGAAATGGTCGCTTCTATACGATGCGTCAGAACTATAAACCGTATAAGATACCGACTTTCGGTTATCCTAAACTCCGGTTGAATCTGATTGTGGAATATGCAGACGGCAGCAAAGAAACGATTGCTACAAACACTTCATGGAAATTGACTACTGAAGGTCCTATCCGTAGCAATAATGAATATGATGGCGAAGAATATGATGCTCGTAAAGAGCTAGGAGCCTGGACTCAAACCGGATATGATGACAAAAACTGGATGCCGGCCCAACGTGTCAGTATTCCTTCAGGAACATTGCGTGCACAAATGATGCCGGGCATGAAAGTTACAGAAACCCTGAAGCCCGTTTCTATAAAAAAGCTTGGTAACAAATATATCCTGGATATCGGTCAGAATATGGCAGGCTGGGTACGTTTCCGGATAAAAGGACAGGCTGGCGATAGCATCCGTCTCCGTTTTGCAGAAAGTCTGCAAGACAATGGCGAACTTTATACTAGAAACTTCAGGGATGCCCGTTCTACAGATGTATATGTTGTCAGCGGACGCGAAACAAAAGATGCTACCTGGGCACCTCGTTTTATTTATCATGGGTTCCGTTATGTAGAAGTCAGCGATTATCCGAATGCGAAGGCAGAAGATTTCGTTGCCGAAGTAGTAGAAGATGAAATGGAGCATATCGGTACTTTCAACTGTTCTGACGAAACTCTGAATAAAATTATCCGTAATGCATTTTGGGGAATCCGGAGCAACTATAAAGGGATGCCGGTTGACTGTCCGCAACGGAATGAACGCCAACCATGGTTGGGTGACCGTACCATGGGCTGTTGGGGAGAAAGCATGCTTTTCGATAATTACGCCATGTATACCAAATGGACGCGTGACATCCGCGAAGCACAACGGGAAGACGGCTGTATTCCTGATGTAGCCCCGGCATACTGGAACTACTACTCGGACAATGTGACCTGGCCTGCCGCTTTACCAATGCCTGCGACATGCTTTTCACAAACTTTGGAGATAAACGTCCGATCGAAGAGAATTATCCGGCTATCAAGAAGTGGGTATCTCATATCCGGGAATACTATATGACAGAAGATTTTATCATCACCAAAGATAAATATGGTGACTGGTGCGTTCCGACCGAATCACTGGAGTTAATTCATAGTAAGGACCCTTCCCGCAAGACTGACGGAGCTTTGATCGCAACGGCTTATTATCTGAAGGTATTACAACTGATGCACCGCTTTGCAAGCTTGCAAGGGCTGAAGCTGACGCAGAAGAATGGGAAGATTTGGAACATCGCATGAAAGACGCATTCAATGCCCGTTTTCTTCACGTAAAGGAAGGTACTTCTCCTGTACCGGGACATACCTTATATCCGGATAGTATTTTCTATGGTAACAACACAGTTACTGCCAATATCTTGCCACTTGCTTTTGGTCTGGTGCCAAAGAACTACATCAATGAAGTAGCTAAAAATGCCGTAACTTCCATTATTACAACCAACAAGGGACATATAAGTACCGGAGTAATCGGTGTACAATGGCTATTGCGTGAATTGAGCCGTCGCGGTCATGCCAATGTAGCTTATCTACTGGCTACCAATAAAACATATCCTTCCTGGGGATATATGGTTGAAAAAGGTGCTACCACTATTTGGGAGTTATGGAACGGTGACACGGCAAATCCTGAAATGAATAGCGGTAATCACGTGATGCTTTAGGTGACTTATTGCTTGGTGCTTCAATAACTTGGCAGGTATCCGTGCGGACCGCTGGAAGTCCGGTTACAAGCATATCGTCTTCCAGCCGGCTTTTGAAATTCAGGAGTTGAGTAACGTGGATGCATCGTACATGAGTATCTACGGAAAAATAACCAGCCGATGGACAAAGACTCCCACACATTTGGAATGGGATATCGAACTTCCCGCCAATACGACGGGGGAAGTACATCTTCCGGATGGACGGAAAGAAAAAATCGGTTCGGGAAAATATCATTTCAGTGTAGACATTCCCACCCGGAATACGGCTATTCTGACTGATGAATTTCTGTATGAAAACGCTTCTTTCCCCGAATGTCACGGAGCTACGATAGTAGAGCTAAAAAATGGTGATCTCGTAGCCTCTTTCTTCGGAGGAACCAAAGAGCGCAATCCGGATTGTTGCATCTGGGTATGTCGTAAACCTAAAGGCTCTAAAGAATGGACCACCCCCAAACTTGCTGCCGATGGTGTGTTTTCACTCAAAGACCCACAAGCAGTATTAGCCGGAATCGATTCAACCTGTACCCCGGTGAAAGATGCAAAAGGAACACTTATTGCCCGCAGAAAAGCTTGCTGGAACCCGGTTCTTTTCCAGATTCCCGGAGGTGACCTGATTCTGTTTTATAAAATAGGTTTGAAAGTGAGCGACTGGACAGGATGGCTTGTCCGTTCACGCGACGGAGGAAAAACCTGGAGCAAACGCGAAGCGCTTCCAAAAGGTTTTCTTGGACCTATTAAGAATAAACCGGAATATATCAATGGGCGTATCATCTGTCCTTCCAGTACGGAAGGAAGTAACGGATGGCGTGTCCATTTCGAGATTTCCGATGATAAAGGCAAGACCTGGAAGATGGTCGGACCACTGGATGCCGAGTTATCTGTCCCCACCCAAAATCGTAAAAAGGGAGGTGTGAATGTGGATGACCAGGAAGGCGGAGAAGCGATCAAAGGAGAAGGAGCCAAACCTGTTTATGCAATACAACCCAGTATTTTGAAGCATAAGGATGGAAGATTACAGATACTCTGCCGTACACGTAACGCACAGGTAGCAACTGCGTGGAGCAGTGATAATGGTAACACATGGAGTAAAGTAACGCTGCTGAATGTCCCGAATAATAATTCCGGTACAGATGCCGTGACAATGAAAGACGGTAGACATATCCTTATCTACAATAATTTCTCTACATTGCCCGGAACTCCGAAAGGTCCGCGTACTCCGCTCTGTGTGGCCGTTTCAGAAGATGGTATCAATTGGCAGCCTGTTCTTACATTAGAAGATAGTCCGATCAGCCAATACTCTTACCCTAGCATTATTCAGGGAAAAGACGGGAAGCTGCATGCCATTTACACATGGCGCCGTCAACGAATTAAATATGCAGAGATAGATCCGACGAAGTTTTAAATTTTGAACGATCATCTGAATGAGATCGACCGCTCCTTTGCCCGCAAAAGAGCGGTCGATTCTTGTATTTATCCATTTTATACTTTACATTTGCCAATAAATAAAAAATAACGATGGCAGATAATTACATAGAGAGACAACAGGAACAATACGAAGCCCGAAAAGCTGCTTGGAAACAAGCACAAAAATATGGTAAGAAGAAACTAACAGCAGTACGTCCGGCTGAATCGGAATCCCCCACTCCAATGGCTTCAAAGTCAGATGGTTCAAAAAAAAGAGTATTTGTAACTGGAGGAGCAGAAGGAATTGGCAAAGCAATAGTAGAAGCTTTTTGCCTGGCTGGAAATCAAGTTGCCTTTTGTGATATAAACGAAACATCGGGACAGGAGACTGCGAAGGCAACCGGGGCTATATTCCATAAGGTCGACGTAAGTGATAAAAACGCACTTGAAAGTTGTATGCAAACCATTCTTGCCGAATGGAACGATATTGATATTATTGTCAACAACGTCGGTATCAGCAAATTTTCTTCTATCACAGAAACAAGTGTAGAGGATTTCGACAAAATTCTTTCTATTAACCTGCGTCCTGTATTCATCACTTCCCGGCTGCTTGCCATCCATCGTAAAAAGCAGCCCTCTCCCAACCCATACGGCCGAATTATAAATATCTGCTCTACACGTTATCTGATGAGTGAACCGGGAAGTGAAGGGTATGCAGCTTCGAAAGGTGGTATCTATTCTTTGACTCATGCATTGGCTTTGTCTTTATCTGAATGGAATATCACCGTAAATTCCATTGCTCCGGGATGGATACAGACCCATGATTATAATCAACTCCAACCGGAAGACCATTCACAGCATCCTTCACGCCGGGTAGGTAAACCGGAAGATATTGCCCGCATGTGTCTGTTTCTCTGCGAGGAAAACAATGATTTCATCAATGGAGAAAACATCACTATTGACGGGGGAATGACGAAAAAGATGATTTATATATCTTCGGACGCAACATAAACATCATTACGAATTCATGTTATATACTTCTGGATACAAAACAGATAAGGCTTTGTAAATAGCTGAATTTATTTCTATTTTTTCAGAGCCCTTTTCTAATTTTATCCCGGGTTCTTTTTGAGAAAGATAACTTCTCATACTCTGCCCATCTGTAAAATGATAAGCATCGAAAGCCATATCAATATATCCCCAATATTGATTTAATGGATGTTGTAAAGTTACACCACGTACTCCATTTATATATGATTTCCAATTAGGATTACTAGTGCAAAACAAATCATTGGTTTTAATGGCTTCTACCATACAAATTGCTCTAAGAGCAATACTATTCATTATCTCTTTCAAATCAATATCTAAACTCATATCATAGAACTTGTCTAAACAATAAAGTTTCATTTGTTTAGTACTTGTTATATTTCCGTGCACCTGCCATTCTTGGTGGGTATGATATCTATATCCTAATTCCCATAATGAAAAAAGAAAATCCAAATTACCCACTGTTCCGGCTTCTAATCCTATTTGCAATTTGGGATGTATCTCCGAGCTGTATAAAATATCCAGAACATCAGTCCTTGCATATTCTTTTAATTGCTCAAGGATAATATGTGAATCTCCAGAATTGAGACAAAGTAGTGCCATCAAAAAAGTATCATGTGGAAGAGTATTCCATAATGACAAAACCTTTTCTTCAGCTGTTCTACCTTCTATATCGTTGCATCCCCATGCCGGACGCTGTTTTCTTATAGCATAACCTAAAGAACTAAAAGTGTCTGATAGTTCCGATTTCTTAAAAATAGAATCAGCCTGTTCTAAAAGACTAACTGTTTTTCCTTTTATACGAATATCAGGCACTTCCAACTGTGGATATAGTAACTCCTCCCATTTTCCGCATTTTTTCAATGCAGCCTCACAAAATATCCAATAATCTCTATAATTAGTAATTGCGTTATTAGCAATACAAAGCCATACATTGGTTTTATATTCAAAATATACCGAAGTATTAGATAACAAAGACTCAATAGTATAAATTGACTTTATAAAAGAATCAACAGAATTAAATAATTCCGCTATCAAATCAGGACGTCCTTGTTCATATAAAGTAAAAGATAGCCTTGAAAGAGTGGCTAATTTTTTATATACTACATATTCACACTTGTCTCTTATAGTTTCTCTATCCTTACGAGTTATCTGATATCCGTGTTGTAAGAACAGAACTAAAAAGCTATGTGGGCTACTTTTTCTGCTATTTTTATTGAATAAGTCAAAGTGAAACACTATCTTTGTAACAGATATAATAATATCTATTATAATCATATTTGTTACTTATCAGATACAATGATATGTCTTTATTATACAACTTTGATATAGATACGCCCGAAGATATTCTGCAGTTACTTGCCTGCAATTTACAAAAGAGGCGATTGGAGAAAGGACTTTCAAGAGATGCTTTATCCAAGTTAAGTGGCGTTCCTTCTCCCACTATAGCTAAGTTTGAACAGAAGTTTTCTATTTCATTGAGCTCTTATGTGGCATTAACAAAAGCATTAGGATATTCCAAAGACGTAAAGGCACTTCTTGCAGAACCACTTTACAGTACAATGGAAGAATTGGACGTTATCAATAAAAATAAAAACAGGAAGCGAGGAAGAAATGAAATTAGTAAATAAGTTATCGGTACTTTATCGTGATCAAAAGATAGGAGAACTTACCATGACACACGATAACCGATGTTGCGCTTTCCAGTACGATAAGAAATGGCTGATATCAGGCTTTTCTATCTCTCCATTAGACTTACCATTAGAATCTAGTTTATTCATCGCCAAACCAGAACCTTTCTGGGGAAATTTTGGAATATTTGAGGATAGTCTCCCTGATGGATATGGTCGTTATTTGTTGAATCGTTTACTCAAAAAACAAGGTATAAATGATGCTTTGCTTACACCTATTCAGCGATTAAGTATAGTGGGAATTTCGGGAATGGGAGCACTTAGTTACGTGCCGGAATCTTATATTGGAGAAGAAAAATCTCTACCTGACTTGGACAACTTACAACAAATGGCTCTGGAAGTACTTTCAGAAAAATCTGAAGAAGGCGAAGATATTTTATATTTCAATAGTGGTAATTCCGGTGGCTGCCGTCCTAAATGCTTGTGGCATGATCGTGAAGGTGCATGGTTAGTGAAATTCCGCCATACATATGATCCGAAAGATATGGGGAGAATGGAATATAAATATAATGAAGTAGCTCGTAAATGTGGAATAAATGTTCCTGATTACAAGTTATTAGATGGCAAATATTTTGCCAGCAAACGTTTTGATATAGAGAATGGAAAACGACTACACATTGCTACTGCTGGTGCGTTACTCAATGAATCAATATCAAATCCAAAACTAGATTACAAGGTATTGTTACACTTAACAGGATATTTGACACAAGATTCACAACAAGTTGATGAAATGTTCCAACGCATGGTGTTTAATGTACTTACAGATAACAAAGACGACCATGTCAAAAATTTCAGTTTTATTTGTCGTGAAGGAAAATGGTCATTAGCACCTGCTTATGATTTAACTCTCTGCAAAGAGGGGTATCACGGTGAACATGCTACTTCAGCAAATAACAAAGGAAATCCGGATATTGAAGATATGTTGGCGGTCGGTGAAAGTATCCGTATACCCCGAAGAAAAGGAATGGAGATCATCAACCACATGATTAATCATTGCCAAGAGATTCTTTCAACACGTTTCGAGTAACTTCCGCTCCTGTCTTCACAATCGAAGCTGCGTGATGGAACTCCAACATATCATACGTATCGCCGGAAATTTGAATTAAGATATCCGGCTGACAACGTTCTATCTGATAACGGGTGATTTGTTGCATCATCATTCTCGAAGATTCTGTCAACAGATTATAAGGAGACATTTTCTTTTTCTTTCCGATTTCAATGGGTGCATTCACATCGACAGCTATCAGAATGTCTCCTTCAGTACGTTGCGCATGACTCAATGGAAGAGGATTCAGAATACCTCCATCAATCAATACCATACCGTCTTTTCTTAATGGGCGGAAAAGCATAGGGATAGAAATAGACGCACGGATAGCTTCATGTAAGCTCCCTCTGTCAAACCTGACTTCCTGATCGCGGACAATATCCGTAGCCATCGCTACATAAGGGACAGGCAGGTCTTCAATATTCATGTCCGGAATAATTTGTTTCAGTTCTTTAATAAAACGGTCACCTTTCACTAATCCATCCCGGCTTAAGGTAAGATCCGCCAATTCCCACATCTTGCGTTTGTCCCAACTATACAGCCATTCTTTACATTCTTCCATTTTTCCTGAAGCATACATTGCTCCCACCATTGCTCCCATGGAACTTCCTGCAATGGAAGTAATCTCAAAGTTGTGACGAAGTAATTCTTCAATTACTCCTATATGTGCTATTCCACGTGCTCCACCCATGGAAAGGACTAATGCTACTTTTTGCTTATCCATATCATATACATTTCTGTTAGCCATCTACAAAATAACACATTTTCTGCGAAAAAGATGTTTAGTAATCGTGAAGAAATAAATTATAGCAGTGTTTTAGGGGAACTAAAGCATAGCTTTAGATATGATAAAGCTATACTTTGTCAGTTGCAAAGCATAGCTCTATTATATTCTTCTATTATCCCGGAGATTTTCCGGTTATGTAGGAGGTTAAGGGTTTACCCTCATTTATTTCTTTCCTTGAGCCTTCTTTTCTGCGTTTCGCTTATTCACGTAATCTTTGAACATCTGCCGCCAGTTGCGACCATGCTCATTGAAATACTGTTCGCATTTGGTTTTATAAATTTCGAAGATAGCAGAAATCTGCTTCATATTCTTGTAGTCAATAGCCTGTTCGCGAGCCAGTTTCAACTGTTCCAGAACAAAAGTCGTTTCCTCCTCCGTCATATTGGGCACGATGGCTGATAACCTTTCAAGGTAAAAGCAACTTTACCTACCGTGTATTTATCCAGGATTTGTTCAATCTGTTCTTCCGTCAATACTCTGCGTAAATCTTTCATTAGCCTTTCATGCACTTCTTTCGGCATAGCAGAATCTGCAATCATTTCACGGTCGAGCTTAGAAAGCGGTTTGCCTGTCAGGGGATTGATACCCTCGGGGATTGTTGTATAAGGGTGCTCATTGTGCCAGTCACGCACTTTACGAAGATGATTATAAATGGCAGTTACTGCAAAACCTGCTTTTTTATCATCGTTCAACTCTAAAGAAGCTACCCAGTCGATGGCTTTCTTTTCGAGAGAAGCATCTGATTTTAAATTAGCAAAAGCCTTCTTGTCAAAATAAGCAGCTACCTTGTCAAAAGAACGGATGGCGCCTTCAGGAAGCAAAGCTCCTTTTTCGCCAAAACTATACATAGCGGATTCCGGTTCAATGGTGACCTTGCTTTCATCCAACATCTTTTTATCCAATTTGAATACTTCTGCGAAGAAGTCATAAACAGCATTCCGCTTATTCGGGCCAAAGTCATGTTTCTCTTTGGGAAGATGTACATTCGTTACTTTATCTTTTGCCTGGTAGAATCCGTAGATTCGTTGCAGATAAGGAAATTCAAGAGTAGGAACACTGGCCGTCCAGTCGCCGCCATCCGATACGATCAGTTGTGGACGAGGAGCAAAAGTAGCGGCTAATTCCGCATTACAGGTTCCTCCTGCAGATAGTTGAATAGGCATTCCGCTTTCGCAGGGACAACCACCGTCGAAGTGAGAAGCCAGGCTCACCACCGGAGCTGAAGCGGTGAAACGATCATCCAATACGCTCAACAATACAGTATGGGTACCTCCACCCGAACCGCCATTCGTACCGATACGGCTGGTATCAATGTCCTTACGGGAAGCAAGCATGTAGTCAAGAATCAGTAAGCCGTTCATTGCCTGAATAGTGTGCGCCGCACTACTACGGTGTGCCGCACTGCCCACTTGCAAAGCCGACTCTCCCCATCCGAACAAATCATAGTCTACACAAACAGCTCCCATACGTGCTAAAGTTCCCATACGTTGTTGTTGGTCTTCCCGATAACGTCCGCCACCAAAATGTCCGTTAGGCAGATTATCAACGCATGTTTTCCTTTCGATTGGGGCGTATAGATAGAACCGCAAACGTATAACCCGGGAAGTGTTTCAAGCGCGAAATTCTGCACGGTATAGCCATCAAACTTACGTATCTTTGAAAGAATAGGTTTGGATTTGACACATTGAGCCAACAAAGTATCGATACCTAAACGCTGACGTACCTCTTTTTTCAGAGAATCGGCACGAAGTTGAAAAGACTGTCGGTCTGTATAGAGTGTATTCAGATAAGCCAGCATCTTCTCTCCGTCTGCATCTGTACGACGTGGATACTCGTATGCTTTCAGCTTATACATATTTCCTTTCTGCTTAACAAATTTATAATCGAAAGGTGCCAATACATTCGTCAAGGATTCTTCCACGGAATAAGGACGAATACGGAAATCGGCATAAGGCAGCACTTTTCCCACCGTATCAATGTCATATTTCAAACGGACTCCGAAACGGTTCTGTATATCCGTCAGTACTTCATTCAAGGGACGGGCAAATTCCGTCTCGTATGTTTGCGTCTGGGCTTCGGCCGAAAGAGATGCGGCAAGAAGCATAGTAAAAAGGATTCGTTTCATTTATTTTTAATTTATGTAAGTTGTTTTTTCACCACAGATTACACAGATTTTCACAGATTTATTATTCTTATAATTTAGTCGAATTAAAAATCTGTGTTAATCTGTAGTATCTGTGGTGCTTTTAATTACTTCACCATTGACGATTACGTCATCCATCGTGATACGTTCACAATTTTCGAAGATACATTTCTGTTTCCCTTCTTGAATGTGAATATCACGCAAAACGATGTCAGATATCGGCGCTTCTTCCAAGCCCACTATTTTGATCGGAGTCTTTACGTTTGTCACAGTCATTCCGCTGATATGTACGTTACGGAATATCGGAGTGCGTTCACTCTTAGGTTCGGCAGGCATTTTACTGTATTTCAAATTCAATACGACAGCTTCCTGTTTAATGTTGCTCATTACGACGTTGCTGACACGAATATCTTCAACGACTCCTCCCCTTCCACGGGTCGACTTAATACGGATTCCACGATCTGTTCCGTCAAACACGCAATTGGAAATAGTAACTTTACGCACACTCCCACTCATCTCGCTGCCGATAACAACACCTCCATGACCGGAAAGCATGGTACAGTTGGTGATAGTGATATTCTCGCAAGGTACTCCCAAACGACGGGCCTGCGCATCTCTTCCGGACTTGATTGTGATGCAATCGTCTCCTACTGATATATGGCAGTCGCTGATATGTACGTTGCGGCAGGATTCCGGATTCACTCCGTCCGTATTTGGTGAGGGCGCATTATCTATGGTGATCCCCTTTATGGTTACATTGTCACAAAACTCCGGATTGACCGTCCAAAAGGGAGAATTTATGATTTTCACTCCTTCAATCTTTACTTTCTTACAACGAACGGGCTGAATGAACGGAGGACGGAAAAAGCGACGTTGCAATGTATTTACATAATCCTTGTTCGTTTCAGCATAAATTGCTGTCGTATCATTTGCTGCATCCCACATTGGCTGATATTTATTCACATCACGCATGCCATTGTCTTTCAAATCAATCATGACACGAAAGAACTCCATCCACCATTTCTTTCCTTGTCCGTCCAAAGTTCCTTCTCCTTTGATCGTAATATTCTCGGCATCTACCGCATAAATCAAAGGCTGGAAACTTTTCATCATCACTCCTTCATGACGAACCTCGACAAAAGGAAGATAGTCATCAAAGTTATCGGAAAAGAGCAAGGTAGCTCCGGCTTCCAACTCCAGTGTAATATTACTTTTCAGATGGATACTCCCCGTCAGGTAAATTCCGGCAGGAAAGAAAAGAGTACCTCCGCCACCACGGTTCAAACGGTCAATTGTTGAATTGATTAGCTTTGTATTAAGAGTCTTGCCATTTGCTTTTGCACCGGCCTTCAGCATATCTACACGCTCGGCACGAAGAACTGTGGTTGCACAGAAGCAAAGAAAGACGATAAGAGTTGTTCGTAAATTCATAATCGATATTATTAAAGTATATTTCATCGTTTCCTTCTAAAAAATCATGCTAATAGAATCTTTTTTTCTTCCCAATGTTTGAAAACAATCATTGAAATGTTTTTTTCAAACATGCTACATGATTAAAATAAAGATGCTGCATGATTTTTTATATGAATACATTGTTTTTCATTCTACAAATATATATAAAATGTCTCTTTCATTTTGCACAAACCAATTGATATGTTCCGCTCTGTATTTCTTTCGGTTCTTTTCCGCCCGGGAGATAAACAACAGCGGTAGTATTCACCGGAACAGACACGTTTAAAGTGAAAGTCCCATTCTCACAAGTCCAGTCCACATTAATAGTACCGTATAAAGTTTCATACGACGCTTTGACGTATTTCAAATCTCCCACAGGTTGGGGAGCGATGATGAACTTCTGATAACCTTGTTTTGTAGTGGTAGAAGGACGAATACCGACCAGCGAATTGAAGAACCATTCATCAATCTGTCCCATCATAAAGTGATTCCAAGAAGAACCTTGACGGGGGTCCCACTGCTCGGTCAAAGTTGTAGCGCCGAATTTCAACTGGAAACCATATCCGGGAGCTTCTTCATGATTGAACATCTTATAAATAAGTTCATGTTCTCCATTACGCGCCAATGTCTGAATCAGATAACGGTTTCCCACATCACCGGTAGTCAAACGGTTGCCATGTGCTTCCACATCTTTTATCAGATTCGCGAATACTTTCTCATTCAAATCTGCATCCGGTCGGTAGTTACCTTGTTCATCTGCATCCTGCGTCATTTGGAGGAACAGCGGAAGCGCATTACTACATTGGCTTCCTGTACCATATTGTGCCGTATCTTTATGAAGAAAACATTTATTAAATGCAACCATTATATCCTGTGCCAACGAAGTGTAATAATGAATGTCAAAGTCATTACCTACCATTCTCGCGGCTTGTACCAAATACATGACTGTCATGTAATAATGCGCAGTAGCCACCAAAGGAACGGGTGTATTCCGTGAGAATCCCGCACGAAAATCTCCGTAATCATACCAGTCTCCCAATCCGAAAGAAAGAATACCCTTATCTGCACGAGTCTTGAGATAATCCACATAACGACGCATATTCGGATAATATTTCTTAATCAATGAATCGTCTCCATAAGTCTCATAGTACATAAAAGGGAAAATAACCAAAGAACCACCCCACTCCGGAGATTCGGCAAAAGCATCCATACCCGGACCTTCAAAAATCACGTATTCCGGAGCAGTTGTCGGCATGGCCCCGTTGGAATGTTGTGCATCTGCCATATTCTGCATAATCTGCGGAGCGTATGCTGTCAAATCATAGTTATACAACAAACCCGTACCATTCAGATGTACCTGTTCCAGCCACCCAAGTTTCTCACGATGCGGACAATCCGTAAACACAGACTGCATATTGCTGCGAACCGCTTTCTCGATCAATCGATGGGCAGCATTAAATATCCGGTTGGATGATTCGAAAGTGGAAACTTTCTTGGCTGAATTATATACGAAACAGGATTGAATATTCTTTAATACAGGCAATTTCTGCGGATTCTTCTGTCCTTTTAAGACAGCCCCCTCTACCTGAATATATCTAAAACCATAATAAGAGAAACGAGGGTGCCAGGTTTCATCGCCTTCCCCTTTCAGAGTGTATTCGTAATAGTGTTGACGCCCTGTCTGACGCTGATTGCAAGCACCTTCCTCTGTCAATGCTTCGGCTACAATCAAAGTCACTTTCTGACCACGTTTGCCACGTACTGTTATTTCCGGAAAGCCAGCCAGATTCTGTCCCATATCCAACACAAAAGCAGAAGGATCGACTGTTCTCTTAGTTGATACAGAAGCTGATGCAACTTGGTCCGCATTTAGTTTGGTTACCTTTTGAATATCATACCGTTCCATGATTTTCACCGGAGCCGCCATCTGTGGACGAAGTATTCCTTTAGGAGCTTCCTGCATGACTACCGGACGCCAATGACTGTCATCAAAGCCAATCTGATTCCATCCTTTCTGTTCACGACGCGCATCATAATCTTCTCCTCCATATATGCAATTGAAGGTTACCGGACTAAAATCATATTTCCAATTATTATCGGAATGAACCGTCGTACATGTTCCATCTTCGTAGTTAATAACCAGCTCAAATAAAAGTGTGGGAGGACCAAAGCTGATCTGTAATTTGCGATAACGCCCCCCCTGCACATTATAGAATCCATTCCCCAATAAGATTCCTACGACATTTTCACCACGCCGCAATTGTTCCGTCACATCGTATGTGTTATAGTAAACAGTTTTATCATAATCACTCCACAATGGGGCAAACTCACTGTTACCCACCTTTTTGCCATTCAAAGAAAACTCATAGAATCCCAGACCACAAACGTATGCCGTTGCCTCCACTATTTTCTTGCCCGGTTTACGGTTTGCACCCCCTTCTTTCGCATCTCCTACCTGGAATGTTCTTCTCAAACAAATACTTTTCTTTGCCAAAGTGTCCACTGCTTCCCAAGCAGCTTTCACTTCCGGTTTCTTCAGCTCTCCACCGTGGAACTTACGCCCTTCCGGTAAATGAGCATTTTGTCGGGTAATAGCTCCAATCCACTGCCCCGAAGATAATCTTTCGGGTACTGCCCGGAATTTCGCTTCATTGCTCCACTCGGAAGGTGTATCTGTTTCATCCCAAACACGAACGCGCCAACTATAATTAAATGAGTTATCAGGACGTATATCTGCCCCCTTTGTAGAAACTAACTGGCTCTGCGAAGAATAAACCTTCCCACTATTCCAAACGGAACGCCCTGTAAAAGCTTCCCGAATATCAATCTCATAGGCAGATTGTCGTGTCCCATTTTCCGGCGATTCCATCACCCAGCCCAAACGGGGTGAACCTTCGACCACTACCAGTCCCTCCTGCATCTCACAGGTAAGACGACTGATGGTTATATTCTTTGCCTGTACAAAACAAGACAAACAAATTAGCAATGAAAGAAGAATCTTTTTGAATTTCATTTTTCAAGTATCTTTTATTTGTTCGATAAATGAGAATTTATCGGTTAAATGGGAATTTTGCAGTTAGGCTGAAAGCCTTACAATTATATATTTATTGGGGTGCCCTGAAAGGGCTTAATTATATAGCGTAGGGCAACGCCCTACGAAAAAAACACACCAGCCACAAGCCCTGAAAGGGCGGAACCGTATAC
>NZ_QTMZ01000055.1:0-28392 GCF_003602935.1 Bacteroides sp. AM54-2NS
GGAATAGTGGCTTTCTCCTCTAAATAAAGAATAAAGCAAGTATCCTGAGAAACATGATTGACTAGGGTAAAGTAATCAAGGATTCCTGAAGGCAAGAACAAGCTTAAAGAAGCAACAGGATCAATCGTTTGGGAAGAGGATGTTTTCATGATGCAAAAATAAGAATTTTAACGCAATCCCCCAAGGTTTCAGACTGAGCCCACTGTTTCCGTTATGATCCGAAAAACATTGGATCCGAAAAATAAGAAAGAGATAAATCTTCTGATTTACCTCTTTTTTCGCTCTTCCTCTTGGACTTGAACCAAGGACCCTCTGATTAACAGTCAGATGCTCTAACCGACTGAGCTAAGGAAGAATGTTTTTCTCAATTGCGATGCAAAAGTACTAGGTTTTTTTGAAATATGCAATATCTTTGCAAAAAAAAATATTAGGAATGGACAAAATAATAGGATTGGGCAACGCCCTGGTAGACGTACTCGCAACCCTGAAGGATGATACTCTTTTGGATGAAATGGGTTTACCCAAAGGAAGCATGCAGCTCATCGATGACGCTAAGTTACAGCAGATTAACATAAAATTTTCACAGATGAAAACCCACTTGGCAACAGGCGGATCGGCAGGAAATGCCATCCTTGGACTGGCTTGTTTGGGTGCCGGAACAGGGTTTATCGGAAAAGTGGGAAATGATAATTATGGAGAATTTTTTCGTGAAAATCTGCAGAAAAATAAGATTGAAGACAAATTATTGAACTCGGACCGACTACCTTCCGGTGTGGCATCCACTTTTATTTCACCGGATGGAGAGCGCACTTTCGGAACCTATCTGGGAGCAGCCGCTTCTTTGAGAGCGGAAGAACTGACGCTGGATATGTTTAAAGGTTACGCGTACCTATTTATAGAAGGCTACCTCGTTCAGGATCATGAAATGATTCTTCATGCCATTGAACTGGCTAAGGAAGCAGGTTTGCAGATTTGTCTGGATATGGCTAGTTATAATATTGTGGCCAATGATCTGGAGTTCTTCTCTTTATTAATAAACAAATATGTCGACATCGTCTTTGCAAACGAAGAAGAAGCGAAAGCCTTTACCGGCAAGGAGCCGGAGGAAGCTTTGGGAGTGATTGCCAAGAAATGCAGTATTGCTATTGTAAAAGTCGGAGCAAGCGGTTCTTATATCCGCAAAGGAACAGAGGAAATAAAGGTTTCGGCCATTCCGGTTCAGAAAGTGGTGGATACTACCGGTGCTGGTGACTATTTCGCTTCCGGATTCTTATATGGATTGACCTGTGGATACTCGTTGGATAAATGTGCAAAAATAGGTTCTATTCTCTCGGGAAATGTTATTCAGGTAATCGGAACAACGATGCCACAGGAACGCTGGGATGAAATTAAGTTAAATATTAACAGGATTCTGGCAGAATAACAAAGGATTAAGCTACTTTTACGACTCATTTAGATTAAAAAGAGGTATGAAAAAATTGCTGAACAGGCGAATAGCTATTGTTGCAGTAGCGGTGATAGCCACAGTTGCTTTCTTTAGTTTCAAGAGCGGAGACGACCGTAATTTCCAGATTGCAAAGAATCTGGATATATTTAACGCGATTGTGAAAGAACTGGATATGTTCTATGTAGATACCATCGATCCGAATAAAACGATTCGGGAAGGGATCGATAATATGCTTTACACCTTGGACCCTTATACGGAATATTATCCGGAAGAAGATCAGAGTGAGTTGGAACAGATGATTAAAGGATCATTCGGTGGTATAGGTTCTTACATTGCTTATAATACGAAACTAAAGCGTTCGATGATTTCTGAACCTTTTGAGGGAACACCTGCTGCAAAAGCCGGACTGAAAGCGGGAGATATCCTGATGGAGATTGACGGAAAAGACCTTGCCGGTAAGAATAATGCGGAAGTCAGCCAGATGTTGCGTGGGCAGGCAGGGACCAGTTTTAGTTGAAGATTGAGCGTCCGAATGTGAAAGGCGGACGTACGCCGATGGAGTTCACAATTGTGCGTGAGTCTATTCAGAATCCGGCAATACCTTATACTGCCGTATTGGATAACAATATAGGTTACATCGGCCTTAGTACTTTTTCCGGCAATCCTTCCAAAGAATTTAAGAAAGCGTTTCTGGATTTGAAGAAACAGGGAGCTACTTCATTGGTGATAGACCTTCGTAGTAATGGCGGCGGACTGTTGGATGAAGCAGTAGAAATTGCGAATTATTTCTTGCCGCGTGGAAAAGTGATTGTGACGACCAAAGGAAAAATCAAACAGGCCAGTAACACTTATAAAACGTTGCGCGAACCGTTGGATTTGGATATTCCGATTGCCGTACTGGTAAATAGCGGAACGGCTTCTGCTTCTGAAATCTTATCAGGTTCTTTGCAGGATCTCGACCGTGCTGTGATCGTTGGTAACCGTACTTTTGGAAAAGGGCTGGTACAGGTTCCCCGTTCTTTGCCTTATGGCGGAACGATGAAAGTGACTACCTCCAAATATTATATTCCGAGCGGCCGTTGCGTGCAGGCTATTGATTACAAACATCGCAATGAAGACGGAAGTGTCGGCACTATTCCCGACAGTTTAACTAAGGTATTCTATACGGCTGCCGGACGTGAAGTCCGTGATGGAGGTGGTGTAATGCCGGATATTACGATCAAACAAGAGAAATTACCGAATATCCTTTTCTATTTGGTACGTGATAATCTAATCTTCGATTATGCAACGCAGTATTGTTTGAAACATCCCACTATCGTTGCTCCGGAGAAGTTTGAGGTGACAGATGCTGATTATAATGATTTTAAAGCATTGGTGAAGAAAGCCGACTTCAAGTATGACCAACAGAGTGAGAAGATTCTGAAAACGTTGAAAGAAGCTGCCGAGTTTGAAGGATATATGGATGACGCTTCAGAGGAATTCAAAGTGCTAGAGAAGAAGTTGAACCATAATCTCGACCGTGACTTGGATTATTTCTCTACCGACATAAAGAAAATGATTGCTACTGAAATTATCAAACGTTACTATTATCAACGGGGTAATATCATCCAGCAGTTGAAGGATGATGACGGTTTGAAGGAAGCGATGAAAATACTGAATGATCCGGTGAAATACAAAGAAATGCTTAGTGCCCCGGTTGCTAAGAAATAAAGAAATATTTTTCAAATATAGATAATACAGAAAACGCGGCTTTGTCATCGACAGGCCGCGTTTTCTGTATCTAATTGTAAATAGTCATATAAGTGTCATCCTCGGATACAGGTATTTGTAACCTCGACTGACACATTTATTGGCGAATCAAAGGGAGAGTGAAATAGAACCTGCTTCCCTGCCCCTCCTGGGAGCGCAGCCAGATACGTCCTCCCATTTTTTCTACTAACATTCTGCAAAGAGTCAGCCCCAATCCGGTTCCCTGAACAAAATCGTTGACCTTTCCAAAGCGGCGGAAAATAGTGGCAACTCTTTCTGCCGGAATACCGATGCCGCTATCTTTCACGTAGAACTCTACAAAATCCTCTTTTTCCCGATACCCGAAATGGATTTCTCCTTTGGGGGTAAACTTTGTGGCGTTACTAAGTAAGTTACTTATAATTTGTATAATACGATTCCAGTCACCGGAGGCATACATGTCCGCATCTACATCATCTAAAATAAGTTTGACTCCGTTTTGCGTCTTATGGCAAAACTGTTGCTTCAGTTGCAGACAGATATCTGTTAACTTGATCGGACGGATGTTGAATTTTAAAGAGTCGGCCTCCAGTGAGGACAGATCCAGAATATCGTTGAATAGATTCAGTAACATTTCCGAATTTCGTTCGATGATTTCCGCATATTGATTCTTCTCTTCCGTAGATGTTGCGAAAGTGATTAGTTTGGAGAATCCGACAATCGCATTGAGCGGAGTGCGTATTTCATGGCTCATGTTTGCAAGAAAAGCAGATTTCAGCCGATCCGACTCTTCTGCCTTGACTCTGGCGGCCTTCAACTCTTTCTGTTGTTGCGCGTTCGTCTGTTCTGCTTCCCATTGTTGGGATATATCACGGCACATACACAACAGATATTTATTATCCAACGGAAAGATGCGGTTTTCGTAGTGATGTAAAACACCGTCCAACATCAGGTCATGTCTGGCTGTGGAACTTTCTCCCGTGAGGATCACTTTATCCATATTCTTGCGGACACTCTCATAAGCTTCTTCCGGCAGAATATCTTTTACGTTAGTGGTGGTGATATTACTGGCATTGATACCTTCTACGTGGTTGGTTGCCGGCGAAGAAGCAAGCTCTATAATATTGGCATCATGGTCGAAGACGGTGAGCATATCGGGGAGGGCATCCAATATCCGGGTGCTGTATTTATCGCGAAAACGCTCTTGGGAAGGAGGCGAAAGATGGGAGGAAAGAAAATCTATCTTCTCTTCTAATTGTTCGATTATTTTTAAAAGTTCCTCCTTCGTTTTGCCCTCGTAATGTCTCATAGAAGATTTATTGTTATTCATTAGAATATTGTAGAATTTGTTTTATCTGTTGCAAATATAAGACAATATTCCGAGACGCGGATTGTCTCCCAAGTTATTATAATATAAAAAAAACGGATAGCTTTTGCCCTACTAATCAGAATGTTCTATCTTTGCATTCATTATATATAAATGATTTACAATATGTCTACAGAATTATTCTCTACTCTGCCCTATAAGGTGGCAGATATTACGCTTGCTGATTTCGGACGCAAGGAAATCGATTTGGCAGAAAAAGAAATGCCCGGCCTGATGGCTCTTCGCGAAAAGTATGGAGAATCCAAACCGTTAAAAGGTGCCCGCATTATGGGATCGTTGCACATGACCATTCAGACGGCTGTGCTGATTGAAACGTTAGTGGCTTTAGGAGCTGAAGTACGTTGGTGCTCTTGTAATATATATTCAACGCAGGATCATGCGGCGGCTGCAATTGCTGCTACGGGTGTGCCTGTGTTTGCATGGAAGGGGGAGACTCTTGCTGATTATTGGTGGTGTACATTGCAAGCATTGAGCTTTGCAGGTGGTAAAGGACCGAATGTGATTGTAGATGATGGCGGTGACGCTACGATGATGATTCACGTAGGTTATGATGCAGAGAATAATGCTGCCGTATTGGATAAAGAAGTACATGCAGAGGACGAAATAGAACTGAATGCAATCTTGAAGAAAGTATTGGCTGAAGACAGTACTCGCTGGCATCGTGTAGCGGAAGAAATGCGTGGCGTGTCTGAAGAAACTACGACAGGCGTACACCGTTTGTATCAGATGCAGGAAGAAGGCAAACTGTTGTTCCCGGCATTCAATGTGAATGATTCGGTCACAAAATCTAAGTTTGACAACCTGTATGGCTGCCGCGAATCGCTGGCTGACGGTATCAAGCGTGCAACGGATGTGATGATTGCCGGAAAAGTGGTGGTAGTATGTGGTTATGGTGATGTGGGTAAAGGCTGTTCTCATTCTATGCGTTCTTACGGAGCGCGGGTACTCGTGACGGAAGTAGATCCGATCTGTGCATTGCAGGCTGCCATGGAAGGCTTTGAAGTGGTGACTATGGAAGAAGCTTGCATGGAAGGCAATATTTTTGTGACTACTACAGGTAATATCGATATTATCCGTATCGACCACATGGAGAAAATGAAAGATCAGTCTATCGTTTGCAACATCGGTCATTTCGATAATGAAATTCAGGTAGATGCCTTGAAACATTATCCGGGTATCAAATGTGTGAACATCAAACCACAAGTAGACCGTTATTATTTCCCGGATGGTCACAGCATCATTCTGCTTGCTGACGGTCGTTTGGTAAATCTGGGATGTGCAACCGGTCATCCGTCATTTGTGATGAGTAATTCATTTACTAATCAGACATTGGCGCAGATAGAACTGTTCAACAAGAAATATGATATCAATGTATATCGCTTGCCGAAGCATCTGGACGAAGAAGTTGCCCGCCTGCATCTTGAAAAGATCGGCGTGAAATTGACTAAGTTGACTCCTGAACAGGCTGCCTATATTGGTGTGTCAGTGGACGGACCTTATAAAGCAGATCATTATAGATACTAATTAGATTTACGATTTGACGATTTACTATTTACGATTGATAAATGTGGGAGAACGGTATTCTACCGTTATCAATTGTAAATATTGGATTGTCAGATCGTAATTTATTTTATATTCAAACTTCAATCGTAAATAGTAAATCGTGTCATTGTAAATGAAAAAGTTTCTTCCCGACTTAATAGCCATTCTGGCTTTTATCATTCTTTCTTTCGCCTATTTTTTTCCGGCTGATATTGAAGGTCGTATCTTGTTTCAGCATGACACGGCTGCCGGAGTCGGCGCGGGACAAGAATCGAAAGAGTATCTCGAACGTACCGGAGAACGTACGCGCTGGACGAATTCGATTTTTGGAGGTATGCCTACCTATCAGATGTCTCCGAGTTACGACTCGACAACGTCCCTGAAAGGGGTGGAGAAGGTTTATCGCCTCTTTCTCCCGGATTATGTAGTGCTGACTTTTATTATGATGCTCGGATTCTATATTCTTTTGCGGGCTTTCGGAATATCGGCTTGGCTGGCAGGATTGGGCGGAGTGATATGGGCTTTTTCTTCCTATTTCTTCATTCTGATACCGGCAGGGCACATTTGGAAGTTTGTGACGTTGGCTTATATCCCACCTACGATTGCGGGTGTCGTTCTGGCTTACCGGAAGAAATACTTGTTGGGTGGAATTATTACAGCGCTGTTCATCGCCCTTCAGATTCAGTCGAATCACATTCAGATGAGCTATTATTTCATGTTTGTGATCCTGTTTTTTGTGGGAGCGTACTTTGAAGATGCTTATAAAAAGAAAGAACTGCCCCATTTCTTCAAGGCCAGCGCAATTTTGGCATTGGCTGCCGTGGTAGGAGTTTGTATCAATATCTCCAATCTGTATCATACTTATGAATATAGTAAGGAGACGATGCGCGGCAAGAGCGAATTGAAGCAGGAGGGCGCTGTGGCCAGCCAGACAAGTAGCGGGTTGGACCGTGACTACATAACCAACTGGAGTTATGGTATTGGCGAGACATTGACGTTGCTGGTTCCGAACGTAAAAGGAGGAGGATCAGGGTCTACGATGTCGCAAAGCGAAGTTGCTATGGCAAAGGCCAATCCAATGTATAGCGGCATTTATTCGCAGTTGCCGCAATATTTCGGTGAGCAACCGTGGACAGCCGGTCCTGTATATGTTGGGGCATTTGTGATGTTCCTGTTCGTATTGGGTTGTTTCATAGTGAAAGGTCCTCTGAAATGGGCATTGCTAGGAGCTACTATCTTCTCGATTCTGCTTTCATGGGGAAAGAATTTCATGGGACTGACGGACTTCTTTATCGATTACGTCCCGATGTACAATAAGTTCCGTGCTGTATCTTCCATTCTGGTGATTGCTGAATTTACCATTCCTTTGTTGGCGATTTTTGCTTTGAAAGAGATTTTGAGCAAACCGGATACGCTGAAGTTGAAAGAGAACCGTGGAGGGGTGATTGCCACTTTGGTACTGACTGCTGGTGTTGCGTTGATTTTAGCTGTTGCTCCGGGTGCTTTCTTCTCCGGTTTTATTACGACACAAGAGATGGCTGCTTTGAAACAAGCACTTCCAGCCGAACATTTGGCTCCGTTTGTGGCAAACCTGACTGAAATGCGTGAAGCTATTATTGCTTCGGACGCATGGCGTAGTTTCTTTATTATAATGATTGGTTGCCTGTTTTTATTCTTATATCAACAGCGGAAGTTGAAAGCTTCTTTCACATTGGCTGGTATTGCGCTTTTATGTTTGATAGATATGTGGAGCGTCAATAAACGCTATTTGAATGACGAACAGTTTGTGCCGAAATCCAAACAGACGGAAGCGTTTGTTAAAACACAGGCGGATGAGATGATTCTTCAGGATACTACTTTAAATTATCGTGTGTTGAACTTTATAGGCTTTCCCGGTAATACGTTTAATGAAAACAATACAGCATACTGGCATAAAAGTGTCGGTGGCTATCATGCAGCGAAGCTCCGTCGCTATCAGGAAATGATCGATCATCATATCGTGCCCGAAATGCAGGAAACCTATCAGGCGGTGGCTACTGCCGGCGGACAGATGGACAGTGTAGACGCTTCCAAATTCCGTGTACTGAATATGCTGAATACAAAGTACTTCATTTTCCCTGCCGGAGAGCAAGGGCAGGCTGTTCCTGTGGTAAATCCTTATGCATACGGCAATGCATGGTTCGTAGACAAGGTGCAGTATGTAAATAATGCAAATGAAGAAATCGATGCTTTGAATGATATTCTTCCAACAGAAACAGCCGTAGTGGATGTGAAGTTTAAAGAACAATTGAAAGGTGTGACAGAAGGATATAAAGATTCTCTATCTACCATCCAGTTGACTAGCTACGAACCGAATCGTCTGGTTTACAAGGCTTCCACTCCTAAAGACGGAGTTGTTGTCTTCTCCGAAATATATTATCCGGGATGGCAGGCGACTATTGACGGTCAGCCCGTCGATATTGCCCGTGCAGATTATATCTTGCGTGCGATAAATGTACCGGCAGGAGAACATACCATCGAAATGTGGTTTGATCCACAAAGCATACAGGTTACAGAAAGTATTGCTTATGCAGCATTGGCTTTGTTGCTGATCGGAGTTATGGTCCTTGCGTGGACGCAGCGGAACAAGATTGCGAAGAAGTCTTAAGCGAAATGTAATAGTCATTAACCTTCATAATGTATGGTAAGGTTATAAAATAAGGGCGGCACTCCTCCTCACAAAGAGCGCCGCCCTTATTTTACATTCACTAAAAAAATATGAAAAAACAAACGCTGTCCATAGAAACATATTAAGTGTAATGTCTTTGAGAGTAGTTGTTTATTGTTTGTTCATTGAAAAAGGAAAATATGAATATAAACAAATAGTTTGTGGATAGTCTTATTATGCTGTAAGCTACTAAATTTGTAGCCAATAATAGAGCATTATGTTATGAAAAGACTACTATTCATTTTTTCCTTTTTTTTCTTGTTCGTGTTACGTGGGAACACACAGGAGGTAGAGATTCTGACATTAGAGGATTGTCTCCGCATTGGTATTGACAATAACTTGTCGTTAGAAGGGAAACGTAAAGAAATACAAAAAAGTAAATATGGCGTATCTGAAAACCGTTCGAAGCTGCTGCCGCAAATTAATGCGATAGCCGGTTATAATAATAATTTTGATCCTCCGGTGTCAGTCACAGACGGTTCATCTTACGGAGTTCCCTATAATATAACGAAAACATTGCAACATTCTGCTAATGCAGGACTGGAAATGCAGATGCCGCTTTTCAATCAGACTCTTTATACTTCTATGTCCATAGCTAAAGTGATGGAAGAAATCAGTCGTCTGTCTTATGGAAAAGCTAGGGAAGATGTTATTCTTCAAATCAGTAAGATGTATTATCTCGGACAGGTCACGGCCGAACAAATCATGCTGATAAAAGCAAATATCATCCGTCTGGAAGAATTGAGAGATATTACACAGGCTTTCTTCGATAATGGAATGTCTATGGAAGTCGATCTGAAAAGAGTCAATATCAATTTGGAAAATCTGAAGGTGCAATATGACAATGCACAAGCAATGATGAAACAGCAATTGAATATGCTGAAATACATTATGGATTATCCGGCTGAAAAGGAAATCGCGCTGACACCGGTAAATACCGATAGCATTACTACGGTAGCCCTGACCGGCTTGTCGGAAAATATCTATGAACTTCAACTCTCACAATCGCAAGTGCAACTGGCGGAACGACAAAAGAAGATCATTACTAATGGATATATCCCTTCTCTTAGTCTGACAGGCAGCTGGCGATATGCTGCATATACGGATAAAGGTTATCATTGGTTCCACTCCGGTCCGTCCAATCAATGGTTTCGTTCCTATGGAGTGGGGCTAACCTTGCGTATTCCGATTTTCGACGGACTGGATAAAACCTATAAAATAAAGAAGGCGATGATCGATATAGAGAACAAAAGACTGGCATGGGAAGATGCCCGGAAGAATTTGCAAACTCAATATCTGAATGCTGTGAACGACCTGATGAACAATCAGCGTAACTTTAAGAAACAGAAGGATAACTACTTGCTTGCCGAAGATGTGTACGCAGTCACTTCCGACCGTTACCGGGAAGGCATTGCTTCTATGACGGAAGTGCTGCAAGATGAAATGCAGATGAGCGAAGCTCAAAACAACTATATCAGCGCACATTATAACTATCGGGTGACTAACCTGATGCTGCTTAAACTAACCGGACAAATAGAATCATTAGTCAAATAATACGCAAATAACAATCATAAATATGGAAACAATGGAAAATAACCTTCCTTCCGCTACTCATCAGGAGAAAGCAAAAAAAATGAAGAAACTTCGTCGCTGGCAGATTGCTATCAGCCTTCTCGGAGTGGCTATTATTGTTTGGGGAGTGATTGAAGTGATCTGCCTTTTTTTGAATTATAGCCAGACGGAGACTAGTAACGATGCACAAATAGAACAATATGTGTCTCCTATCAATCTACGTGCTTCAGGTTACATTGACAAAATCTACTTTACAGAACATCAGGAGGTACATAAAGGAGATACTTTGCTGGTACTGGATGATCGTGAATATAAAATTCGCGTAATGGAGGCTGAAGCTGCCTTGAAAGATGCGCAAGCCGGTGCGACCGTCATCAATGCTACACTCAATACCACGCAGACAACAGCATCTGTTTACGATGCGTCTATTGCCGAGATTGAAGTACGGTTGGCGAAACTGGAAAAAGACCGGAAACGATATGAGAACCTCGTGAAACGAAATGCGGCTACTCCTATCCAACTTGAACAGATTGTCACTGATTATGAAGCTACGCGTAAGAAGCTGGAAGCTACGAAAAGGCAGAAAAAAGCAGCTCTTTCCGGTGTAGATGAAGTGTCCTACCGTCGCATGAATACCGAAGCGGCTATTCAAAGAGCAACAGCTGCGCTCGAAATGGCCCGGTTGAATCTTTCCTATACGGTTGTAATAGCTCCTTGTGACGGAAAACTCGGCCGTCGCTCATTAGAGGAAGGACAGTTTATTTCGGCAGGGCAGACCATCACCTATATTCTTCCTGATACCCAGAAATGGATCGTTGCCAATTATAAGGAGACACAAATCGAGAACCTGCATATCGGACAGGAAGTATTTGTCACAGTAGATGCCATTAGCGATAAAGAGTTTAAAGGCAAAGTCACCTCTATATCAGGAGCTACCGGCTCCAAATATTCATTAGTGCCGACCGATAACTCCGCAGGCAACTTTGTGAAGATCCAACAGCGCATCCCCGTACGCATCGACTTTACCGATTTATCAAAAGAAGACAACGAACGATTAGCAGCAGGCATGATGGTAGTAGTGAAAGCCAAACTCTAACCACCGTGCACCTATAATTCATAAATCATAATTCATAAATCAAAAATTAATGCCCTCTTATCCTAAAAATTATCCTTTTTATAGCTGGATGCCCAACCGTTGGGTATTATCATTCTGTTATTTTTCTTTCTGCCGATTCTTACGGTAGGCGGGGTTTATTCGGTGAATAGCACCGAAATGATGAGCGGGCTTGGCATTATATCCGAGCATATTCAGTTTGCTAACTTTGTTACTTCTATTGGTATGGCAGCCTTTGCTCCTTTCCTATATCAGTTGGTGTGTGTGCGGCGGGAGAAGATGATGTGTATTGTCGGGTTTGCGTTCATGTATATATTCAGTTATATCTGTGCAAAGACAGACAGCGTTTTTCTGTTGGCGCTTTGTAGTCTTCTGACGGGGTTCTTGCGTATGGTACTGATGATGGTCAATCTGTTCACACTCATTTGGTATGCGGGTGGAATGGAAGCTACCCGCAATATTACTCCGGGGTTGGAGCCGAAAGATACTGTCGGTTGGAATAAATTGGACATTGAAAGATGTGTGAGTCAGCCGGCTGTTTATCTGTTTTTTATGATTCTAGGACAGTCGGGCACAGCATTGACGGCTTGGCTGTCCTTTGAATATGAGTGGAAATATGTGTATTACTTTATGATGGGGATTCTCCTGATCTCTATTTTGCTCTTGTTTATTACCATGCCGAATTATAAGTTTCCCGGAAGGTTTCCTATTAATTTCCGTAAGTTCGGCAATGTCACTGCATTTTGCATCTCGCTGACTTGTCTCACGTATGTGCTGGTTTATGGAAAAGTACTCGACTGGTATGATGACGAATCTATTCGTTGGGCGACAGCTGTAAGTATTCTGTTTGCGGGAATTTTTCTATATATGGATGTAACGCGCCGGTCGCCTTATGTTTTGCTGGATGCGTTCAAACTGCGTACTATACGTATGGGAGCATTACTTTACTTATTATTGATGGTGATAAACTCCAGTGCTATGTTTGTCAATGTGTTTGCAGGAGTGGGGATGCATCTCGATAATCTGCAAAATGCTTCATTAGGTAATTGGTGTATGGTAGGTTATGCTATTGGTGCCGTGATTGCTATGGTGTTGGGAGGTAAAGGGTTACATTTTAAGTATCTGTTTGCGATGGGATTCTTCTTCCTGTCTTTATCAGCTGTTTTCATGTATTTCGAGGTACAAACGGCAGGAGTTTACGAGCGTCTGAAATATGCAGTTATCATCCGTGCCACAGGCATGATGATTCTGTATGCGCTGACGGCTGCTTATGCCAATCAACGTATGCCTTTTAAATATCTTTCCACCTGGATCTGTATTATGCTTACTGTGCGTATGGTTGTGGGACCGAGTATCGGCGGAGCAATTTATACAAATGTTTTGCAGGAGCGGCAACAACACTATATAACCCGTTATGCGCAAAATGTGGACCTGCTTAATCCGGATGCTTCCACTTCCTTCCTTGGTACGGTACAAGGTATGAAATATCAGGGAAAGAGTGAGACGGAAGCCCGTAACATGGCTGCTATATCTACCAAAGGGCGTATTCAGGTGCAGGCCACGCTCTCTGCACTCAAAGAGATGGCGGGATGGACAATTTATGGTGGGTTAATTTGTATGATATTTGTGCTCGTTGTTCCTTATCCTAAACGAAAATTGCTAACTTAGCGTCGTTTTTGATAATGATCTGTTAATATATTAGTATGATGGATAGCGGACAAGATCGTTTATTGCAGTTTGAACGCGATTTGTTAAGTGGGAAAAATATATGTAGCTCCGAAGGGATATTTGTAAATTTTCCACCCTCACTGAAGAAACTTTCCAAATGAAAGGACTGGGGCTGATTATTTGTCGCCAGGGTAATTTCCAGTTTTCGCTTAATCAGAAAAAGCATTTCGCAGGAGCAGGCGAAAGTTTGTTTATTCCCGAAGACGGCGAGTTTCAGGTTTTGCAAGAGTCGGAAGACATGGAGGTACGGATTTTGATTTATCAGATAGAACCGATCCGGGATATTATGGGGAATCTGGTTGTTTCCATGTATATGTATTCCCGTCTTACTCCCGAAGAACCTTCTTGTGTCTGGTCTACTGGTGAGGAAGAAGAGATAGTAAAGTATATGTCCTTATTGGACAATGTGTTACAGTCGGAAGAAAATTCATTTAAACTTTATGAGCAGAAATTACTTCTACTTGCATTGACGTACAGGATTTGTTCTATTTATAATCGCAAACTCGTCAATGACGGGCGGGAAGTGGGAGGACGCAAAAATGAAGTCTTTATTCACTTGATCCAGTTAATCGAAAAATATTATATGCAGGAACGGGGTGTTGAGTTTTATGCGGATAAATTGTGTTTGTCTCCTAAATATCTTTCTGCCGTTTCTAAGAGTATTTGCGGATATACCGTGCAGGAACTTATATTCAAAGCTATCATTCGTAAGAGCATCTCATTGCTTAAAAATACGCAGAAAGATATTCAGGAGATTTCAAATGCCTTCGGCTTCCCCAATGCTTCTTATTTCGGTACGTTCTTTAAGAAGCAGGTTGGGGTTTCACCGCAGCAATATCGGAAGAATCTTTAAACGTTTATTCTTTTTCACCGTAGGCAAGATCGCCCGCATCGCCCAGTCCCGGAACAATGTAAGAATGTTCGTTGAGTTCGGGATCGATGGCAGCGCACCAGATTGTCGTCTTGTCTTCCGGAAATACATTCTTTATATGATCGATAGCCTTTTGGCTGGCGATAATCGAAGCAACATGAATTTCGGCAGGGTGTCCTTTCGTCAGCATTGCCTGGTAACTAAGTTCCATACTCCCTCCTGTTGCCAGCATAGGGTCGGTGATAATCAGCGTTTTGTCATCAATGCGGGGAGAAGCGATATATTCTATGTGTATATCGAATTTTAGCGTATCTTTATATTTGCGGTAAGCGGAAACAAACGCATTCTCCGCCCCGTCGAAATAACTAAGGAAACCTTGATGGAAAGGCAGACCAGCACGTAGGATCGTACTGATTACTAAATTGTTGTCCGGCGTACTGACCGGAGCGATTCCCAGTGGTGTCTGGATGTTCTTTACCGAGTATTTAAACTCTTTACTCATTTCATAAGCCATGATTTCTCCGATCCGTTCGATGTTACGGCGGAAACGCAGGCGGTCGTTCTGAACTTCTACATTTCTAATTTCGGATATGTACTGGTTTAGAATCGAATTAGTTTGGCCAAAATCAATTACTTTCATATTATATTTTAATCAAATTTTAATCTCATTTTCATAGTATTGATAACATACTGGCTTGCAAAGTAAACGATAATCTTTCAAATTGCAATATTCAGTTTGCAGATATTGTTAGGAATTTATAAAAGAGTTTCAATTAGGGAAAAATTTCTCTAATACCTTCTTCCTTTCCAAAGAAAGTATTACTTTTGTAGCCGGATTTACAAGGGGGTATCCAAAGCTCCCCATGTTAAGGTGAAAAGAGATAGAAAACAAAATACCAATTTTAATTAATTCAAAGAAAATGGCAAATTTAGATTTAAGCAAGTACGGCATCACAGGTGTGACTGAGATTTTGCACAATCCGTCTTATGATGTTTTGTTCGCTGAGGAAACAAAACCGAGTCTGGAAGGCTTTGAAAAAGGTCAAGTTACTGAATTAGGCGCTGTGAATGTAATGACAGGTATCTACACCGGTCGTTCTCCTAAAGATAAATTCTTCGTTAAGAATGAAGCTTCTGCTGATTCTGTATGGTGGACTTCCGAAGAATATAAAAACGATAACAAACCATGTACTGAAGAAGCTTGGGCTGACTTGAAAGCTAAAGCTGTAAAACAACTTTCCGGCAAACGTTTGTTCGTTGTTGATACTTTCTGTGGTGCTAACGAAGCTACTCGTATGAAAGTACGTTTCATCATGGAAGTAGCTTGGCAGGCTCATTTCGTAACTAACATGTTCATTCGCCCGACTGCTGAAGAACTTGCTAACTACGGAGAACCTGATTTCGTATGTTTCAACGCTTCTAAAGCAAAAGTTGACAACTACAAAGAACTGGGCTTGAACTCTGAAACTGCTACAGTATTCAACCTGAAGACTAAAGAACAAGTAATCCTGAATACTTGGTACGGTGGTGAAATGAAGAAAGGTATGTTCTCTATCATGAACTACATGAACCCGCTTCGTGGTATCGCTTCTATGCACTGCTCTGCTAACACTGATATGGAAGGAACTAGCTCTGCTATCTTCTTCGGATTGTCTGGTACAGGTAAGACTACTTTGTCTACTGACCCGAAACGTAAATTGATCGGTGACGACGAACACGGATGGGATAACGAAGGTGTATTCAACTACGAAGGTGGTTGCTACGCTAAGGTTATCAACTTGGATAAAGAAAGCGAACCAGATATCTACAATGCTATCAAACGTGACGCTTTACTTGAAAACGTAACTGTTGACGCTAACGGTAAGATTGATTTCACTGACAAGAGCGTGACTGAAAACACTCGTGTTTCTTATCCTATCTATCACATCGAAAACATCGTTAAACCGGTTTCTAAAGGTCCTCACGCAAAACAAGTTATCTTCTTGTCGGCTGATGCGTTCGGTGTATTGCCTCCAGTATCTATCCTGAACCCGGAACAGGCTCAATACTACTTCTTGTCTGGATTTACAGCTAAATTGGCTGGTACGGAACGTGGTATCACTGAACCGACTCCGACATTCTCGGCTTGTTTCGGTGCTGCTTTCTTGTCATTGCACCCAACTAAATATGCAGAAGAACTGGTTAAGAAGATGGAGATGACTGGTGCTAAAGCATACTTGGTTAACACTGGATGGAATGGTTCTGGTAAACGTATCTCTATCAAAGATACTCGTGGTATTATCGACGCTATCCTTGACGGTTCTATCGACAAAGCTCCTACTAAGGTTATTCCTTTCTTCGACTTTGTTGTTCCTACAGAACTTCCGGGTGTTGATCCGAAGATCCTTGACCCACGCGACACTTACGAATGTGCTTGCCAATGGGAAGAAAAAGCTAAAGATTTGGCTGGACGTTTCATCAAGAACTTCGCTAAATTTACTGGTAACGAAGCTGGTAAGGCTTTGGTTGCTGCTGGTCCGAAACTCTAATTGGAGAATCAGATATAATATGGAAGGCGGTTCGATTTCGAACCGCCTTTTTTATTGCTATACTGTGTCTTTCTATGAAAAGGAATACTGTCTGTTTAGTTTTTTTTCCTATATTTGTCAAAACGAGACTATTTACTTTTAAAGACAGCTATGACGTATCTGGATACAGACAAACAGACCTATGCGGATTTAAGCATAACGGAGACTGCAAACAATGAGCAGTTTCTTTTCTCTTTGTTTTCTAAAACAGAGACGAAAGAAGGAAAATCATTGATGATGAACTGGGTTATGTATCCGCTAAGTGATTTGGATATGATCCGCAAAAGGCAGGAGGCTGTTGCGTGGGATGCTTTACCTGAACTTCTTTTGAATGAAGAAGAACTGGATTTTATTGAATATTATCTGGCTTATCGCGACCAGATCAGGGAAGCACACGTCTTACTGTCATGTGCTACTGTCATAGATCGCCTGTTGAGATATGATTCAACCCGTTATGTTATTTGTCGGGGAGTGAAATTGGTAATACATTTGCTGCATTGTTTGGAGAGGTGGGCGAAAGAATTGGATGAGGATGCCCCACAATTGATGAAGGAGTCAGCCCGTATGGTGAATGATATTTTGTCCGGAAGTGAATTAGGTGAAGTCTTGGAACAGACTTCTGGAGAAGAAAGGCGGCTATCTAATTATACGATAGATAAATACGATTATCTATTTCGATGTACCCGTTTGTTGTCTTTGAAAGAATTATTATCAGTTTTGTATTTATTGGATGTCTGTCGGACAGCTCACCGGGTAGCGAGAGAGAAAAATTTCTGTTGTACACCGAAAGTGGTGGAAACAATGGATTTTTCGGTTGAGGGTGTAGTTCATCCTTTTGTGAAAAATGTACGGGAGAATAGCTGGGTGATGTCTCGGGGAAATATCAGTATTTTTACGGGTTCTAACATGGCGGGAAAGTCAACCACTTTAAAAGCACTGACTTTGGCTGTCTGGCTGGCGCATTGTGGACTGCCTGTCCCGGTGAAGTCAATGGTTTGTCCTCTTTACGAAGGTATTTATACTTCTATTAACTTACCAGACTCTTTGCGTGACGGGCGAAGCCATTTCATGGCAGAGGTTCTTCGTATAAAAGAAGTGATGCAAAAAGCGCTTACAGGAAAACGTTGTTTGGTCGTTTTGGATGAAATGTTTCGCGGAACTAACGCTAAGGATGCTTTTGAGGCTTCTCTTGCAGTCAATGAATTATTGAAAAGATTCTCTTGTTGCCATTTCCTTATATCAACTCATATTCTGGAGTATGCGAAAGCATTTGAAAAAGATCCTGCCTGTTGTTTTTATTATATGGAAGCGGAAATTATTGACGATGCATTTGTTTGTCATCATCGGCTATTGCAGGGGATTTCGGAGGCTAGGGTAGGATATTGGGTCGTGAAAAAACTACTGGCCGGTTTGATATAGTTTCACCTTATTATTGTGTCCATTAAGACAGTATTTTATTTTTATTAAAGGCATATTTTGATTACTTTTGTACAAACCATATACGAGAGAATAATCTTGAATAATAATGCGACAACCATGAAGAAACTCTATTTCTTTCTTATCTGCTCTTTGTTTCTTGTCTCCGGACTTTACGCAGGTGAAACTGATTATACCAAAGGACTTTCCATCTGGTTTGATACTCCCAATACTTTGCAGGGGTATGCCGTGTGGTATGGGGGAAGACCGGATCTGTGGAAAGGTGGTGATAAACCGGAAACAGCAGGAAATGCAGGTCATAATCCGGATCCCGCTTGGGAATCGCAATCATTACCGATAGGGAATGGTAGTTTAGGTGCGAATATCATGGGGTCGGTGGAAGCTGAACGTATTACCTTTAACGAAAAAACGCTTTGGCGTGGCGGCCCGAATACAGCGAAAGGGGCGGACTATTATTGGAATGTCAATAAACAGTCGGCTCATCTTTTGGATGAAATACGTCAGGCATTTACGGAAGGAAATCAGGAAAAGGCTGAAATGCTGACACGTCAAAACTTCAACAGTGAGGTGTCTTATGATGCTGACGGAGAAACACCTTTCCGTTTCGGCAGTTTTACTACCATGGGAGAGTTTTATGTAGAAACGGGATTGAATATTATAGGGATGAGTGACTATAAACGTATTCTTTCTTTGGACTCTGCAATGGCAGTTGTTCAGTTTAAAAAGGATCATGTGGCTTATCAGCGCAATTATTTCATTTCTTATTCAGCCAATGTGATGGTGATGCGTTTCAGTGCGGATCAACCGGGTAAACAAAACCTGGTTTTCAGTTATGCGCCTAATCCGGTGTCTACCGGGAATATGGCTTCTGACGGTAATAAAGGACTGGTGTATTCCGCATCTCTGGACAATAACGGAATGAAATACGTCGTTCGTATTCAGGCGGAGACAAAAGGCGGAACCTTGTTTAATGCAGATGGAAAACTGACGGTGAAAGGTGCGGATGAAGTAGTGTTTTATATTACGGCTGATACTGATTATAAACCTAACTTTGAGCCGGATTTTAAAGATCCGAAGACGTATGTGAGTGTCAATCCGGAAGAAACAACCAGGCAATGGATGAATAATGCAGTGTTACAGGGGTATACTGCTTTGTTTAGTCAGCATTACAATGATTATGCTGCTTTGTTCGATCGGGTTAAATTGAATCTGAATCCGGCAATCAAGGGAAAGAATATGCCGACTCCCCAGCGCTTGAAAAACTATCGGGCAGGACAGCCGGATTATGATCTGGAAGAATTATATTTTCAATTCGGCCGCTATCTGTTGATTTCAAGTTCCCGTCCGGGCAATATGCCGGCGAATTTGCAGGGTATCTGGCATAATAATGTCGATGGACCGTGGCGTGTGGACTATCATAATAATATCAATATTCAGATGAATTATTGGCCGGCCTGCTCCACTAACCTGAATGAATGTATGCTTCCATTGGTCGATTTCATTCGTACGCTGGTAAAACCGGGCGAAAAGACCGCGAAATCTTATTTTGGTGCCAGAGGATGGACGGCATCCATTTCCGGAAATATATTCGGATTTACCACTCCGTTGGAAAGTCAGGATATGTCGTGGAACTTCAATCCTATGGCAGGTCCCTGGTTGGCTACTCATATCTGGGAGTATTATGATTATACAAGAGATCTTACATTCCTGAAAGAAACGGGTTATGAGTTGATAAAAAGTAGTGCGGACTTTGCTGTCGATTATTTGTGGCATAAACCGGATGGAACATATACGGCTGCTCCATCTACTTCGCCGGAGCATGGGCCTATCGATCAGGGTGCTACCTTTGTACATGCTGTTGTACGTGAGATTCTGCTGGATGCAATCGAGGCGAGTAAAGTGTTGGGCGTAGATAAGAAAGAACGTAAGCAGTGGGAGCATGTGCTTGCCAATCTCGTTCCTTATAAAATAGGGCGGTATGGTCAGTTGATGGAATGGTCGGTAGATATTGATGATCCGAAAGACGAGCATCGGCATGTGAATCATTTGTTCGGACTGCATCCGGGGCATACGGTTTCTCCGGTCACCACTCCCGAACTGGCGAAAGCTGCTAAAGTAGTACTGGTGCATCGTGGTGACGGGGCTACCGGTTGGAGCATGGGCTGGAAGTTGAATCAATGGGCGCGTTTGCATGATGGTAATCATGCTTATACCTTGTTTGGCAATTTGTTGAAGAACGGTACGCTGGATAATTTGTGGGATACACATTCGCCTTTCCAGATTGACGGAAACTTTGGCGGAACAGCCGGTATTACCGAGATGTTGCTTCAAAGTCATATAGGCTTTATTCAGTTGCTGCCTGCTTTGCCGGATGCATGGAAGGAAGGCTCTGTTAGTGGTATCTGTGCAAAGGGAAATTTTGAAGTGGATATGGTTTGGGAGAATAATCAGCTGCAAGAAGCTGTGGTTCGTTCCAATGCGGGAGGAAACTGTGTGATAAAGTATGCTGATAAGACTCTTTCTTTTAAAACAGTGAAGGGGCGTAGCTATCGGGTTGAATATGATGTGACTAAAGGCCTTATTAGACAGTAAATAGAAAATATCGGAAAATTAGAAAGTAGGAATGGTATTAGAGTATTTGAAATTGTTCGTGACGTTTGCGAAGATTGGAATGTTTACTATTGGTGGCGGTTATGCCATGATTCCGTTAATTGAACGGGAGATCGTTGCCAAACAGTGGATGAGTAAGGAAGAATTCATGGAGATGTTTGCCTTGACGCAGTCACTACCGGGTGTGTTTGCTGTGAATATTTCTATTTTTGTAGGATATAAGTTGTATAAAGTGGGCGGGAGCTTGGTATGTGCTTTGGCTACGATTCTTCCCTCCTTTGTTATTATGATGCTGATAGCCATGTTTTTTGCACGGTTTCAAGATAATGAGGTGATGATTCGCATCTTTAATGGAATACGTCCTGCCGTGGTAGCGTTGATTCTGTTTCCTTGTATTTCTGCTGTAAGAGCTCTGAAACTGAAATACCTTCAGTTGGTTGCTCCTGCCATAGCTACTCTTTTGATTTGGCAGTTTGGACTGTCTCCTATTTATATTGTATTGGCAGGAACTCTGGGAGGATTGGTATATACATTGTGGTTGAAAGAAAAAATAATGAATAAAGAGGTATGATATATTTGCAATTACTTTGGGTGTATCTTAAAATAGGTATGTTCGGTTTTGGAGGTGGATATGCGATGCTTTCCCTTATTCAACATGAGATAGTGGATATTCATCATTGGCTGACTCCCCAGCAGTTTACGGATGTGGTGGCGATTTCGCAAATGACTCCGGGGCCGATTGGTATCAATAGTGCTACTTATGTAGGGTATGCGGTAACGCAAAGCGTGTGGGGAGCGGTGCTGGCTACGGTAGCGGTTTGTTTACCTTCTTTTATTCTGGTGTTGCTCATTTCTTATTTCTTTGCGAAGTGCAAGGATAACAAGTATATTAAGGCGGCTATGTCCGGACTGTTACCTATGTCGGTTGCTCTGATTGCTTCGGCTGCATTACTTATGATGAATAGAGAAAATTTTATGGACTATAAAAGTATCGGTATTTTTGCGGTAGCCTTTTTGGTTACATGGAAATGGAATCTTCACCCTATCCTGTTGATTTGTCTGGCGGGTGTGGTAGGATTGTTGTTGTATTAGTAATGTTTGTAATACTTGCAGGAAAAAATAAAATCCCGGTAAAACACTGCGTTTCACCGGGATTTCTATTATAATATTAATGAAAGAATGGTTAGTTCTTGTTGGCACGTTTACGTTCGATTTCGTCCAAAATCACTTTACGCATACGCATTGCCTTTGGAGTAACTTCTACATATTCGTCTTCCTTAATATATTCCAGTGCTTCTTCAAGTGAGAACTGGATAGGCGGAATCAGACGTACTTTGTCATCCGAACCGGAAGCACGCATATTCGTCAGCTTCTTCGATTTGGTTACGTTGATAACCAAGTCGTTGTCATGAGAGTGCTCGCCTACTACCTGTCCTGCATAGACTTCGTCCTGCGGGAAAATAAAGAACTTACCGCGATCCTGTAATTTGTCGATGGCATAAGCAAAAGCTGTTCCGCTTTCCATAGCAATCATAGAACCATTGGTACGGCGTTCAATTTCTCCTTTGTGCGGCTGATATTCTTTGAAACGGTGTGCCATAATGGCTTCACCGGCAGAGGCCGTCAGTACATTGGTACGCAAACCGATGATACCGCGTGAAGGCATATTGAATTCAAGATTGATGCGTTCGCCTGTATTTTCCATCTTTACCATTTCACCTTTACGGCGGGTAACCATATCAATAATCTTGCTGGAATATTCTTCCGGAACGTTGATGGTCAACTCTTCAATCGGTTCGCATTTCACACCGTCGATTTCTCTGAAGATAACCTGTGGCTGACCTACCTGCAATTCATATCCTTCGCGACGCATTGTTTCAATCAATACAGAAAGGTGGAGTACACCACGGCCGGAAACAATCCATTTACCGTCTTCTTCACTCTTTCTTACGCGGAGGGCCAGGTTCTTGTCGAGTTCCTTCATCAGACGGTCGTGGATGTGGCGTGAAGTCACAAACTTGCCATCCTTACCGAAGAAAGGAGAATCGTTGATAGCAAACAACATACTCATGGTCGGTTCGTCAATTGCGATGGGTGGCAGTGCTTCCGGACTTTCGAAATCACAAACTGTATCTCCAATCTCGAATCCGTCAATACCTACCAGCGCGCAGATGTCACCGGAAGAAACCTCATTTGTTTTCACACGGCCTAAACCTTCGAAAACATGGAGTTCTTTAATTTTGCTCTTGAACATATCGCCGTTACGTTTCACAAGCGTTATATTCATACCTTCTTTTAATGTACCACGATGTACGCGACCTACGGCAATACGACCGGTATAAGAAGAATAATCCAGAGAAGTAATCAACATCTGGGGAGTACCTTCCAACTGTTGCGGTGCCGGAATGTTTTCGACGATACAATCCAGTAGCGGAGTGATGCTGTCAGTTTGTTGCTGCCAGTCGGTGCTCATCCAGTTGTTTTTGGCGGAACCGTAAATCACGGGGAAGTCCAACTGATCTTCTGTTGCGTTCAAGCTGAACATCAAGTCGAAAACCATCTCGTAAACTTCTTCCGGGCGGCAGTTAGGTTTATCTACCTTATTAACTACCACAATGGGTTTCAAACCGATTTCGAGCGCCTTTTGCAGTACGAAACGAGTCTGGGGCATCGGACCTTCGAAGGCATCTACCAACAGAATACAGCCATCGGCCATATTCAATACACGTTCTACCTCACCACCGAAGTCGCTGTGTCCCGGAGTATCAATAATATTAATTTTTGTACCGTTGTAATTGATGGATACGTTTTTGGAAAGAATCGTTATACCACGTTCACGTTCCAAATCGTTGTTATCCAGGATAAGTTCACCACTATTTTGGTTGCTGCGGAATAAATTTCCGGCCAATAGCATCTTGTCAACCAGCGTTGTTTTCCCATGGTCAACATGGGCAATGATTGCAATGTTTCGAATATTTTGCATATAATACCTATTATTTGGCTGCAAAGGTACGAAAATAGGATTAGAAATATGCGCAATGATAGCAATTTTTTCTTGTAAATCGTTGTGTGATATAAAGATAATGCCTATCTTTGCACGCTCAAAAGAATAATTTATCAATTAAAATTCTAAGAATTATGTATTTAGACGCTGCTAAAAAGCAAGAAATCTTCGGAAAGTACGGAAAGTCTAACACTGACACCGGCTCAGCTGAGGCCCAAGTGGCATTGTTTTCCTACCGTATTTCTCACCTGACTGAGCACATGAAGCTCAACAGAAAAGATTATAGTACTGAAAGAGCGTTAACAATGTTGGTAGGTAAGCGTCGTCGCTTACTCGACTACCTGAAAGCAAGAGATATCGAAAGATATCGTGCTATTGTTAAAGAGCTCGGTTTGCGTAAGTAATCTACTTGTCGCGAAAAGATTTAAAGCCGTTCCTCATGATAGAGGAGCGGCTTTTTTTAGTTTCTTCTTTTTCTTCCTGACAATCGTATTTTCTTTGGTTATAATTGTATTCATCTAAAGATTTTGCTATTTTTGCAGCTTAATTATTATAATTTATCACCTTTGATAACTAAAATGCTTTCAAAATGGATACAAGTAAGATTGTTGGCGAAAAAATTAAAGCCCTCCGCGAAGATAAATCAATAAGCATAGAAGAGTTGGCGCAACGTTCAGGTTTGGCTATCGAACAGGTTGAACGTATTGAGAATAACATTGATATACCTTCTCTCGCACCGCTGATTAAGATTGCGCGTGTGTTGGGAGTACGTCTGGGTACTTTCCTTGATGATCAGGATGAAGTCGGACCGGTCGTATGCCGTAAGAAAGAAGCCAAAGATGCGATCAGTTTTTCCAATAATGCGATTCACTCTCGCAAACACATGGAATATCACTCGTTGTCCAAGTCAAAGGCGGACCGTCACATGGAACCGTTTATTATCGATGTGATGCCGACGGAAGATACCGACTTCGTGCTTTCTTCTCATGAAGGAGAAGAGTTTATCATGGTTATGGAAGGTATCATGGAAATCAGCTATGGCAAGAACACCTATCTGCTGGAAGAGGGTGATAGTATTTATTATGATTCCATTGTTCCTCATCATGTACATGCTTATGAGGGACAGGCTGCAAAAATCCTGGCAGTAGTTTACACACCGATTTAATGAAATAGTAGGAACCAAGACTTAAGTATAATTACATGCAATTATTTGATCGTACTTTGGGGCAGTGGCTGGAGCACTGGGCTGAAGAGACTCCCGATAAGGAATATATCGTATATTCCGACCGAAATCTCCGTTTTACCTGGAGTCAGTTGAACCGTCGTGTGGATGATATGGCAAAAGGCTTATTGCCATTGGTGTGGAACGTGGTACTCATGTGGGTATCTGGGCGGCTAATGTTCCCGATTGGTTGACATTGTTATATGCCTGCGCGAAGATTGGTGCGGTATATGTTACAGTGAATACGAACTACAAGCAATCGGAGTTGGAGTATCTTTGCCAGAACTCGGATATGCATACGCTTTGTATTGTGAATGGTGAGAAGGATAGTGATTTTGTGCAGATGACATACACGATGCTTCCTGAATTGAAGACTTGTGAGCGTGGACATTTAAAGAGCGAACGCTTTCCATATATGCGAAATGTAGTATATGTAGGTCAGGAAAAACATCGTGGTATGTATAATACAGCGGAGATCCTGCTGTTGGGAGATAATGTGGAAGATGACCGTTTGAACGAACTAAAAAGCAAAGTGGATTGTCACGATGTGGTAAATATGCAATATACGTCGGGCACTACCGGTTTCCCGAAAGGGGTGATGCTGACACATTATAATATTGCCAATAATGGATTTCTGACGGGGGAACACATGAAGTTCACGGCAGATGACAAACTTTGTTGTTGCGTTCCGTTGTTCCATTGTTTTGGGGTAGTATTGGCTACCATGAACTGTCTGACTCATGGTTGTACACAAGTGATGGTAGAACGTTTCGACCCGTTGGTTGTGCTGGCCTCTATTCACAAAGAACGTTGTACGGCTCTTTATGGTGTGCCGACTATGTTTATCGCCGAGTTGCATCATCCGATGTTCGATCTCTTTGATATGTCTTGTCTTCGTACAGGTATTATGGCCGGTTCGCTGTGTCCTGTCGAACTGATGAAGCAGGTAGAAGAGAAAATGTATATGAAGGTGACCAGCGTCTACGGATTGACAGAAGCCGCTCCCGGTATGACGGCCACCCGTATTGATGATCCGTTCGATGTACGTTGTAATACGGTAGGACATGATTTCGAATTTACGGAGGTGAAGGTGATTGACCCTGAAACAGGTGAAGAATGTCCGGTTGGTGTACAAGGTGAAATGTGTAACCGTGGTTATAATACCATGAAAGGATATTATAAGAATCCGGAAGCAACGGCGGAAGTGCTTGATGAAAACAACTTCTTGCATTCCGGCGACTTGGGTATTAAGGATGAAGATGGAAATTACCGGATTACCGGACGTATCAAAGATATGATTATTCGTGGTGGCGAGAATATTTATCCGCGCGAAATAGAAGAGTTTCTTTATAAGCTTGATGGAGTGAAAGATGTTCAAGTAGCTGGTATTCCTTCTAAAAAGTATGGTGAGGCAGTCGGAGCATTTATTATTTTGCAGGAAGGAGTACAAATGCAGGAAGCCGATGTACGTGATTTCTGCAGAAATAAGATATCCCGTTATAAGATTCCGAAATATATTTTCTTTGTGAATGAATTCCCGATGACGGGTAGTGGAAAGATTCAGAAGTTCAGATTGAAAGATCTGGGACTGCAACTTTGTAAAGAGCAGGGTATAGAGATTATTTAGAGACTCATGATTATTTAAAGACACACAAAGTTTTTCGATTATAAACAGTGAACGGTGAACTCTCTGCAATCAATTATGCGGTTTGTTCACCGTTCACTGTTTGTATGGTCTTATCCGGTTTTGTCTCCGGCGTCAGGTTGCGTGTTATTAAATGAAATCATCGCCCAGTTGCATTTGGGCGTCGTTTACATATTTACGGATGGCATGTTCTTCATCTTTGCGGCAAATCAAAAGAACGTTGTCCGATTCGGCTATCAGAAATCCTTCCAGTCCATCGATAACGGCCAGTTTGCCTTTCGGAAGTACTACCATATTATCTTTACTATTATATATAAGTGAATGGCACTTCAGCGTAACATTGCCTTCCGGGTCTCTTTCCGATAAATCATAAAGTGATCCCCAAGTTCCAAGATCGGACCAGCCAAAATCTCCTAATGATACATACACATTATCCGCTTTCTCCATAATGCCGAAGTCGATGGATACATTAGGACATGCTGGGAAATTTTCTTCGATGAATGCTTTCTCCTTGTCGGTGGCATAAATATCTTTTCCCGGTGCCAGTTTGGAAGCTAATTCAGGCAGTAAATCTTCACTTGCTTTGATGATTGTATTTACATTCCACATAAATAGGCCGGAATTCCAATAAAATTCTCCGCTCTCTACGAATACTTTAGCTAATTCCAGTTCCGGTTTCTCTGTGAATGTTTTTACTTTATAGAAGTTTCCTCCTGCGGGTTCGTCTATTTGTATATATCCGTACCCTGTTTCCGGGCGATTGGGTTTAATACCTAATGTCAGTAGCTTTTCCGAGCGTGAAACAAAATCAAGTCCTTTTTCGATAGCGGCAAGAAACTCATCCTCTTTTAAAATTAAATGGTCTGAAGGAGCGACTACGATATTGGCGTTCGGGTTCAGTGCCCGGATGTGGTAAGCGGCCCATGCTATACACGGAGCGGTATTTCGTCTTGCGGGTTCCAGCAGAATCTGTTCTTCGTTCACTTCGGGCAATTGTTCCTTCACTAAGTCCGCATACATTGCATTGGTAACGATGAAAATATTTTCTGTTGGGATAACCTTTTGGAACCGGTCGAAAGTCTGTTGTAAAAGTGAACGGCCCGTTCCGAAGAAATCTAAGAATTGTTTGGGCAATGTTTTGCGGCTAAACGGCCAGAAGCGGCTTCCAATGCCGCCACCCATAATCACGCAATAATTATCCTGGTTTGTCATGATAGTGACTCTATTTTAAAGTTTCTGCTAATGTACGGTTTATTCTCTGAATAGAGAAGTGTTTAAGATATGTTTTATTATTTTTTTCTCCTTTTTTTTGCCAAACTATTGTGGAATCAAAATAATGTCGTATCTTTGCACCGCAATTGAGAAATCAAGTATGCGCCCAGATGGCGGAATCGGTAGACGCGCTGGTCTCAAACACCAGTGGATTCACTTCCATCCCGGTTCGACCCCGGGTCTGGGTACTAATAAACCTTCATAAATAGCTAATTAAGAGGCTTTTATGAGGGTTTTTTCTTTTTCTGCTGAAACATTACTGAAACTTTTATGAGAAATAGCTGTTTGGAAGTATTTGGGGATCTATGTGAGTGAATTAAAGTGGCTCAGTCTGAAAACGGCTCAGTCTGAAACCTTGGGGGATTGCGTTAAAATTCTTATTTTTGCATCATGAAAACATCCTCTTCCCAAACGATTGATCCTGTTGCTTCTTTAAGCTTGTTCTTGCCTTCAGGAATCCTTGATTACTTTACCCTAGTCAATCATGTTTCTCAGGATACTTGCTTTATTCTTTATTTAGAGGAGAAAGCCACTATTCC
>NZ_QTMZ01000056.1:0-28336 GCF_003602935.1 Bacteroides sp. AM54-2NS
CCTCCTGATAGTTTACTTTTTCTTTTGCCATAATCATTCTTGTTAAAGGTTACGGCGCAAAGATATGGCGGCTAACAACTTATGTCAAGGCGGAAAATAGAATGGTTACCTTATATCTATTTTTTATATGGGTATATATCTGCTTTTATATGAGTATATACTTGCTTTTTGTATGGGTATATATCTCACTTTATTCACATATAATCTTACTTTATATACGTATAATATCTTTCGAAGAATCTTTTGAACGCCGGGATTCTCATCAATATGTATTCGAATACCAGCCAACCGATTAACGCGCAAGAGATGCCAAGTAATACATCAATGATATAATGATGGCATGAATAAATAGCTGTTCCCCAAATGCCGACCATGATAATAGAGAAAAGAGTAACCACATACCACCTGCATTTACCAATAATGGCATACACCAATGCAACTACCATATAGGCCGCATGCAGTGAAGGCACTGCCGCAAAAACATTAGCATTACGCCCGTAGATAGAATCAAAGATGGTTACTCCGAAGAATGCATCAAAGCGTCCCAATCCTGCAACATTACCCGGTGTGTTTAATATCGGTTCGAAACCGTAGTTGATGGCATACCAAGGCGGAGCGGCCGGATGAATATAATAACCGGCAAAACCAATCAAATTGACAAACAAGAATACTAACGCAAAGCGAAGGTAGGTTTTTCTTTCTTTCTTGAAATACAGGCAAAGACCGAACAGGATGGGAACGGGAACCCAACAAAGGTAGAAGATTCCGGCAAAAACGTCCGCTATCGGCCAGTTGTGTGCAGCGAAGTATTCGCAAGGAGTAACCAGAAGACCATTATCCATTACTCCGAAAAGAGACTTTTCGAGATTATACAGTCCGGCCACATCAATCGGGTTCACTTCGTAGTTGGGGCAAATACGCATCCAGTCATACGAGATTCCAAAAATGGCGAAAGGTAACAGGGCCACAGCCAACTTACGAGTAGGTAATCCGGCAAAAAATAAAACTAAATAGAGTACCGCCATTAACAGGTGCTCGGAACGAAGCCCGATGAAGATACTTGTCAGCAAAAGGAAAAGAGCCATAATGACTGTCACAGTCAGGGCTTCTCTCTTCGACGGCATTTGAATATTCTTTATCATTATAATGTTTTGATTAGACAACTAGACTATTTACTATTAGATTATTTACTATTGGACTATTTACTATTGGACTATTTACTATTGGACTATTTACGATGTACTATTTAGGATGTACGATGTAAATAGTAAATCGTCCAACAGTAAATTAATTCATTCTTTCATCACTTTGTAGCAATGTCTCACACGAGCAAATGCCGTGATATTGGCAAACAGGGCAACAAAAGCCAGAGGAACAATCATAATCAGGATTGGTTCGAAAACGGTGATATCTTTGAAAACGCCACAGAACAAAGCTCCGAGACTGGTCAGCACTACGCGTTCCGGACGTTGCATGAATCCGACTTTACATTCAATTCCTAAGCCTTCGGCACGGGCACGCACATAGCTTACCATCAGTGAGCCGATTAGTGCCACAAATGCAATGAGTGCATAAAGGAAATAATCTTTCATTGATAAATAGTAACAGATACCAAAGAAAGTCATCAATTCACTATAACGGTCGAGTACTGAATCGTAAAGCGCACCGAACTTGGAACTCATGTTGCCTAGGCGAGCTACACGTCCGTCCATCATATCGAACAGTCCGGCAAACAAAATCACACCTCCTGCCCAGCCGATAATGGCCAAATCGTTCTGTCCGCCATATATGCCGGCATATACAAACATACCTGCCGCTACTACATTCAGGATAAATCCGGTAGTGGTGATAAAGTTAGGAGTGATTCCTATTTTAATCATTCCGCGTATCAGGGGATTGATAATCTTATAAATCAACTGTTGTAAATAATCTCTGTAATTCATCTGTTTAAATCTGTTTATAGCTATTTTTATCTAAATCTTCTGTTTTCTCAATCTGTATATATCTAATTCTTTCGTTTTCTCATCAGTCTTTTCAATCCGTTTTTCAGTTTCTTTTTCCGAACAAACTTCTTATATCTATATTCCGGTAAACAAAAAAGCGTTGCATATTATAGTTCCAGAACAGTGCCACGATGACTGCCACTACCACTTTAGGAATAATGAAAAAATCTCCGAAATACAGGCTAAGTGTGTTGCGTACCCAGGGAATCTTCGCTAATGATTCCGTCAGTGCATACGTTCCCCACGTATTGAGCCAAACACTGCAAACCCATACAAGGATAAATTTTACAGCAACGTGTGTTTTCTTTCCTTTCGATTTAAAAGTCCATTTATAGTTGATAACGCAATTAACGATTCCTCCATAGATAGCTCCCGCCAGGGTGGCATATACATAGTAGACATCAAACAGCCTGACCAGAAGAATCGTAACGAGAAAGTCTGCAATAGTTGCCATTTGAGCAGAAAGCTGCGCCCTCAAAAACATGAAGATGCCGCCTTTCTGGGAAATCATCCGTGCAACTTTTTTCAGCCAATCACCCATCTCGCTCCCACTAACAATATAAAACTATACACTCCCGCCAAAACATCGTCCATCATGACCCCTACCCCACCTTTCAGGCTTTCCATACGACGTATGCCCAACGGTTTGGCTATATCAAAGATGCGGAACAAGGCAAAAGCCGCAATCACGTACCAAAACCATTTGTCATCATTGGGAACAGCCAACAACGGTATCCACACTCCCACCATCTCATCTACTACCACACGCGAAGGATCTTCTCCCCAATAAGTCTCCAGCTTATCGGCAGCCCAAATGCCGGCGAATATAAATACAATCACCAAAGCGGCAGTCAGCCATAATACCCAAGAGAAAGGAAGGAGAAAATAAAGTGCAATCCAAATGATAGAAGCCAGTAACGCCCCAGCCGTGCCGGGAGCAAAAGGAGAAAAACCGGAGCCAAAGCCCGTGCCTATAAAAACAGGTAGAAAGGGAGGACGCTTCATTTATTACTAATTACTAATTACAAACTACGAGTCGGTTGTGTCACGAGTCCCCCAACGAATGGGGAATTTGTACAATAAAAAAGTAAAAGTTGAGGTTGAGCATCCACCAGTCTTTATAGGATGGTAAATCTCAATCTCAACTTATTATTTGGGGTTACTGATTAAGCTAAGTAATCAGGTTCTTTTTCACCAATCATGTTACGCAATGTCTGTTTTACCATTCTCCATTGTGTAAACAAGTCGTGTTCGGGCTGATGTTCGAAATCGTGCATCGGACTCTTGCAGAAGAATGACAACCAAGTCTGGATGCCACACATGCCTGCACGCATTGCCAAGTCGCTGAACAACACAAGGTCAAGAGCGATAGGAGCTGCAAGGATAGAGTCGCGGCAAAGGAAGTTCACCTTGATTTCCATCGGGTAGCCCATCCATCCGAAGATGTCGATGTTGTCCCATGCTTCTTTGTTGTCTTTGCGGGGAGGATAGTAGTTGATACGTACTTTATGATAAACATCTCCGTAGAGATCCGGATATTTTTCAGGTTCGAAGATAGTGTCGATTACAGACAGCTTGCTGACTTCTTTTGTCTTGAAGTTGTCCGGATCATCGAGCACTTCACCGTCGCGGTTACCGAGGATATTGGTAGAGAACCAACCGTTCACACCCAGCATACGGGTTTTGAACATCGGAGCCAATACGGTTTTCATCAGTGTCTGACCACTCTTGAAGTCTTTACCGGAGATAGGTACATTCTTTTGTTTAGAGAATTCCCACATAGCAGGAGTATCCACACACAAGTTAGGAGCACCCATCACGAACGGAGCGTCTTCTGCAATAGCAGCATACGCGTAACACATACTCGGAGAAATCACGTCTGTATTGTTTTCCTTCATTGCTTTCTCTAAAGCAGCGAGTGACATGTGTTCGTCAGACAGCGGAATGTAAATTTCAGTACTTGCAGCCCAAAGCACCACTACGCGTTCGCAGTTGTTAGCAGCCTTGAAGTCGCGGATATCCTGACGAAGTTGTTCTACCATTTCCCAACGGGTAGCAGCCTTCTTCACGTGTGTACCGTTCAGACGTTTTGCCCAGTTGTGATCGAAAGCAGCCGGCATCGGTTTGATAGCTTCCAACTCTTCTTTTACTCCATTCAGGTCTTTTTCTTTCAAAACCTCGGCGTACATAGCAGCTTCGTATGCGTTGTCCGGGAAAATATCCCATCCTCCGAAAACAATGTCTTCCAAATTCGTCAAAGGCACAACGTCCTTGATGAGTTTTTCTTCGTTGTTCTCCATGCGCATTGTGGCTAACTGTGTAATAGATCCTATCGGTTTTGCCAGTCCCTTGCGAGAGGCTAGTGTACCTACAATCATCGTGGTAGCTACCGCACCACCCACTCCAACTACCAATACGCCAAGACGCCCGGTAGCGGGTTTAATTTCTTGTTTCATTTCTATTCTATTAAAATTAAACTAAAATTGATGCAAAAATAAGATTAATTAATTACTAATACGGTCTTTATTTGTCATATAAACATTGCAATTAGCAGGATTTAACTTTTAAAAGGTCATGTGGAGACTTATTCTCAAGCCTGATCTGTCAATCCCGGGCGAATCACGATAAGTGAGCCTCCAGATATAGTCCAAACGTAACACCTTGAAAATGTTTTCAATACCGACACCCGCCTCCACATAAGGTGTTTTTCCCATTGTTTGTGTGTTCTCTATCGGAAAAGCGAACAAACCGTCACTCAAAGCCGGGTTGTTTTTATCGCTCAAATGTCCATATAATCCACGACAGGAAACTATTTCTCTCCATTTAAGTTTTTTCAACAACGGTACCCGGTTGAACAGCCATCCGTTGAGGAAATAAGTAACATCCCACGAGAAATACTCATCGTTCATAAACTCCATCGCATTCATCAACGAGTAAGATTCCGGTTGGATGGTATAAGAAAGGTTGGCATTAGGCATGATAAGCAACGGGAAAGGTACTTTATCCCACACTTTACCTGCTTTTAGTATAACGTCCGTATAGCCGAACGCGGAAAACCAGAAGCGTTTCTGAATACCGGCTTCGGTATGATTGTAAGTGTAATCGCTGCCCAACGCTCCTTTTCCGGCAATGGTATGAGACAAGGTAAACACCGGTGCATCCAACGATACGGGAAAACGGTTCCATTGAGTCTGGAAGAATTTCTCATTCGGAGCATAACGCAACTTCAACTCTGCGGCACTGATAGAGAAATCTTTTACCGGGGTGTAGGTATCTCCTTCTTTCTTTAAAAAAGGAATCAGGTAGGAGGACTCATCTTTCCGTGTACGCGCTGTCAACTGGAAAGAAAAGCCGGAATAAAACTCATTGGTATAGGTCATCTCCGCCTGCCGGAAATAGCCGATACGGTCGTCCTTCTCACGTTTCAAGGCCAAGAACACATTGTCTTTGCTTGTATACAGGTAATTTTGTCCGTACTGGTTCACATCTGATTCGTAACGCAATTTCAATGAATGGATGGGAAATTCATTGGCGTATTCTTTCTTCTTCTTGAAAGAATATTCCAGTTCCGCCAATCCTTTCACTCTTTCATCTTTAAACCCGTAAGCCACATATCCTTTGCCAAACAGGTGCGGATTGAGCCAGGCGGTAGTCATACCTCCGGCACGGATACGGGGGCCTTCCAATGTGTTACCGCTGATAGTGGCATTCATCGGGCCGATATAGAAAAGTGGCGCTTCTTTGGAGGTAGGAATATATCCCGTGAAGAGAATGGAAAGCACTTTCTCCGTCCAGTAATACACCGGATAACTGCGTAATTGTGTCATCAGGCGGTCTACCGAGTTTTCCTGCTGGGAGATGGCGGCTTGCGGACGATTCTCCGCCCAGAATGTTTCGGGACGCGACAGGGCTTCCGTCTCTTCAATAATACGTTCGGGTTTGGTGAAGGCTTTGTCGGCTTCGGCAGTCGGCGTAAAGGTGTAGTTGCTGTAATCCGCTACCCGGCGGGCAAAAATACCGTCCTGTCCTTCGGTCAGTTTAAACTCAACAGTGATACTTTCATGATCGAGCAGGCGTGTGCCGTCTTCAGCGCGCTTAAATTCCTGTTCGAGCAACATGTAGTCTACAAAGTTCAGGTTTATCTTTTTGGGAAAGTTGAATACGGCACGTTTAACAAAGTAAGTAGAGTCGAGCGTCACATACAGGTGTCCGTTGAAACCGAAAGACTCGGAATTAAAAGGCGTGAAAGCAAGGTCTGCACAAGGCTCTCCGGCAATCTGCAACGTGTCCATCAGGTAATATTTATAAAAGCCTGTGCCGATACGGGACAAGGGACTGACAAACTTATTCGTAAACAGGGAAATGTTGTTTTCGTAGATATCGACGTCTTTAAAGACTTCATTGATGGCTGCCTGCATCCCTTGTTTAGAAAGAAACTCATCGACACCGGCCTGTTTGCGTCCTTTCACCCATTGCTTCTCGGAACGGGGAGATTTCCGGTAATAGTCTGTGGCAAGCAGTTCACGGGCTGATACCGTCAGAATCGGTTTACCGGTAACGGCAGAAGTATCTACATATTCCGTCAGGAAATCAAATTTACGATATAGCCATTTTTTCTGTTTCTCTTCATCGAAGTTATTCAACGCAAAGGTGGTCTTTTCATAACGTTCGCGTTGCCAGAAGTCTTTCTCGTAGGGAGAGTAGTTGTCACGGCTTTCAATCATACGGCGGACAAATTCCACAGCAGGATTATCTTTCTTCCGGTAGTGCTCACGTTTGGGTTTGACTACCACTTCACCAAGCGCGTATTCGGTAGGCGCAAGCGCTACTTTATAGGATGCATTACGGGCAGGGCGAATGGTGCGGACATAGTCATTATATCCGATTACAGAGATTACAAGCACTGCTTCGGAGCGGTGGGTTTTGAAGTAAAAGCGTCCGTCGCTTCCGGTAGTAGTTCCTTCGGTCGTGTCTTTTAAGCGTACAGATGCATAAGGCAAAGGTTCTTTGGTCAGAGAATCAGTCACCACCCCTTGTACCACATACTGCGCACTTAGCGGAATACTGATAGCCAATAAAAGAAAGAGCGTCAATGTGCCTTTTTTCATTAATCTCATACCTTAAATCCTATTGAATTGAGCGGGGCAAAGGTAGGAGTGATTTCAAGACAAAAAAAGGTCTATTTGACGGAAGAAATGTTCTTATTTGACACAATTAGGGGAAAGTAATACGGAATCGGGTCAGTCCGTCGGCATAGGTTCGCAAAGAGAATGTGCACCCATGACGCATCAGTACTTCGCGAATAAAGATGAGTCCGATTCCCTGACCGTTCGGTTGGTAGAGAAGAAAGGACTGAACAGTTTAGCTTCTGTTTCTTTGCTGATTCCCTGACCGTTATCTATCACTTCAACAGTGGCCGGAGCGAGGGTGCGGACTATTATTTCCCCATCGGCTTCAATGCTTTCCGCTGCATTTTTGATGATATTTACGAGTACTTGCTCAAACAAAGCGGCATCCAGCATCACATCTTTCAGACTTTCGTCTATTTCCATGCGGAGTGTAATGCGACGGTCATTACACATTCCTTCCATAAACCGCTTGCAGGTGAAAACCAAATCATTCAGATTGACAGAAGAGAGTGTCGGTTCGGGGATTTTCACCACATCGGCAAAACGGGTGATGAAACGACTCATCGAGAAACAACGGTCGGTACATACACGCATCACGTCGCAGATGTCTTCCATTCCTTCTTCGCTGGAAAGGGCTTGTTCTACCGTATCCAGTGTGGAAGTAATGCCGGCAGTCGTGTTGTTCACTTCGTGGGCAATCATGCGGATCACTTTCTCGTATGCTTTCTTTTCCGCTTTCATCACTTCGTCGGTGAGGGTTTCTACCAAGTAGAAGGGATGCTGAAATCCACGATCAATGAAAGAAGAATGAGTACACCGGTAGATATTCGAGTCGTTCAGACGGACGGTTACCTTCTCTCCTTTCGGGAGGTTGGCCAATTCCACCGCTAACGGAGAATCAATCTCTTTCATCTTCTTGCCTTGTACGTCTTCCAAACGAACACCCAGCATTTTCAAAGCCATCGGATTCAATTCCGAAAGGTCTTCATCAAGGGAAGTTATAATCACTCCCATCGGAGAAGCTTTAATCAGCAAATCGAGAAAATTATTCTGTTCACGCAGACGGAGACGTTCATTCTTGAGCTGCTCCATCATGCGGTTGAAAATATTCACCACACGATCGGCCTCATATTGACCTACAGGACTAAGGCGGCTACTGAAATCCTGCTCACGCAACAGTTCCATACCGCTTCCGATTGTATTCAACGGCTTCACAATCTTACGATAGAAAAAGGTCAGATAAATGAGGATGAAAAGTATCAGCCCCTCCCCTATGTAGAAAAAGATTGTATTCAGTTGACTGGAAAGGAACAGCAATACACTACCTAATGCCAGCAGCAGAAAGACTAGTATGTAAAAGAATCCTTTTATACGCACGTTATCTGTGGTTAACGGTTAATCTTAATATTATTAGGCACGTGCCTAAATTTATCACATTGTTATATTATATTTTTCGAGACGGCGATAGAGTGCTGCACGGCTGATACCCAATGCCGTAGCTACCTGACTCAAATTTCCTTTGTAACGGTCCAACGCCTGGAGAATGGTCTGGCGTTCTATTTCATCCAAAGTCATACCGGCCAGAGCTGCGCCTTCGGTCACTCTTGCGTCATTGTGGCGAATATACTGCGCATCAAAATCGGAAGCATCAAGCAGCGGTTTACCACTTACCAGAATGGTACGTTCCACCAAGTTCTTCAATTCACGAATATTCCCCGGATAGGGCAATCGGCTCAAGAATTGCAGGGCATCGGCAGAGAACTCCGTACGGGGCAATCCGTTGGTTACCGCCTGACGGTCGGCAAAATGACGTGCCAGCAAGGGAATATCTTCACGACGTTCGCGCAAGGCCGGCAGTTTCACTGTTATCAGATTGATACGATAGAAGAGGTCTTCACGAAAAGTACGTTCGCCCACCATTTTGCGCAAATCGGCATTGGTGGCTGATACTACCCGGATATCCGTCTTGCGCGGACGCTGTCGCCGAGCACTTCAAATGTCTGATCCTGCAATACACGCAGTAACTTCACCTGGCACGAAGGGTCGAGATCACCTATTTCATCCAGGAAAATCGTCCCTTTGTTTGCCATTTCAAAACGTCCGATACGGTCTGCGGAAGCATCGGTAAAAGCTCCTTTCTTGTGCCCGAACATTTCACTTTCGAACAGGCTTTGGGAGATACCTCCAAGATTCACTTTCACAAAGGGATGTTTGGCACGCTGACTGTTGATATGAATGGCCTCGGCTATCAATTCCTTACCTGTTCCGCTTTCCCCTGTAATGAGGACAGAGGCATTGGTCTTTGCGATGCGGGCAATCGTGTTCAACACCTCCATCAATCCCTGGCTACGCCCGATGATGTGGCTGCGGTCGAAAGAATCGCTCTGTTCCTGCGTTGGTTCCTGTGGAGTTCCCGAAAGTTGGAGTGCCGTTTCAATGCGTTGCAACAAGGCGGCATTATTCCAGGGCTTCGTTATGAAATCAAAAGCTCCTGCCTGCATTCCTTGCACAGCAAGTTGGATACTTCCCCAAGCGGTCATCAATATCACTGGTGTTTCGGGACGGAATATTTTTACTTGTTTGAGTAGGGTCAAACCCTCCTCACCCGTTGTAGAAAGAGTGAAGTTCATATCCATCAGGATCAAATCCGGAGCTATGGAACGTACTACTTCCATAGCTTCCCGTGGACCGGGAACGGTCTGTGCTTCATATCCTGCCCGCTTCAACATGAAGCTAAGCGAAGAACGCACTGCGCTGTCGTCGTCAATTATCAGAATCATAGTTAAAATTGCAAGATTCCTCTACCAAGAAAACTTCTTCTTCTGTTTTTTCAATCTTCCAAGAAGAAGTATTTCTTTTTTTATTTCTTTCTTTATTTATAATGGGGGATGAATTTTTCTGTATTATTTACGTATTTTTCATTTCCCGAGTGTTAAAATCGAGTTTCAAAGGTACTATAAATAGTTCGTAATACCAAATGAATCAGGCATAAATACGCAATAGTCTGTTTGCAGACTTGAAAAACTTTTCCCATAATCTCCGGCAAGTTCCTCCATAAGATTCAAAAGCTTTTTCCTACCCTTTCTATCGCCGGATGATTTCATCAAAATCAGCTTCAAGTTCGGTATTGGTACGAAAATCCCATAGCGTCAGACTGCGAATCTGATAATAATAATACCAATAATAATAAAGTTCGGAAATATGTTTCTGTCTCGCATCATCTTTAGAGTTCTGCGCATCATTCAAATCCAAGGTATTGATTTTACCTATCAGGAAAGTTTCAATACTTGTTTTATATCGTTGCTGGGCTATCGCATCGGCTTCTTTGGCTATGTCCAACTGTTGTGCCTGATTATTGAAATGCTCCACCAACAGAAAAATGTCCTGGTTGAAGTTTATCTGTTCCTGACGAATTTTTGAAAGCACTACATCCCGGTTACTCTTGGCTACCCGGACTTTCCCACGGCGTTTTCCCCAATCGAGAATCGGAATCTTAACGCCTACCTGAACAATTTGATTATCCTGCAAGTTCCTGTAAACGGCCGGAAAATTCCGGTTCTCACCCGTATATCCTACGCTTGCAAACAAATCGACACTACGCAAATTTCCGCGTGCAGTAGCTACTTCATAATCGGCTTCCAACTGGCGGCGACGGATATTCTGTGCGAATGAATTACGTTCCAATGCTTTATTTAACACCTGATTGTACTCCATCCTCGGGCCATCCACAGCTTCGGGAAGAACCGGGTTTAGTACTTCATCCTCTCCCACTCCCAAAAAGGCACGGAGCTGGAACATCTTGGCATTGAGATCACTCTCTGCTTCCGTCAATGCTGCTTTCGCATTCAAAGCGGAGAGTTTCAACTGCAAGAGTTCATTCTCGGAAATCTGCCCCATTTTGCGTTTGGCAAGGGCTACTTCATAAAGGTGGTCGGCATTTGTCTGGTTCTGTTTCGCCGTGCCAAGATTTTCTTTTGCCAACAAAAGATTAAAGTAATAAGTGATGGCACGCATCGTCACTTCTTCGGTAGCAGTGATAAAAGCTGCTTTCGCTTCGGCATAACGAACCGGTTCGATGCGTCTGTTCCACTTTATATTATTGACTCCAAAGATGGGTTGTGTAAGTTGTAATGTGACAGGAACCGACATAAAATGTCGGTCTCCTCCGGCTCCCAATTGCTTGATATAGTCGAGAGAAGAAGTCAACGAGAGTTTACCACCGGTAAGCCAGATATTTTGATCGATAGAAAGATCACCGGTAAGCCCCAATGTATTATTACGGACAAAACCGTAAGAACCGTCCGAATTTTGATAGGAACTATACGATTTGTTATAATTGGGCAGGGTTCCGGTCAGGTTGACTTCCGGCAGAAGATCGGCACGAAAGGTGCGAAATTCCCAATAGGCCGTTTTCAATTCATTCAAGGCAACGGCGGCGTCAACAGATTGAATACGCGCCATAGCAATGGCTTCATTCAAGGTTATTTCCCTTTCCTTCTGTGCCGACAATGCCAACGGCAGGCAAACGGCAGCAAGAGCAAACAATATACTTTTCTTTTTCATTATGCACAGTATTTTCCACTATGAGAGAATCAAACGATGTGCCAAAAAAGTAAAGTTTTTATTATCAACAGATTAGAAAATAAGAAAAGTGTCCATTTTCGGACACTATGCCCAAAAGTGAACGTTCGATTATTCGCAGTAGTTAGGAAGGCGCACAGTGAAACGAGTGCCTTTACCTACTTCGGAGGTGACGGAGATGGTACCATTCAGACGTTCGATGATAGTCTGACAAATACTTAATCCCAAACCTGCTCCTTGGGTGAAATTATCGACTTTATAGAATCGTTCGAATATATGACGGATACCTTCTTCAGAAATACCGACTCCGGTATCCTCCACAAAGATACGGGTGTAGCCGGGAACCTCATCGTCTTCATAGCCGAAAGTAATGAAACCGCTGCTCGTAAATTTAGCAGCGTTATTTATCAGATTATTCACGACTTGCTGCAAGCGTACATTATCTGTCGTAAGATATTTCTTATCACTTTCGGGCATACGCAACACCAGTTCTACTCCCGGTGGCATATTCAAGCGTTGAGAATCATGGACGGTCTTTAATAACAACGGCAGGTTATGCTCGGCGAACATAAATTCCATGGTTCCCGATTCGATACGTGACAAATCAAGAATATCATTAATCAAAGCCAGCAACAGGCCACAATTCTTATTAATGGTTCCGATAAACTGGGCAATCTCTTCGCTTGTAAAACCACTCGTATCGCTTAGCAAATCGGAGAAACCTACAATCGCATTCAGCGGAGTCCGAATCTCGTGACTCATGTTGGCAAGGAACGCCGATTTCAGTTTGTCAGCCTGGAGGGCTTTATCACGGGCCTCTCTCATTTCCTGCTCGGCAGTCTTATATCGCTGGATACTCTGACAAACACCTAATATATTGTACAATGAATCTTGTGTCAATCCCGTGATTACGGAAGAACGATATTCCCACCATTCATACTCTCCGTTGACATTCCGCTGACGGAAGTTCAGACGGGTATTAGAATCTTCCCCGGTCAATGCTCTGTCAAACAACGGTCTTATTTCTTTCAAATCGTCAGGATGGATAGTGCGATCCATTTCGTCACGAGGGATGGTAGTAACCGACTCATCGTATCCAAGACGTTTCAAGAAACCTTGCGGAAAAATGAAACAGTTCGTTTCCATATCAAACTGCCACGGATATATGGAGCTTTCGTCTACCGCCATATCAAAGAAACGTTTCTGCATTTCTTCATCCGAAATATTCCGCGCAGAAAGTGCCATACCGGTAATCGCGTCCTTTGAACGGATCGGAACTATTTCCCCCGACACCGGGAAGTACTTATCACTATGCACTTCTTTCATGAAAGCTCCCTGCGGTATCTTCACACTTTCTCCTTTTGAAGCTACTTGCTTCAGCATTTTATGAAGAATGTCCTGACCGTTATAATATATTTTGAAGATACTGCCAGCCATCATTCCTTCATAAAAACGCCCACCTGCCTCATACGGCAAATGAAGCATTTGTAATAAGGAACGGTTTGTAAAATGAATGTGCAAATCGGTATCATACGTTATCACACCATCACGGATGGAATGAAATACATTATCGAACTCATTACGCTGTTCCACCAGTTTATTCTGTACCAGCAGACGGGTCTGTGCCTGAATCCGTCGTTTGGATTCACGCCGGTTGGCACGCATCAGCCACACGATAGAGGCTATCAACAATGCGAGGATAGATGGATAGAGAAGTATAAAAAGGTATTTATATTTCTCCCAATATGGTTCATTGACTATGGTTCCGCTAGAGGATACTTTATCAGAGTCGACATGGAAAAAATCTAATTGCTTGTAGTCAAAGATGAATCCCTGTGTAATTTCCGTCACTCCTATATCCCGGGGAGAGGTACCTTTCAAGACCGAAGCAGCCCTTTGAGCAGCCAATGATGCAGAAGTATAGCTGTCGGCATCATAAGCGCTAAACACACCGTTAGTCAATCCTACATTTTGAGTTGAAAATACGGGAGCTTTTGAGTTTTTACCTACAAATGAAAGGAAAGGCGACCATTTAGGAGCAACAACTAAACGTTCGTAGCTGTTACGAGGGTAACAAATTGCCGCAATGATATGACTAGTCGTATGATTTTGGGTATTATAGATTTTCATTCTATAATCCGGGTTATCTTTCTGAAAGATTTTCCACTCTTCTTCAAAATCTTCAAGCCCTTTGTTACTTAAAAAGCTGTTATCTATCACACAAACAACTTCTTTCCGGCGGGGAAATATCTTTTGTGCCTGACGTAATATGACGTCGAAATCCGGATTGGCTGTGAATCCGCAAACATTGGGATGAGCAGTAATCAACTTCGTATCAGGATACTTAATACCGAAAAACACCACCGGAATCTGCAAAGGCAACGAATCTCCACACGCAAAAAGGGTATAAAAAGCTTCATCACTCGCAGTTACAATCAAATCTGTCTGCCTGTCGCGGGCACGCTGACAAAAACGACGCATGATTACCTTCTCGGAATTGAATGCCCAAAAATCCGCATCAAGATATTCCGTTGTTATGTTCACCTTCAAACCACTCTCTTTAAACCCTTTAGCCAAGCCCTGATTAAGGTCACTGTGCCAAGGAGTCTGCGAGGTGTAAGACTGTATAAAAAGGATATTGAATGTACGTTCCGCTGCCGCCGCCTGCGTAAGAACAGCAAAAAACAGAACTATAAACATACAATAATAGCGTCGATTCATATAGTTAAAACCTGCGGTGTTTTCAATATTATGCCGACAAAGATACGTTAAATCTATTGAAAACAAATAGATAGCCCAAGTTTTTTATTCTTCGCGCAGCGCTTCGGCAGGCTGTATGCGGATTACCTGACGGGCAGGAAACCAAATACCTATAAGAATCATTAAAGACATCAGGAAGTAGGTTATGACAAATGTAATAAGAAAACGTACTACTCCCCACTCCATATACCCTTCAGTCAACTCCAGATGGCCGATATTATAACAGATGGCGGCGGCAGGCAAAGCAGCCAGAGTCAATAATAGCAATCCTTCTTTATTTAAACGTTGCCAAAGCTGCATCCGGCTGGACCCGACTGCTATACGAAGCGCAGACTCGGTACGACGGTGCTGCGTACGGAACCAGAAGGTGCCGACAATGCCCAACAGGATATTAAGCAATAAGAAGCCCATCATCCAGAAACGTACCTGTACCTGATTATAACTTCCTTGCTGGAAGTCATTCCGCAGATCTTCATAATCATGCACTTTCAGGATGAATAAGTTACCGACACTCAACTGGTTGGCGGACAATTTCATCAAATGTTCCGCAAAGTCTCTGGAAGTCCCCGGTTTCACTCGCAGACAAACTTCTACACTCGAAGGATAAAGTTCATCGTCAAGTTCGACCATTATCTTTTCAGTAAGTTCAATGGCTACATACCGGTCACTGTAGTTAGGCCAAAAGTCATTGTAACGCACTTTCTTCGAAACTCCCCCTATCTTGTACACTTTTGTAGAATCATCCACATCGACCATTTCTTTACCCAACAGCGTACGATCGCCTTTATAATCTTTGGGCCAGAAATTTTCACCAACAACGACATTGCCATTCCTTAAAGCTTGCACCAACGGCTGATAACCACGCCCATCAGCACTTTGATAACGGAAGACCTGAAAAAAGTCAGGGGTTACCGAACGCCGTAGCGGACTACTAACCAATGTATCGATACGCAACATACTACCGGAATTACTCCCGATATAGGGACGCGCATTATTGGATATTGAAACGGCCTCCACTTCCGGCAATCTCCGGAGACGATTGGTCAACTCGATAATATCTTGTCCTAAAGATGTACTCTTTTGCTCTTTCGAAAGATAGGAATTACTCTTGTCGTTTTTCAGGCTTAGCTCCAAATAATACGTATCGGTAATATCAAATCCTACCGGTTCGTAATAAGTACGCGCTGTCACATACGTCCAGTCGACCACATACCACAGGACCACAAAAACAATTAATAGTTCTGACCATAACCATCCGTTTGACCGGCGCTCGTTCCATATTTGTTTTAATAGTTGCATTTTCTTTAGAATTTAGATGAGTTGAAGAATTATCTTTCGTTGATGGCATCCACAATATTGGTGCGAGTTACTCTCCATGCCGGAATGGCGGCACTTAATAAATTGAGTAAGAAGCAAGCCAGAAATGCCAGCAGGAATACGGTAGGATCGAACAGTAAGTCGACACACATGGTCCGCAAATCTTCCACCCCATTGGATACAAAGTCTACGGAGAAAAGCATTCCTCCCAAAAGGAAAGCGGCGACATAACTTAATACCAGTCCGAGAATTCCTCCGAACAGGGAATAAAGCATATTTTCGGATAGTACCTGCATCATAAGCTCCCGTCTGGGGGCACCAAAGGCTTTTCGCACTCCTATTTCGGAGATACGCTTACGCATGCGTGACAAAGTAAGTCCGGACAAGTTGACGGCAGGAACAATCAATAAGACAAGTAATGTCAGTATGTATTGCCGTACTGCTTCTTTCACAGCAGGAGGATTGTTGGCGGAATAGCGTTGCGCGGCTACGAAATAAGTATCAGGCTGTCCGCGATAGAGTAAATCGAAATTGGGATGCCCTGCCATAAAGATAGCCCGCAAGCGGTCTGCCTCCTGGCGAATAGCCGGAAAATCGTCTTTCGATTTAGCCAGTATATAGACGGCAGTCATACCCATGATATTGTCATCGCCCCAAGTGGCTGTGAAGGCACTTGTTGAACTCAAAGGAATCCAAACTTGCGCATAGGCGTATTTCGCCAGTTTAGAAACCGGACGTACCACTCCGCAAACAATATAAGCCGAATGATTCAAAAGGAATGTTTTTCCAACCACTTCTGACGTTCCGAACAAACGGCGAGCCATATCTTCGGAAACCACAGCTTTTGCTGCTCCGGCATCAAAATCGGCATTATCATACGGTTTACCGGATAGAAACTCAAATTCAAATATTTTCCAGAAAGCATCGTCTGTTTGCAACACACTACAACTTTCCATCTCACCTGCCGGTTTAGCAGCCAGCATTGTTTCCTGCCAGATATTGGTTATGGAAACAACTTCAGGAATTGTCATTGCTTTGAAACAAGCCTTTGCCGTATTGTATCCGATAGGGCCATTGCTTTGCCAATTCACGTTGGACTTATTTTGAAGTCCGGCAAACCGGAAAATAAGCATCCGGTCACGATGGGTTTCCGGTGCAAAGGGAGCAATAGTCGCACGTAAAGTAATCACAATTACCATTATCATAGCAATAGCCAAAGCTGTACCAATAATGGAAATAGATGAAAGCAGTTTATTTTCTCCCAACAGATGGAATGCTTGTTTAAAATAGAGTTTTATCATGATCGTTACCAGTATAGAGTTCAGTATATTTCTTACTCGTCTTTTTTATTCTTCTTCGATTAGGTTCCACAGAAGTTCGTCAAAGAACGTTCCATATTAGAAATTCCATCCCTTCTTTGTTATATCCTTACATTTCAGGTTTTTGTGATTGATTTCACCAACACCATCCTTTTTAAAGAAAGCAGTATCAGCCTTACCCGATAAAGTGATATTCCCTACTCCATCCACTTTAGCCTTGATAAGGCCACAGTCAACATTCATTTTCATATTGCCTACTCCGTCGACATCGAGTTTCAGTTCATCGCAATGAAGATTTTTCACGTTGCAATTTCCCACTCCGTCAAGTTCGAAAGCTATATTTTTAAGATTCAATTTTTCCTTTGCATCAAAGTTCCCTACCCCGTCGATTTTCACTTTACTCAAATCGGGAGCAGTGATGTAAAAAATCAGATTCTTGACATTCTTTACGTTCTTCTCTTTATAATCGATAACCAGTGTGCCGTTCTTCACCGTTACCCGGGTTTTCTCTACAAATTCAGAAGGCCCTCCCAAACGGCAGGTACATTCTGCCGATTGAGCGAAAATAATATTTCCGACAGATTGCAGGTTGATGGCAGAAAAGTCGCCTACATTATAATCTTTACTCACATTTTGTGCCGATAGCGAACAAAAAGCAACACTTAACAGGACAGCTATCGCAACGATAAAAATATTCTTTGTCATGGTGGTTTTTAATTTAGAGAGATATTAATCTATTTTCTATTTAGTTTTATGTATAAAACGCAGGTTCTACTGCACCTGTCGTCCGTCAAAGAAACGAATGGTACGCGAAGTCTGCTTTGCCTGTTCTTCATTATGGGTGACCATAACAATAGTTCGTCCGTCTTCTTTATTCAGCCGGTGAAGCAGTTCCATTACTTCAGCTCCCATCCTTGAATCCAAGTTACCTGTCGGCTCATCGGCAAGGATTATTTCAGGATTACCGATAATAGCACGGGCAATAGCTACACGTTGGCACTGCCCACCGGAAAGTTGTGTAGGAAAATGTCTCATACGATGGCTTAACCCTACTTTTTCCAATACCTCTTGCGCCAACCGCTTTCGCTCACTACTGCCAACACGGCGATAAAGTAAAGGCAACTCCACATTATCCGTCACATTTAACGAATTAATCAGATGAAAAGACTGAAACACAAAACCAAGCGTTTTATTACGGAAAATTGCCAATTCTTTGTCTTTCATTCCTTCGGTACGTATTCCATTGATTTCCACTATTCCCATGGTAGGTGCGTCAAGTAATCCCATTATATTCAACAATGTAGATTTTCCGCACCCGGAAGGTCCCATTATACTTAGGAATTCTCCACGTTCTACCGTCAGATTCACATTTTCCAACGCTACCGTTCAATCTCATCAGTACGGTAAATTTTGGAAAGAGAGTTCAATGTTATCATAACTTCTAGTGTTTAATTTATTTAATCTTCAGCTTATTCTTGTTCTTATATGCACTCATATCACTTACCACTACCCTGTCACCCGGTTGCAATCCACTCAAAACTTCTACATATTCAAAGTTTGAATCACCCAACTGTATCTTACGTTTGACCAGTTCATTGTCAGAGTTGCAGACAAACAATTCGTATTCACCACGCCCCACATAGAAAGAGCCATTGGCAACACGCATCACATCTTCCTTTACAGCATTCATCACATAAACATCCGTCTTCAATCCGGAGCGCAGACGACGATGATTATCTTCCTTCAACTGAACCGTGAATGATATGACGCCATTTTTGGATAACGGTGTTACACTGCTGACCGTTCCTTCCAGTTTATCGCTTCCTATCTTAACAATTGCTTTTCCTCCAGCTGCCACACGGTCGCCATACGTATCAGCAATCTCGCCTTCCACCTTAAAATGACTTAAATCAGAAATGATAGCGACTTGTCCACCTTCGGAAATCTGCGCACCAATCTGGTTGTTAATATAGGTAAGAATAGCTCTGCGCGGAGAACGGATTTGCGCGTCATCCAAAGTACGTTTCTTTTCGGAAAGACTCTTACGGAAGATATTAAAATCAAGTTCCTGTACTTTCAGTTCGGCAGCAGCCACCTCCTTCTCATTTTTATATTGTTGCCGGAGTTGTTCGTACTCTAACTGGGCAACATTATAGCTCAATTCAGCCTGGCGCACTTTATCCGTTGTTCCCGCACCGAGACTGTCCAAATAGTGTTCATTTCTCAACTCCACCTTCATCCGGCTTAATTTCATAGCCGAAACTTTGATCTGCATCGCCATATCCGAAAGCTTCGTCTGATTATTGACACGAAGCTGATCGAGCTTATACCGACGCATCTGCTCTTCGTCCAGCAACTTTTTATATTCGGTTTCCGTACTCTGAAGATCGAGTTTCAGAATCGGAGTACCTACATCTACGCTATCTCCTCCTTTTTTATAAACTTCAAGAATACGACTGTTGATTGGAGAATTGATAATTTCTTCAAATGCAGGAACCACCTTGCCGGAAGCACTGACACTTACCTCAATAACTCCTGTATCGACTGTGGAAAAGACAAGATCTTTTGCCTCCACTCCTGCCCTTAGTACAGATATAAGTACACCAATGACAACAATACTTGCCACCCCGATGGATGAATAACGAATGATCTTCTTGTTACGTTCTTTCTGACGTATTTCTTTAGGAATTTCTCTGTCCATATCTGATCGTTTACGATTTTATCATGTATCAATTTAGCATTTTATATACCAAATCTATGCCAAAACCGTAAGTAATTGATAAATAGAATGTAACAAAAAACAAAGGGTGTCCGATATCGGACACCCTGTACGAATTTACTGTTCAGAATATGAATCTATCCACCTGTCGGCGGAAGGTCAGCATACCTGGATAATGACGGATTGTCAACTACGGTATAATGACTTCTCATTAACTATTTTTTCTCTAGTTCGGAAGCTTGCTGAATCTCCTGCGGAGAGTGTTGCTTCGGTTCCTGTATCAGTTCTTTTCCCCAATGATTAGTCTCCTCCAGCTTTTCACGATCGCGAATTTCTTTTGCTTTACGGGCATAGACAATCATACGCATGGATTGATCGTAAGTGAAATAATTCCAGATCCAATTTAAGAGCACAATCACTTTATTACGAACTCCAAGGATAGAACGCAGATGAACAACCAGCCACATCACCCAAGCAAACCATCCCTGCATCTTTACTTTACTAAACTCTGCCACGGCACGATTGCGCCCGACGGTCGCCATCGAACCTAAATTGCGGTAATGGAAAGGTTTCATTTCCTGTCCTTTTTCCATACGAATCAGATTCTTTGCCAATAGTTCTCCTTGTTGGATCGCCACTTGTGCCAGTTGAGGATGCCCGTTCGGGTAATTTTCATCAGCCAACTGAATACATTGGTCGCCAATAGCAAACACATTATTCATCCCTTCTACACGGTTGAATGAATCGACTTTAATACGTCCTCCACGCCCAATCAGAGAGGCATCCAGATTGCCGATAGTCACACCGGTGACACCACTCACCCAGATAAAAGTACGCGTGGCAATCTCTGTACCATCTTCGAGTACTACTTTATGGTCACGATAATCCACAACACGTTTATTCAACAGGATATTTACTCCCATTTCACGGAGAAACTGTTCAGCATGTGCAGAAGATTCTTCTGACATTCCGGCAAGCAATCGCGGCCCGGCTTCAATCAAATAGATATGCATCAGACTGCTGGGCATATCAGGATAATCATTCGGCAAGACGAATTTCTTCATCTCGGAAAGTATTCCGGCTACTTCTATCCCGGTAGCTCCACCTCCTACAATTACAATATTCAATAGCTCTTGTTGTTCCTGCTTTGTTGAACAGGTCAGCGCTCGTTCCAGATTAGCCAGAAGAGCGTTTCGCAATCCCATCGCTTCTGACACATTTTTCATCGGCATGGCTTCCTCTTCGATATGTTTATTACCGAAATAGTTGGTTGTAGTACCTGCTGCTAACACCAGATAGTCATATTCTGCTTTTCCGATGGAAGTCTGTATCATATTCTTTTCCGGGAAAATGGCACGTACTTCCGCCATACGGAAATAGAAATCTTTCCGATGCTGGAATATTTTACGGAAGGGGAAGGATATGGAAGTTGGCTCCATACCGGCCGAAGCCACCTGATAAATCAAAGGAGGAAACTGATGATAGTTGTTTTTATCTATCAATACGACTTGAAAGCCTGACTTTTTCAGCTTGTTAGCCAGTTTCAAGCCACCGAAACCACCGCCTACTATGACGACACGTTTCTTATTACTTTTTGCAATGTTTAGACTCATATTCTAATCATGTTTTATCAAGATAATAACACATGAATGAGTCATTAAGTTTCCGAAATTCGAAACTTTTGAGAGAAGTCTCTACCGCAGACGCAATCTATCTCCGATTTCCGGAACATACTCACCATCCTTACGATTCATCTTATACAGATTTTTGAGGCGGATACCATATTTTTGAGAGATGCCATGCATGGAATCTCCATCTTTCACAACATATACAGTATAAGGTTTGGAAGCCTTTTTCTTCTTGCTCTTCAGGTAGATGATATCTCCTTCCATCAAGGTATAATCACGCTGCAAGTCGTTGTACTTCACAAGTTTCTTCCAGCTAATATCGAATTCCTTGCCTAAATCTTTAAAGGTATCACCGTTGCGGGCTACCACATAAGCGATATCATTAGCGATATACACCTGATGCGGGCTCATCAACCAAGGATTCTTTTTCAGCTTCCGTTCCGAATATACACCCTTACGGTCGTATTTATACAAGTCATAATCTTCGATAATCGTAATCAGACGGTTAGCATAAGAAGGATCGGTAGCATAGCCTGCTTTTTTCAGTCCACGCGCCCAGCCTTTATAATCGGTGATATCCAGTTTGAAAAGAAAAGCGTAACGGGCACCTCTTCTAAGGAAGTCGGAATGATCTTCGTAAGAGTCACGCGGATGCTTATAAGCACGGAAACATTCGTTGCGCGCATCATCATCATGACGAACCGTACGTCCCCGCCAACTGCCACCACACTTAATACCAAAGTGGTTATTACTCTTTCGTGCCAACTGGCTATATCCGGCACCGCTTTCCAATAATCCTTGCGCCAATGTGATACTCGCCGGAATCTTATGAAGCTTCATCTGTTCAACAGCCAAATCACTATACTTATTTATATACTCGACGTAACGGGCATTCCGTTTCTGTGCCTGCACTCCTACGGCAAAGAAAAAAACAACGGTTAAAAAGATAAGTCTATGCAGTTTATTCTCCATTTTTATTCAGATGTGAATTAGATGGCACAAAAATCTGAAAAATAATTGGGATTATCAATCTCTTTCCTAACTTTGTAACATTAATTGTAGAAACCAATACCCTGACGTATATGAAAGACCTCACAATTACCGCTATTATTAAAGTATATCAATATGATGAGTTGAATGAGGGCGATCGGTCACTTATAAAGACTGCCATGGAGGCAACAGCTCGTAGTTATTCTCCGTACTCCCATTTCTCCGTAGGTGCCGCTGCGCTATTGGGCAACGGGACAGTAGTGACAGGAACCAATCAGGAAAATGCGGCCTATCCGTCGGGGCTTTGTGCAGAACGTACTACCCTATTCTATGCCAACTCCCAATATCCCGACCAATCGGTTGTCACTCTTGCCATTGCGGCACGAACGGAAAAGGACTTCATCGACCATCCGATTCCTCCCTGCGGTGCTTGCCGGCAAGTGATTCTGGAAACGGAAAAGCGTTACAAACAACCCATCCGCATCCTATTATATGGCAAAGAATGTATCTACGAAGTAAAAAGTATAGGTGATCTACTGCCGTTATCATTTGACGCATCAGCAATGGAGGATTAATTATGTTACAACAATATCACACGAAACTAAAAGGAACACTCGCACTTACAGACTCTTATCTGACAGAAAAAGCACTGCAAAAAGAAAAAGGGCTTTATAAATTTATATGGGTACGCAACGGAAGCATCACGGTAGAAATCGACCACCAGGAAATGGTGCTTACCCAAGATGAAGTGATTTCACTCACTCATCTGCAACACCTCGAATTCAAATCGATTGATGGCGAATACCTGACTTTATTGTTCAACAGCAATTTCTATTGTATCTATGGCAACGACCATGAAGTGTCATGCAGCGGTTTCCTGTTCAACGGTTCATCGCACCTGATCCGTTTCACACTGAACGAAAAAGAACGTAAAGAACTTGACACTATTACCGAAGCACTGGAAAATGAGTTTACCGTTTCCGACAGCCTGCAGGAAGAGATGCTGCGCATCCTGCTGAAACGTTTCATTATCCAATGTACCCGGATTGCACGTCACCGCATGAATATCACCCGTGAAAAAGAATCCGGTTTTGAGATTGTCCGCCAATACTATAACTTGGTCGACGAGCATTACCGGACGAAGAAACAGGTGCAGGACTATGCCGATATGTTGCATAAATCTCCCAAGACACTATCGAACATCTTTTCTACCTGTAAACTGCCTTCGCCGCTTCGGGTTATCCACGAACGGGTGGAAGCGGAAGCTAAACGTCTCCTGCTTTACAGCAACAAAAGCGCCAAAGAGATTGCCGATATTCTGGGATTTGAAGACCAGGCTTCTTTCAGCCGTTTCTTCAAAAATATGACCGGACAGAGCGCCGTGCAATTCAGAAATACACAGGAAGGGAAAAATTGACAAGGCATACGGAAGTATTGCTATTTTGAGGGTAGTGGAAATGGACGACCTTTGCGACATAAGATAAACCCATTAAAACCCCAACAAAATGAAAGAGAAATTGATCGCTTTACTGACCTTCACTTCAAGTCTGAAAAGTTTTGGTATGAAATTTATCCGCATTGCCATCCTGGTAGTATTTGTATGGATAGGCGGATTGAAGTATTTCCATTATGAAGCCGACGGGATTGTTCCGTTTGTTGCCAACAGTCCTTTTATGAGTTTCTTCTATGCTAAAGGTGCACCCGAATACAAAGAACATAAAAATGCGGAAGGTGCTTTTGTCCCGGAAAATCGTGCATGGCACGAAGCAAACCGCACTTATACTTTCTCTTACGGACTGGGAGCTCTTATTATGAGTATCGGCATACTGGTATTCCTGGGAATCTTTTTCCCAAAAGTGGGATTGGCAGGCGACACCCTCGCCATTATCATGACGCTCGGCACACTTTCTTTTCTTGTCACCACCCCGGAAGTCTGGGTTCCCGACTTGGGAAGCGGAGAATTCGGTTTCCCATTACTATCCGGTGCAGGGCGGTTGGTGATTAAAGACATCGTGATCCTGGCCAGTGCCGTAGTGTTATTATCCGACTCGTCACAACGCGTACTCAAAACACTTAAAAAAGACTAAGACAACCACTAAAGAGGATTCTGACTTCTTGCCATTGCGGAACAAATCGTATTTTCAGACTGTTATATAGTCTCATACGAATCGTTAATACAAGAAGTTATGAAACAATATGATGCAATTATTATAGGATTCGGCAAGGCAGGGAAGACCCTGGCTGCCGAACTTTCCAACCGCGGATGGCAAGTGGCCATCGTAGAACGTTCCAACATGATGTATGGAGGAAGCTGTCCGAATGTAGCCTGTATCCCAACAAAGACGCTGGTGCATGAAGCCGAGGTTTCCGCTTTGCTTTACCACGATGATTTTCCGAAGCAGGCGAATATGTACAAACAGGCCATCGGCCGAAAGAACCGCCTCACTTCCTTTCTTAGGAATGATAATTACGAAAGACTAAGCAAACGTCCTAATGTGACTATCTATACTGGAACGGGGTCTTTCATATCCGCCGATACCATAAAAGTGGAACTTCCCGAAGGAGAAATCGAACTGAAAGGAAAAGAGATATTTATCAACACGGGGTCTACTCCCATTATCCCTGCAATAGATGGTATTCAGCAAAGTCAGCACGTATATACCAGTAGTGCGCTTTTGGACTTAAGTGTACTTCCTCATCACCTGATTATCATAGGTGGAGGATATATCGGACTGGAGTTCGCTTCTATGTATGCCGGTTTCGGCAGTAAAGTGACGATACTCGAAGGAGGAAACAAATTTATGCCTCGCGAAGATCGGGATATTGCAAACAGCGTCAAAGAAGTGATGGAGAAGAAAGGTATTGAAATCCATCTGAACGCGCGTGCGCAGTCTATCCATGACACGAATGACGGAGTGACACTAACTTACTCGGACGTATCCGACGGTACTCCTTATTATGTAGATGGAGATGCCATTCTTATCGCAACGGGACGTAAACCGATGATTGAAGGATTGAATCTGCAAGCAGCGGGTGTAGGAGTTGATGCTCACGGAGCTATCATCGTAAACGATCAGTTACGCACTACTGTTCCTCATATATGGGCAATGGGAGATGTGAAAGGCGGATCGCAATTTACTTATGTCTCGCTGGATGATTTCCGGATTATCCGTGACCAACTCTTCGGTGACAAGAAACGTGATATCGGAGACCGTGATCCTGTGCAATATGCAGTGTTTATTGATCCGCCATTGGCGCATATCGGAATCAGTGAAGAAGAAGCTCTGAAAAGAGGATATTCATTTAAGGTTTCCCGGTTGCCGGCATCCTCCATCGTCCGTACCCGTACATTGAGGCAGACAGATGGTATGCTAAAAGCTATCATCAATAATCATAACGGGAAGATTATGGGCTGTACTCTATTCTGCGCCGATGCTTCAGAAATCATCAATATCGTAGCTATGGCGATAAAGACAGGCCAGACGTCTACATTCTTGCGCGATTTTATCTTCACGCATCCCAGTATGAGTGAGGGATTAAATCAACTGTTTGATGTATAAGAATAAGAAAGAGTATAACTCACTTCTAAAACAGAGCCTCTGAATAGAGTAAACAGAGGCTCTATTTGGAGTAATCGGAGGCTCCGAATGAGGTAAACGGAGCCTCTAAATAAATGAAATTCATTCTTTTTCAGTCTTAATAGAGTGAAATCTAATAGAAAGTGTTATCTTTGCCGCCAAGTTAAACTATATACCTACCACAATGAGAATTACTAAGTAAGACAACACTTCTAAGTAAACATCACTTTTCTTATATGCTTTTTCTATTTTGTTAAGCATCACGAAATCCGTGTTGTTTAGCCAGTATTGTGTTTGTCGTTCCCCTATCCTGTGATTTTTTTCACTCTATTTTCAACCTCAAACCCAATAGATCATCATGTCTATCAGTATCCAACAAATCAGCTATATCCATCCGGATAAAGAAGTATTATTCAGTGACCTCAATTTCGCCATCAGTAAAGGGCAGAAACTAGGATTAGTCGGTAACAATGGCTGTGGCAAGTCTACTTTGCTACAAATTATTGCCGGACAGTTATCACCCTCTTCCGGTGTCATTGTCCGCCCGGACGACCTATATTATATCCCGCAACATTTCGGGCAATATGATTCACTGACCATCGCACAAGCTCTTCAAATAGAGCGCAAACAGCAAGCTCTGCACGCTATCCTGGCAGGAGATGTCTCAAACGAGAATTTCACCATTCTAAATGATGACTGGAATATCGAAGAACGTTCCATTGCCGCTCTCGATTTATGGGGATTAGGACAGTTTACGCTATCCTACCCGATGAATCTGCTTAGTGGCGGCGAAAAGACCCGCGTATTCCTGGCAGGTATGGACATTCATCATCCATCTGTCATACTTATGGATGAACCGACCAATCATCTCGATTCTTCCGGCAGACAACGTTTATATGACTGGGTAGAAAAATATCGTTCCACCCTGTTAGTGGTAAGTCATGACCGTACTCTGCTCAATCTTCTCCCCGAAATTTGCGAATTGGAGAAGCATCAAATCAATTATTATGGCGGAAATTACGAATTCTACAAAGAACAAAAAACGCTGATGCAGGAAGCATTACAACAACGTATTGAAGAAAAAGAAAAGGCACTACGTATTGCCCGTAAAGTGGCTCGCGAAACGGCCGAACGCAGGGACAAACAGAATGTACGCGGCGAAAAGAGTAATATAAAAAAAGGAGTTCCACGCATTGTATTGAACGCACTCCAAGGGAAATCCGAGAAGAGCACTAGTAAACTGACTGGCGTTCATCAGGAGAAAGCCGAGAAGTTAACAAATGAACGCAACCAGCTTCGAGGTTCGCTCTCTCCGACTGCGGCATTAAAAACCGATTTCAACAGTTCCTCGCTTCATACCGGGAAGATATTAGTGACAGCAAAAGAGATTAACTTCAGTTATCATTCCAATTCGATTAACAATGATATTCTGACGAATGATGAAATAAATTCGTCTGACACAGGTTATCATCCCAATCCGAATAGCAATGATATTCAGGAAAATAGTATCTCAAAACAACAGCTTTGGCAAGCTCCTGTCAGCTTTCAGCTAAAGAGCGGAGACCGCCTCCGTATAGAAGGAGCCAACGGTAGCGGGAAAACAACTCTATTGAAATTAATCACCGGCCAACTTCAACCACAGGAAGGAACCCTGACACGGACGGACTTTAGCTATGTCTATTTGAATCAAGAGTATTCGATCATTGACGACCGGAACAGTATTCTTGAACAGGCTTACGCTTTCAACAGCCGGAATCTGCCAGAGCATGAAATAAAGATTATTCTAAACCGTTACTTGTTTCCTGCATCCGAATGGGACAAATCCTGCCGGAAACTTAGTGGTGGTGAGAAAATGCGTCTCGCTTTCTGCTGTCTGATGATTAGTAACAATACCCCTGATATGTTTATCCTGGATGAACCTACCAACAATTTGGACATACAAAGTATTGAAATTATCACTGCTACTATCAAAAATTATGCAGGTACTGTGATAGCAATCTCACACGACAATTATTTTATTCAGGAAATTGGTGTCGAACAATGCATTTTATTGAGTTAGTCTATTGATATTTTATCTAGGGCAACCGCACCAAAATTTAATTCATATCCGCACAGTTTTGAATAAAATAATGAAGTATTCTGGAAACGTTGTGGTAAATCTGAAAAAGATGATTGAGTTTTTAAGATTCCCCGTTATCTTTTTATTATAAGATATGGGTCAAAGGTGAGGGTTGGTGAGGTAGATTTATAACCTTTTATTTTATTATTTTCTATACTATCTCCTTTTTTATCTATAAAAAAAAATACGAAAG
>NZ_QTMZ01000057.1:0-28279 GCF_003602935.1 Bacteroides sp. AM54-2NS
AAATCTTCCATGGTCCATTGATGTGACATAACAATTGAGCTTTTTTACTTTGATTACAAAAGTAATATCACATTTTTAGAATGAAAGGGGGAGTTTATCGAATGCTTACATTTTTTTGTTTAATTAATATTATATTCTCCAAAATAAATGTTTTGGCGTATTATATGTTTAATAACCAATAAATTAGATAACTGTTTGATTTTGATTATAGTTGGATTTATATTGATATGGCGAAATACTTGGCTATTATATATCAATGTGAATAATGTTGGATTTTATTCTTCTTTTATTTCCGTACTGCCCTTTTCCTTGTTTTCTGCCTCCCCTAATGTACGTTTTTTCATAGCCCCGTCTGAGAGCCTTTGTTTTTGAACGGCAAATTTATTTCGGTGGATGGATACGAAAGAGTTCCGGTCTTCGCCCTTTGTACCGAAAAAATAACGCCGGACGGCTTCGCTGTCCCCAACATTTTTTGTCGTCCAAAACTTTTCTCAATCCCTCCTTCCTTCTTGTTGTGTGCCGTAAAAAAAAGGCTTATAAACTCAGATGGGGCATGAAAGCTCAAAAAAAAAGTCGGCAGAAAGAAAAGGTCATCCCGGAAAGGGGTTTTAAAAAAAGGTCTTTAAATCTAGCTGAAGCATAAAATTAGAAGTTTAACCCTTTAAAAATGTGACATATGATTACAGTGACGGAACAACTAAAGAATGTGTTTGAAGCCAACCCTTTGTACTCAAAAGAGGGGCAGGGGCTTAATGCGGAAGTCATCGCAAGGTTTTTCCTTCCTTTTTCTTCGGTGGTATGGTTGGTAACGGAAGCCGAACAGCAGGAAGACGGTGACTGGCTTTTTTTCGGTTATTGCCATATTCAAGAATGGGAATGGGGTTATGTGCTTCTTTCTCAAATTCAAGAGGTGAATGTTCGTGGGTTGACCGTGCAGCTGGATAAAGGACTGAAAACCGGTATAACGGTAAAAGCTTGCCTGAATTGATTAGAGAATAAACGGAGAGGGAACAACCCCTTTCCGCTTTCCAACCGGAATATTGAACTTAAAAACGGAAGTTATGGTTTACGAGACGAATTGCACGGAAATAACACAGGACAAATGGCGTGAGCTGATGAAGTACGGTAGAAAATGCTCCTATCGGCTGCTTACGGCGAGAATCAAGCGGGAATTGCCGGAATTATACCATGCGCTGGCTCTCCAGTTCTATAATCCTTATGCGGAACAGTGCAGGCAGACACCCACACATTATATATTGGTTCATTCGGCCATTGAATATTTTATCAGAAAACAATAAAGGACAAATGGTTATGAAAACAAAAAAGGTTGATAAAAAGAAAACGCTGGCTTATGCGGTGGCATTTTACTTTACGGATGTTTCCGTAAAGTTCATGATGGGGAATGCGATGTATGAGTATGTACATACCGTTTATGACAGGCGGTATGATAACGGTGGCTTTAATACGCTTGCCGTAGTCTATAATTACAAGAGGATGAAGTACGAGGTATTGGTCGTATCGGACGAGAAGGTAGGTGATAAGGAGATTCATATATTATAAGTTTCACAAACAGGGCTTTTGCCATATAAAAACGGCTTTTGAGATGAAAAAGTTATCGGCTTATACGGTTGCATCCAACTGCACCGACTTGACGGATATACGTGACGGCATCGCTGAAATACATGAAGCGATGAAGACTTGCGTTGAATCCGGGAAACATATCCCTTCATTCTATGTTTCCCGGTTGGCCAAACTGGAAACTAAAAAGAAGAAACTGGAGAAACGGACGCAGGTACACATGACCGTCACCATCCGTTTCTTTATAGATGATGATACCCTTACAATGGCAGTCAGGCATTGCCTTTTCTTCAAGCTGGAACCGACTCGGCAGAATGTGATGAAAGCCATCCGTGATGCGGTTCTTAATAACGGACGTTCCATTCTTGACTTTCCGGAAGCATGGGGAGAAGATCTTATGGATGTGTCTTTCTTTGATGTGGAGAATGCCATGAAGAAGCTGCGTTCCTCATTCGGCCTATAAACTTCATTGCATATTTTTCCGAAAGTAAAGTAACCGTTGGATTTTTGGCCAGCGGTTCTTTTTTCAAAAAAGAACCAAAACTTTGAATACAATCTTTTTTCATCTTCTAACTTATGTATTCGGAAAAAATTCCATGGCATTCAGAAAAGGGATGATAGCGGTTTGGGGATTATAGGGTAGATTTGTGGGGTAAGCTTACAGAGACAGTTTTTATAGGCAGGTTCCGAAAAGCCTTTGAGAGAGTAGGAGAACATGAGTTATAATATATGGCTATAAGTATAAATGATAGACAATTGATTACACAATTTATTACTAATACTCAGAATTTGAATGTTAATTTACCTACAAATGGTGGAGGGTGTGCTAATTTAGTTAGAGGAATTATAGAACAGGCAACAGGAAAAAGAATTTCAGTTAATCCTTTTGGAGCTTCTTTAGAAAGTATGATACAAAAAATAAATACCTATCATGATTTAGCTAAATGTAATAATGGAGATATATTATATTTTGTGCATCTTCCTAATGCTGCTGTAAATTTACATCAAACTATTCATTATGCAATTTTTTGTAATGTTAATAATGCTGGTGTACAGAAAAATGTTATTGGGATAAATGGATTAGCAGATCTTTCTTTTTCTCCCACAGCTTATCATGGTGTTGTAGCATCTGTAATATCTCCGGGTAATTTTAATGGAGTAGGGCAGGTGATATATGATACTGTAGCATTCCCTAATATTCTTGGTGAATTGTATGTTATTGATTATGAATTGATATAGGAATAAGTTTCTTCGTTATTTTATGGCGTACAGTAGTATAGAAATAGAAAAAAACTGAAAATTGAATAGTAAATTTGTTTGCTCCATGTTACGTTTATTACCGCTTGTAATCGGGCTTTGCGCAGACTTTATGTCCTGAAGGCTTTTTAGTACCCCTTCCATTTGGAAGATTTTGACAGCAGCGATGAAGGTGGTGGAGGATATATCCGGCTGGAGGCTTTTCAGTGTGTTCTCCGATGGCTGATATCCTCTCATCTTCAGTTCCAGAATGGTATTGAAGTCATCATTTCGCATAGCCTTCATGAAAGCCTCCTCTTGTTCGTTGGCAATGTCCGGATTTGGATCGTATGCAGTTGCTTGCCGAACAAGAACAGACTTTTTATTAATGTAATAGTGTCGCTATTCGTCTGTTTTTATCTTCTAGCTAAAGGCAGTAACAACCGTTCCACAAGTTCTTTCTTGTTCTCAACGGGCATCTTGTTTCTGCCTTTGGCAATGACTTCAGCAGCCAAATCGCTTTTACGCCCGGCAATGTATTTCTGTCGCTTTCCGTTTATGAAGGCCTCGATACGGAAATCATGCCGGGTGTTTTCGATGATGTTGATTTCTGATACCAAAAAGCCATCCTCTGTCTCGTAGGGTTCGACAATGGTGGGCAGGTAGTGTTTCATGGTTTTCCCTATGATCGGAGATACCAAACCGGAAAGATGCTCTTCGATGCGGTCTTTCCAATAGTCATCGATTTGATGATTGGTGGCATAATCGTAAAAATGGCTGATGGCAAGGCTGACTTCTTCGATTATCCTTTTCGCATTCTTTATTCCGTTCTGTTTGGCAAATTGCATCAGGTCATCTTCCGTGATGTCGTTATCTTTTCCTGCAATGCTCATGGAGTGTGCGTTTTCGTATGCCGCACCGTCCAAATTGGTGGTGAATGTCATGTCGTAGGCTGGGGTGATGTGCCATGTGCCGTTTCTTTCCATCAGGAAAGAGAAATTCTTGATGTGGTCATCCACATTGCCGCCCATGATATTGAATACCGTCCTACGGTAGAGTTCGGACTGTTCGCTTGCCGGGATGTTCAGTTTTCGGCAGACTTCAAACAAATCCTCATAGCTCGTTGCATCCGGATTCATGGCAGCAAGTGTCTGTGTATGTATCTTCTCTCCGTTTATCCTATCGTAACGCTCCGTCAGGAAGTGATGTTTTCCCTCAATTTGAATGAGTCGGGAAGGCATCATCGTAATCCCGGCTTCCTTTGCCATCTCATAATATACCATTTCCATTTGCGTGAACGGAAAATCGTCCCCTTCTGCAAACTTCAATATGTAGTAGGTATAGCCCTCCGGTAAAGGGACTTGGCCGGAACGTATATCATGTGTCGTTTCATTGATGGCGATGATGGCTTTCGGGTGCTGCCCTCCGGCTGATGTACCTATCTCATAGATACTTTGCAGTTGCAGTGCTTCGTCATCTTGCACGGATATTTCCTCCCGTTCCTCAAAGATACGGCGTGCCAGTTGGTATAAACTCTCTATCTGGAGAGTGGAAGAGGATTCCAATCCAGGAGTGGCCGGGATGAACTCAAAGGCTCCCATTCCCCGTTTCCCGATGAAAGACAGTTTATCTACCGGTGTGAGTTTGCGCTTGGGGATATGGTTTTGTGCCGCCCATTGGTCGAAGACCATGTTACCCCACCGATCAGGCAATGAATCTGCCAAAAACGGTGGGAGACCTTGATAAGTCTTTTCTTTGTTTCCGAGTATGGGCATACCCTTTGCCGCCGGTCCTTTGACAGAAGCGGTCAGTGGGGCGATTTCCACTCCTTTCTTGATGAAATCCGGATGATAGTTGAAGACGGCTCTTTTGTTTCTTTCGTCCCAATAGAGCTTTCCGACTTCTTCTCCCCATAACATAACACTCACAACATTATTTTCCATGTCTTATCCTTTTCGGCTTTTTATTCATTATTCGTTCCATTGTATAGGCTGAAACAGGTATTTCCGGCATCAGATCATCCATCTGTTCCAGACAGTCCACTACTCGTAACAGGGCAAGAAAGTTGCCCATATTGATGTTATAGGCCTTCCCGTTCTCAAACTGGCGTAAGGTGATAAGGCTGACACCGGCTTTCTCGGCAGCCTCTTTTTGGGTGAGCCTATAGGTTAGCCTGTATTCCTTAAATCGTCTGCCCAGTTCCACTATGATTTCCGGATTGGCCATGGCTTGGGTGATGTGATTCGTTGTCATTTTACAAAGGTAAATATATTAATTGTTAAATCAAAATATGATATATAACAATTAATATATTTACTGTTATATTGAATTGTGCGCGATGTAGTTTGTGTGCTAATCCCCCAATTCCATGCTACGTTTATTGCCGCCTGTAATCGGGCTTTGCGCGGGTTTTATGTCCTGAAGGCTTTTTAGCATCCCTTCCATTTGGAAGATTTTGGCGGCAGCGATGAAGGTGGTGGCGGATACATCCGGCTGGAGGCTTTTCAGTGTGTTCTCCGATGGCTGATATCCTCTCATCTTCAGTTTCAGAATGGTATTGAAGTCATCATTTCGCATAGCCTTCATGAAAGCCTGCTCTTGTTCGTTGGCAATGTCCGGCATATGGATCGTATGCAGTTGCTTGCCGAACAAGAGCAGGTTTTCTCCGATAAAATCGGCGTGTTCCGGCTTGACCCCGCAATCCTTGGCAGTCTCATGCCAATGCGATACGGTTTCCTGTATCTCTTCGATAATCTGTTTGTGTTTCCGGATACCCATGTTCTCACCTACCTTTTGCAGATCTTCCATCGTGAAATTGTCTTGTTTGCCGTTGAGTGACAGCTGGTGGCGGTTCGTCCATTTGCCGCCCGGTGTGTATGAGTAGCAGAGGTCGTATGCTGGGGCCAGTTTCCACTTCCCTTGTCTATCCATCAGGAAAGATAAGTTCTTGCTATGGTCGTCATGGTTCCGGCTCATGACGTTGAACACCATTCTTCGGTATAGTTCCTCCTGCTCTGGATAAGGGAGGTTCATCTGCCGCATGATACGGAATATCTCTTCGTATGAATGGCGTTGGTCACGGTCATAGTGGGCAAGCCCGGCCAATGTCTGTACATGGATCTTCTCTCCGTCTTCCATACGGTCAAAACGTCGTGTCATAAAGTGATATGACTCTTTTTCCTGAAGTAACCGGCATTCCATCATATCGATACCGCAGGCTTTTGCCATCCGGTGATAGGCATATTCGATATTTCCTATTCCTTGTGGATTGTCCGTTATCTGCGTGTGTTCGCTGTATTTGCCGCCATCAAATTTCAACAGCCAATACCCGAATCCTTCAGGAGCTTTTACCTGTCCGGAGCGTACCTCTCCGGTAATATCGTTGTAGGCGATGATGGCCTTGGGCTTGGCACCTCCGGCAGATGTTCCCACTTTCAGTATATCCAGAATGTTTCTTCCTTCCTGGCGCAGTTGGACCTGAAAAGCCATTCTGTCCGTGAATACGGATTTGGCAAGCTCAGTCAGTTCCTCGATATGGAGCACTGATGATTCGTTCATGCCGTTGATTGGCGAGGACGGCTCAAACTCCAGTGCGCCCATGCCACGTTTGCCTACATAGCAAAGCCTGTCTAAAGGGGTAATCTCTTCTCCGGACAATCCCTTGCTGGCAAACCATTCATTGATGATCTGGTTTCCGAAAGTGTCCGGCAGTGAATCGGCAAACAGGCCGGGCAACCCCTTGAAACAGTCGGTACGGTTTTCAAGGAACCGGTAGGGGGTGTTCCTGTACTGGCTGATGGGCATGATGATGGGAGAAATGTCAAGACCGGAGCGGATGAACTTCCGTTCATAGTCGAACAAGGCGGCATTGCTTTCCTTTTCCCAATAGAGAGAGCCTACGCTTTCTCCCCATAGCTTTACATCTACTATCAAATCATTCATGGTTATCTTGTTTTAAATGGCGTACACGGTAGCGTTTCTTTCCTTGCAGTTTTTTGAGCTCTATCGGGCTGACCCGGATTTCCGGTACCAGTTGCTCCAGGTTCTCCAGCAGGCCGAGCGAGCGGAGTACGCTGATGAACAACAGCAGCGATACCGATTTGCCCTTCTCGATGTTCGCAACGGTCAAGGGGCTTACACCGGAAGCCGTTGCCAGTTCTTCCTGCGTGATATGCTGCCTGATACGTGTCTCTTTGATGCGCTGGCCGATTCTCATCAGCACAGCTGGATTGCTCATTTCATTCCACATGGTTGTTCCTTTTTTGCAAATATACAAATAATCCATGTAAATATATAGATTAACTTGAATATATGATGTTAATCTATATGAATACAATGATTATAGTTGCTTTATCGGCTGTTTTTTTCTTTGAACTAGGATGAAAACTGACTAAAATCACAATGTGTTGTGAATATGAAAGAGCTAGGAAAGATGATTAAAGAGTGCAGGAAGAGTTTGAAGGTCAATCAGCTGGAACTTCTCCGAACTGGCGGGCGTGGGCATCAATACGCTGGTGGCCATCGAGCGTGGAGAAGGCAATCCTAAATTGGCTACTGCTTTCCATTGGAGTTGATTAAAGTGCGGAAAAATGTATAAGATTGCTTCTATTATCTGTTTATTTTAGTATATTTGTGCTTTAAATAAGTGCGGATAAATGTATTATACGCTGTTTTTACATGTATAAAAATGCTGTTTGTAGATGAAAAGATTTGTTTTGCAACAACTTATAGAATGGAAAAACCGTGAGGATAGAAAACCTCTGATTTTAAATGGTGCCCGACAAGTTGGGAAAACATGGCTGCTCCATGAGTTTGCCAAACTTGAATACAAAAAAGAGGCTTATGTGGTATGCCGTAAGAATAACCTTGCACGCCAGCTTTTTTCTCAGGATTTCAATGTTGACAGAATTTTACGGGGGCTGCGTGCGATGACTTCCGTTGACATTACTCCGGGTGATACGCTTATTATCCTTGATGAGATACAAGATATCCCGGAAGCACTGGAATCTTTGAAGTATTTTAAAGAGGAGGTTCCGGAGTATCATATAGCTGTGGCAGGTTCACTTTTGGGGATATCCCTTCATCAGGATGTGTCTTATCCCGTAGGGAAGGTAAATGTCATCAATATATTTCCTATGAACTTTGAAGAGTTTCTTGTCGCCAAGGGAGAAGAAGAAGCTTGTAAATTGCTTATGAGTGGGGATTTTGAAACGATAAGCCTCCTGCATGACAAATATACGGATCTCCTTCGGCAATATTATTATGTAGGTGGTATGCCGGAAGTTGTACTCAAATATGTAGAAACGGATTCCTTGCTGGAAGTCAGAAGAATACAGTCGGAGATTTTGCAAGGCTATGATCTTGACTTCTCAAAACATGCGCCCAAAGAACAGGTTCCGCGTGTCCGAATGGTATGGAACAGCATTCCTTCCCAATTATTTAAAGAAAACAAGAAATTCATTTACGGAGCTTTGCGAAAAGGTGCCAGAGCCAATGATTTTGAGATGGCCATTCAATGGCTTGTAAATGCCGGGTTGTTGTATAAAGTGCCTCGATGTACCAAACCGGAGCTTCCGCTTGATATTTATGAAGACCTGTCGGCTTTCAAACTCTATATGGTTGATTTGGGGCTTATGGGTGCTATGGTCAAGACAGATCCGGCCCAAGTCTTGATTAAAAACGACATATTTAAGGAATACAAGGGAGGAATGACTGAACAGTATGTATTGCAGCAGATGAAAAGTAAGGGCGTGTCACCGATTTATTACCATAACACAGACAATTCGCGTCTTGAGTTGGATTTTGTTATTCAACGTAATGCCCAAATGGTGCCGATAGAAGTGAAGGCCGAAGGGAATGTCCGGGCCAATTCGTTGACAGCATTACTGGGAAAAAGACCGGAATTGCATGCGGAGAGATTTTCTATGTTGCCTTATAAAGTACAGGGTAATCTTACAAATTTTCCGCTATATGCAATATAGGTGTATCCTTTTCCCATGCCGGTCATACCGTTAGAACTGATTGATAAGTATGATGCGTATGTTGGCCGGTATGTCTATCTTTGTGGCAATGAAAACAGAGAGAGGATTGATTTACGCCTTGTTTTCCGGGACGGAAAGGAGATTGGCACGGATGATCTGAATCTGTATTATAATTGATGTGACGGCTTGGATGTCCCCCGGATGAATGTTCGGGGGATTCTTTTTCTTTTGGGCGTTCCTGTGGGACGGTCAGGCTTTCCGTTGCAAGTCCTCGCCTAAAGGCTGTGGGCTTTACTCTGCAATCCCTAACGCATGGCTGAAAAGTCCTCTTGCCGGTGTTCTTCTTCATACAGCCTCATGCGTTCTTGTAATGCTTCTTTTAAATTGTCGCTTTTTTTCAGTCCGAGTTTGGCACGTATGTTCGCTCGTTGGCTGGTTATGTTTCCGCTACTCCGATGTAATAATTCGCATATTTGGCTGACGGTCTTGTCTTGCAGTATTAAACGGCAGATGTTTAATTCGGACGGGGATAAATTGGGATATATTCTCCTGATTGTATCAAGTTTACTTTTTTCCTTTTTCTGGTATGCGGCAAGGGCTGTAAAAAGATTTTCTTTGGATTGTTCCCCTATTATGCTTAACAGGGAGCTTGTCTTTTCTTCCGGGTTATTCTCGCTTAACAACTCGGCGAACGCGAATAGTTCTTCCTTTTTCATTTGGAGACGTTTCAAAAGCATTTCCTCTTCCTCTTTTAGCAAGTTGCTACTTTTTAGCAAGCTGCTGATATTACTGTGTAAGGATCTTCCTAATAAGGGGATCATGGTGTATATGATGATGATCAAAGGCAGATAACTGTATAGGAACGGTTCGTCGGTGATAAGTGTGCAGATTGTATAGGAAGCTATGGTAAGGGAGGACAATAGGATGGAGATATTACTCATATAGGCACAGATGGAAAGCATGGTAAATAAGAGAGAGATACTAATGTTACTCATTATCAATGCTCTTTGATAACTATATTCATATCCGCTACATATTGAGCAATAAATTATTTCGATAAAAATCTCGATATGTATGGCTATCAGTATAATGGAAAAGGTCGTGGTCAGATTTACTCTCTTTTTAAAATAAGCGAGAGTGCACATAATGATAAACAGGAATAATACGCTGTTAATATAATAAAACTGTTCATTAGGAAATGGAACTGAATATATGTATATGGGTGCGCATAAGGCCAGCATGAGCAGGGATAGATGAAAGACACGTTTTTGTTGATACGTTATTATCATTTCTCTTTCTTTTTTGTCGTAAGTTTGAGTTTTTATTGAACTTAGAAAAGTAGCGGCTTTTGTGCTGATTTTCATGTGTTTTATTGTTTTAAGTGTTATTAAGTATAATGTTTCCTGCAAAAATAACTGTTTTTTTTTTTTTTTTTGTATGTTTAAGTACTTTTCTTTATGATGTTAAGTGTTTTTAATTGTTGTGTAAGCGTGATTGGCTGCTGTGGTAAGTGTTGTAGCTGTTGTGTGGTTGTCTTTTTAAGTATTTATAAGTTTAAAATACTTGTTTTTTGCTTTGGAGGTTGGTTTATAAGTGCATATCTTTAGCGGTTGAAATTCAGGGGGTGTAAAAGCCTGGGTTTGGATTGTCATATTAACAAATGATTAAATGACGAAAAGATGTTTTTTTTATATTAAATGTGTATTGTTCGTGCTCGTGTTGAGTATAAGCGGAGAAATATCCGCTCAGGAGAAGCGTGATTCGGTAAGGATCTATTTTCATCAAGGAAAGGTAAATATAGATACATGTTTACTTGACAATGGGAACGAGATGGAGCGGTTTGCTAAAATCTGTTCCGCATTGAACGACTCCGTCCGTCTTATCAGGAAAATTCAAATAATAGGAGGAGCTTCCCCGGAAGGAGGGGGGCTGTTGAATGGAAGGCTGTCTGAAAAACGAGCAGAGGTTTTGTGGCGGTATATATCACCTTATATAAAGATTCCGGTATTGGAGAAGGATTTTCATTTTTCGGGAAGTGACTGGAACGGACTTATAACGATGGTGAGAGCGGATGTGAATGTTCCGGAGAGGGAGGATGTCCTCGTTTGTTGGAGAAGATCGTACGTTTGGAAAACCAGGACAGCCCTTATTGGGGGGGAGAACTGAAAAGACTGAAAGGGGGGGAGGCCATACTCATATTTGTATAAATTCCATTTTCCGAACTTCGTTCGTCGATGGTGAAAATATGCTATGATAGTGATCCGATAAATCCCGTCAGAGATACGGTATATATACATACACGTGATACGTTGTGCATCCGTGATACCGTTACCGTCATAGCTCCGGTAAAGAAACGGCCGTTTTGCATGGCGGTGAAAACAAACTTGCTTTATGACGCTGTTTTGATACCTGACATCGGGGTTGAGTTCTGTTTGGGGAAGAACTGGTCTGTGGCCGGGAATTGGATGTATGCCTGGTGGAAAAGTGATCGGAAGCATAATTATTGGCGTATCTATGGGGGAGATGTGGAGTTGCGCCGCTGGTTCGGTCGGAGAGCGGTGGAAAAACCGTTTTCCGGGCATCATGTCGGATTGTACGGGCAGATCGTCACCTATGATTTCGAATTGGGTGGGAAAGGTTACTTGGGGGATAAATGGAGTTACGGGGGAGGCGTGGCTTACGGCTACTCGTTACCTGTGGGACATCGGTTCAATGTGGATTTCACGTTGGGAATCGGCTACCTTGGAGGATCGTACAAGGAGTACATCCCTTTGGACGGTCACTATGTATGGCAGACCACTAAAAACCGCCGCTGGTTCGGCCCGACCAAGGCGGGTATCTCTTTGGTGTGGTTGATCGGGCGGGGGAATTATAGCCGGAAGAAAGGAGGCAGGCAGTGATACGGATACGCTTTAGTCTGGTGTTCATATTTTTATGGATAGGACTGACGGCTTGTGAGCATAAGGATTTATGTTACGATCATCCGCACTTTGCCACGGTGCGGGTAATATTCGACTGGACCAAGATTTCCAATCATGACAAGCCTGAAGGCATGAGGTCGTATTTTATCCGACCGATGATGAAAGCAACACGTGGATATTTGATTTCCCCGGAGGAGAGGGGGGGGAAGTGGAGCTCCCCGAGAATGATTACCGGGTAATTTGCTTCAACTACGATACCGACGGGATGGTTTGGAAAGGAAACGGCAGTTACACGCTTTTTACTGCCGATACGCGTGATGTTCGGTCACCGGATAACCGGACAATGGCTGTCACCCCACCCTGGCTGTGTGGCGACCATATAGACGGAGTTATCCTCAAGGACATTCCGGGAGGAAGCGCGGAGATAGTACGGCTAACTCCCGTAAACATGGTATGTCACTACACGTATGAGGTGAACGGTCTTCGGGGACTGGATAGGGTGGCGGATTTGCGGGCCGCTCTTTCCGGCATGTCCGGCTCGCTTAACATGTCCGGCGACAGTTTGCCCGCCGGTCTTTCGGAGAGCCTGCTCTTTGATGGAATGGTTTCACGGAATCAGATTATAGGCGGATTCTATACGTTTGGACATTCCGCACTTGAAGGAGAGCCCAATGTTTTCCGGCTGTATCTCAAGAACCGTTCCGGCAGCATGTCTGTATTGGAACAGGACGTGAGCGACCAAGTGCATGATGTCCCGGTAGCGGGGCATGTCGGTGATGTGCATCTGGTGTTGAATTTTGATTATGAGGTACCATTCGAGCCGGGAAGTGACGGTGCGGGATTTGATGTGGACGTTGATGATTGGGATGATGTGAATGTGGATATAGTGTTATAAACGGATATTTGAGTTTTCAGTGCGGATTGGATGCCGGGTAAACGCTATGTCAACTATTAAGTAATCGAGTTTATTAATTATATGTATCAATTTAATTTATTTTTATTTATGAAAAAAAGTACAGTAATGCTTTGGGCAATCTTTGGAGCACTACTCATGGGTTGCTCAGACGAGGAGATTGCGAATGTGGAAACCTCCTCACGAAATGCGATTGGTTTTAACGTGTTAAGTAATGCGGCGGAAACGAGGGCTACCCCTACTACCAACACCAACTTGAAGAACACCGATTTCGACGTGTTCGCTTTTACGGCGGATGGTACTGCCTTCATGGGAAAGGTCGACACGGAATTTGGACATGACGGAGTGAATATCGTGTACAAAGATAATAAGTGGGATTATAAAAATGCGGGCGATCTTCGTTATTGGCCTACCGAGCCTTTGGACTTTTACGCGTTCAATCCCGGAACGGTTGATGAAGCCATGCAGTGGAGTTATATGTGGGAAGCCACCAAGGATACTCAAAAGATAACTTATTCCTGCTCCGATGAGTATGGATCTGGTATCAATGCTCATGAAAACTACGACGTGATGTATGCCATAGCCAAAGGCCAGACAAAAGACAAGAACAACGGAGTAGTGAAATTTAACTTCAAGCATATTCTGTCACAGGTCGTATTCAAAGCAAAGACCGAATACGATAACATGCAGGTGAATATAAAGGACATCAAGATTTTTAATGTAAAAATGGGCGGCGTCTACACATTGCCTGCGACAGCCGATGGAACGGGAAGTTGGGCTGTGGGTGATTGGCCTGAAAGCTCTACAGGAGGAGGTTTTATTACCGTAGTGCAAGGCAAATCCATCGAGGTCAATAGTAATACCACAGCTACCGATATTTCCGAAAAAACTCCTATGCTGAATATACCACAGAAGCTGACAGCATGGAAAGTTTCCGAAGAAGCCACCAATACCAAGATAAAAGCCGACGGTGCGCATCAATGTTACCTGTCGATCACCTGCAAAATCCAGCAGTCCGGAGGTTATCTGTTGGGTTCAGCAGATAGTTACGGAACAATTTATGTTCCGTTCGGAGATACATGGGTAGCGGGCAAGCGTCATATCTACACGTTGATTTTCGGTGGTGGTTATACTGATCAGGGAGAGGCTGTGTTGAATCCGATCCAGTTTAATGCAGAGACAACAGAATGGGTTGATGCAAATAGCAACGTAAACGTTAAACCTTAAACAAAAAGTTTATCAATATCGTACCCGTTGGCAGGTTAAACATACGCAAGATTAATCCCGCCAACGGGTTCTTTATAGGGAATCGCATTTTCAATATACTTTTTGATGTGTAGGGGTGCTTTTTGCGTACCTTTTTCCTGGAGAATTTCTTTTGTGGAGTGTTTGCCCTGTATATTCCCGATACGCTGTTATAGCAGGGAACTGTTTTTATCCAAGTAGTCAGATATAGCCTCTTGCAATACCGATTTTAGCGAATCGCCTTTGCGGATCGCGATCAGCTTTAAGTTCTGGTGATAGGTTTCGTCCATGACAAAATTACAATGCACGGTTTTCGCTTTCTTCGGCTTTTGAGCCTCTTTTTGCCCGGCCGTGGATTGGATCAGGCTGTCTAATCCCCCGGTCAGCCCGGCCGACATACTGTTTTTTAAATCGTTCTTCTTTGCCATATGGTTACTTTATTTCTGTTAGCAGTTCGTTACATACCTTTTCGTAGTCCTCTGCCCCGGCAGATTTGGGGGCATAGTGAAAAATATCCTGCCCTTGTGTCGGGGCTTCGGCCAGCGTAATGGCGTTGCGTATATGGGTGCTGAACACTTTGCCCTGGAATGTTTCCTGTACCAGTTCCGAAACGCTCTTGTTCAGGTTCTTTCTTCCGTCGTACTGGGTTATCAGAACCCCGGCTATCGAAAGATCCGAGTTCAAACGTTGCTGCACCTTGTGGACGACCTGCATAAGTTTGGCCATTCCACGCATTGCCAGGAATTGAGCCTGAACCGGGATAATCAACCGATCCGAGGCCGTCAGTGCGTTAAGCGTGAGCAGCGACAGCGAGGGGGGGCAGTCGATCAGGATATAATCGAATTTTTCCTTTTGGCCCTTGATAAGGTGGGCTAAGATAAGTTCCCGCCCGGCCTCGTTGATTAACTCCGTTTCAACGGCCGAGAGATCCAGGCAGGAGGGAACGACGCTAAGACCGCCCTTATGCTCGTAGATCGGCAGGTCGTATTCGCCTTTCATCGCACCGTAGATCGTTTGGGGAAGCTCCGCGGAGAAGCCCAGCGATTCGGTCAGGTTGGCTTGTCCGTCAAGGTCGATCAAAAGAACCTTGTACCCTTTTTGACGTAACGCGCCGCCCAGGTTGATCGTGGTTGTAGTCTTTCCTACTCCCCCTTTGTGATTCAATACGGAGATTACTTTTGCTTTGCTCATAAATTCAGTTTTTTAAATGGTTGTCATGTCCGCAAATATAGTCAAAAACTAATATACTAAAATACTAAAAGTAGTATTTTTCGTTTTTTGCGTGTTTTTTGTGCCGATCGGGGAAGCGTACCGAAATAAATCCGGTTTCCACCTTTCGGTACGTTTTGTTTCTGTACCGGAATTAATCAAAGATTAGAATAACCATAAATGTTTTTATACGTTAATCATACGTATGTATATATGTATATATTTGTTTTTGAGTATCTTTGTGTGCTATAAATAAAAAATAAAAGACATGAGCACTTATTCGTATAAAAATCCGAAGTTTATAAATTCCCCTAAAGGGATGGTTGAAGTTGTAGAAGTGATTTATGACGGCAAAGATGATCCGGCCTATTCACTGGCTATTATTAAATGGGAAAATACCTATAAATTAGGTATTCGTTGGAACATCGCTTATAGTGAATGGGACGATTACCGCAAACAGAACGGGCAAGATGAATGTATAGGTAATCCACAGTCGAGAGGTATTCCCACCTGGTTTGTTTTGCCCGATGATATGATGTTTAGTGAGAAGTTCAGCGGTGCGATGCAGAGGCTTGATGAATTAAGAAAAGGTAAATAAGTAATGGAACAGGGAGAAATCATATTATACCAGCCGGATGAAGCGGTCAAGTTGGAAGTGAGGCTGGAAGATGAAACCGTTTGGCTGACACAGGCGCAAATTGTGGATCTTTTTCAATCCAGCAAAGCAAATATAAGCGAGCATATAAAAAACATATATGATCAGAAAGAATTAGAGGAAAGTTCAACTGTTCGGGATTTCCGAACAGTTCGACAGGAAGGCAAACGGCAAGTGATGCGCAATCTGACTTATTACAATTTGGATGCGATCATATCCATTGGGTTTCGTGTCAATAGTAAAAGAGGTATTTTATTTAGGCAATGGGCGAATAAGGTTTTAAAGGACTATCTTTTAAAAGGGTATTCCATTAATAAACGTTTGTCAGAACTTGAAAGGACTGTCGCTCAACATACCGAGAAGATAGATTTTTTTGTGCGTACTGCCTTGCCCCCGGTCGAAGGCATTTTTTATAACGGCCAGATTTTCGATGCGTACAAGTTCGCTACCGATCTGGTAAAGTCGGCCAGGCGTTCGATCGTGCTTATCGACAACTATGTGGACGAAACGGTCTTGCTCATGTTGAGTAAACGCAGCGTCGGTGTCTCGGCCACCATTTACACCCAGCGTATCACGCAGCAACTCCAACTTGATCTTGACAGGCATAACAGCCAGTACCCACCTATCGACATCAGGACGTACCGGGACAGTCACGACCGTTTCCTGATCGTTGATGAAACGGACGTGTACCATATCGGAGCCTCGTTAAAGGATCTGGGGAAAAAGATGTTCGCTTTCTCAAAGCTGGATATTCCGGCGGCTGTGATTACTGACCTGTTATAATATCCTTTGTCTTATGAATGGGCTGTCGCAAAAGAAAAACCCGTTCTTGATGAACGGGTATATCCTTGACTTGGTTACGTGTTTTGATAACAGAGGCTTTACCAAGCATTACAATGCAAAGATAGTAATTATAGGTTAATTAGCGAATTTCTTTTTTGGATAGATCCGGAAATAATGCCTCCTTGAAAGAGGTGGATAAGGTGATTAAAACAATAGATAAGGAAGAACAAAAGCAAAAGGGATGAATGTGGTTATTTATTCACGTGTAAGCTCGCAGTCGGCCAGGCAATCGACCGAACGGCAGGTTGTCGATCTGGAGAGGTTCGCAGCCGGACGGGGGTACGAGGTGACGGCGGTCTTTGAGGAAAAGATAAGCGGACGAAAGGCCAATATCGAACGCCCGGTTTTAAGCCGTTGCCTGGAATACTGCACAGATCCGCAGAACCGGGTGGATATGTTGTTGCTGACCGAGATCTCACGCCTGGGGCGTTCAACCCTGGAGATCCTAAAGTCACTCGATACGCTGCACACGCATAAAATATGCGTGTATATTCAAAACCTGAACCTGGAAACGTTACGGCCGGACAAGACGGTAAACCCCTTGTCCTCTCTGATCACTACCCTGTTGGGGGAACTGGCCGCGATCGAACGCCAGGGGATCATCGACCGCCTTAATAGCGGACGGGAGTTGTACATCCAGAAAGGGGGCAGGCTGGGACGGAAGCCGGGAAGCCGGAAAACGGCCGAACAGAGGAAAGAGGAATACCGGGAGCGATCGCCTTGTTAAAGAAAGGCTACTCGATCCGGAACGTGGCGAAGCTCACGGGAAAGGCCGTTTCGACGATACAACAAGTAAAAAAAGACTTCATTAGTAGCTGATTATCGGAACAAATATTGTATTTTTGCAACAAATACGAGTAAATGCACATAATTAAAAACGAGTATTTACACGTGTCTAAAAACGAGTATTTGCACGAAAATAATCAGAATCTAAATAAAAACGGTTATGGCAACAATGGCGGAGAAAATGGCGGCTTCACTGGAGGAATTAAGAAAGCTCCAGGAGAAAGACCGCTGTGTCGTCCTGCAAGGGACGGCCGAGATAGGGAGGACGCATTTAACCCGGCTGTTGGATAACGGCTGGTTGCAGGAAGCCTAATCCGAAGCCGTCTTTTGCGGCGGCATTTGAAAGACGTTCAAATGCACCGAATACTCGTTGTTGCTCATCTTCGGTCATGCCCGTACCGGTATCTTCAACGATAAGTTTCAGCAAACCGTTATCATAATCCGCTGCCAATGATACACTACCGTTATCCGTGAACTTGATGGCGTTTGACAACAAGTTGTTGCCGATTTGCAGGATACGTTCCTTGTCGGTCAAAACCACCGCATCGGTGTGGCTCTCCACTATCAAAGTCAGCCCCTTGTTCATGGCAATGGGCATGAACTCCGTTTCAAGAATATGCGTGATTGCGGAAATCCTGCAAGGGGAAAGGTTGGGTTGCTCCTTGCCGTTGTCCAGACGGAAGAAATCCAGCAGCGTGTTGAGCATCTCCCGCATACGCTCGGAAGATTGCCGGATATTATCCACATACATGGTGCTTTTATCCGCGCTACAACTTTTCTGCATCAGTCCGGCATAGCCTCATTTTGTCAATCGTATTTTTTCGTGGTAGAAGTAGTTTACGATGACAGGTTTGCCTTTTTCCGAGCGTCCGTATGGCAGATCGTTTATACGATACGGGAAGCCCTGCTCCTTGGCGTAATTTGAAATGTCCTGCTCCAATGCCTGCCAGTATTCAAGCCTTTTTTTATTGTAAATTTCCTCGTAAAGCGGTATGAGGTCAGGATACTTCTCACGGATATACGTCATTATCCCGCCTTTGAACTGCCCGCGTAAATTCAGGTTTTCAAGCCAGATTAAATCAGCATAATCTTTTACCTCCTCTATTATTGCCTTTACGTCTGTTATTCTGGGGAATATGGGCGAGACGAAGCATACGGTGCGGATACCTGCCTCGTATGTCTGACGCATCGCTTTCAGACGGCGTTCAATGCTTACGGCGTTGTCCATATCTGCGCAGAACTGCTCGTCGAGCGTATTGACAGACCATGACACAGTCACTTTGGGAAAACTCTTCAACAGGTCGAGATCGCGAAGGACAAGATCGGACTTTGTGCATATCATAATCTCGGCATCGCTTCCTCGCAGCTCTTCGAGCAGCCTTCGGGTACGGTGGAATTCTTCTTCATACGGATTGTAACCGTCCGTCACAGACCCTATTACAACACGTTCACCGTCGTATTTATGAGGATTCGTTATCGGCTTCCAGTTTTTTACATCTAAAAACGTACCCCACGGCTCGGTGTGCCCGGTGAACCGTTTCATGAACGATGCGTAGCAATACCTGCAGGCGTGGGGACACCCTACATAAGGGTTGACCGAATATCCTCCCACCGGCAGAGAGGATTTGGTCATTACACTCTTTACATCTATTTCCTTTATTGTATCCATATTCATTGTATTCGTCTGGTAAATTGTTCCGGCAATTCCTGAATCATTCTTTCGTCGCCCATAATCGGCAGCAAATCCTCTTTCATGAACACCGGTATGCCATGAGCCTTTGCCTGTTCTGCAATGCTAAGCACCCATTCGGGGCGCGAATATGACTTTCCTTTTCGGTTTCCGGTCTCTGTGCCTATGACAATCCAGTCAATTCCCTCGAAATCAATCTCGCCGATATCATCGAAGAGAGGTTCAAACGTGACATGGTAGTGTCGTGCTTTGATATTCTTTTTCAAATCATCAATCCTCCTTTTCTCGGAACTGCGCGTAACGGTCACGCCCATCCATACGTTCTCGTCGTCAGAGGAGAAACTGATTTTGTCAGGGCGCTTCGTCAGAAAGATATAGGCGTGCTGGGGATTGCTGCTGATCCGCTCGAAAATTTCTGCGTTCCATTCAGGCTTCCAATCGGAGAAATCGCTCATTCCTGTCATGAGCCACACATGAGGACGGGACGTATCGATGATGCGCAGTTTTCGTTCCATGTATTCAGGCACGGAAAAGTCGTCGGTAATGTGGAAACGGCGGCAGTTGTTACGGGCATAGCAGTAAGGGCATCCTATAGTGCACCCTACCACTATGTTCATGTTTTTTATCAGGGATTTAATGCAGACACTCATAACACAACTGTTTCTCCGTCCTCCGGGATAATCAGCCGGCTCATGTCGGCTTCGTGATGCGTTGCCTCATTGCGCAGAATTGCACGGGTGGTCTGGCAATGGTCGATGGCATCCATGTGTACGGCTATCAGCTTGATATGCGAAGGCAATTCGTCAAGTATCTGCATCACTTCGTTCTCGTCGGGGATGATAGGACCGTCCGTTTTGGAAAATTCGGGAAAGATTGCACCTCCGGAGTTTACCACGATATAGTCAGGATTGAACCGTTCCACGGTGTCTCGGATACATGCTTCCCATCGGCAGTCACCCATTATATAAACGGTCGGGAAGCCCTCGGCTTTTAGCACATAACCTGATACAGGTCCCATCATCTGCCCGATCTGCCCGAAACCATGATGTCCGGTCGTGCGGTAAATGGATATGCCGTCTATTGTTTTTATTTCTTCGATGGGTATCACATTTGTAAATCCGTCGTTTCTGATGGCGTCCGCGTCCTGGGGCTGAACGTAGAAAGGAATTTCTTTGGGCAAATGTGTGGGGACACTCGGCTCGTAATGGTCGATGTGATTGTGGGTCAGGAGCACCATGTCCACGCCTCCGATAATATCCTGAATAGGATGGTGAGGTGTACCCTCGGTGTTTTATTCACACCGAGGGCCGATATCAAAGTGCCTTTGTCGGCTAAAACGGGGTCAATTAGCATGGTGTGTCCCGCATACCTGATTTTCAAGGTGGCATTGCGCACCAATTGTACTGTAGATGTCTTTTTCATGACTATATGTCTTGTTATTGATTACGGGTGCAAAGTTCGGAAGAATCCGGCGAAACATCTATGCCTGAAAAAACGGTAATTATGCCATTTTGATAAATGAAATTATTATCTTTGCAAAAACGACAAGGATATGGACGAGATAATCAACCCTGATCGACTGGTCAGCGTACCGTTCAACAAGACACGCTGCGGCGTGGATTTTTACATCAATACTGCCATAAACAAGGACATCGGACTTGTGCTGACAGAAAACAAGCGGTTTAAGACAGACTTCTTCAGCTTCTACTTTTTCCGTAAGGCAAACGGATATTTGCTACTGAACTTCCGCAAGATTGAACTGCGCGACGGCATGGTTCTCCTGCTTTCACCCCATCAGCAACAAGAGTGGCATGTAGATGAGACGGCGTTGGATTACACGTTCCTTATATTCCGCGAAGATTTCATGCGTACTTTTATCGCCGACAAGTTCTTCGTTTTTCGCCTTTTGTATTGTTACCAGACAGATACGCCGCCTTACATCAATGCCACACATGACGAAATGAAGGAATATATGCGGCTGCTCGGAAAGATTAAGTATGAGCTGATGAATCCAGTGTCCGATACGTACAATATCATTGTTTCCTTACTATATTATCTTTTGCTGATTATCAATCGTACATACGCTGCCGCCTATTGCTTGCCCGCTGAAATTGCTAAAAACAATTTCGCTTTTCGGTTCAAGGACTTGTTGGAACAGAATATCCGCACCCACCAGCGGGTGCAGGAATATGCAGACATGCTTCATGTCAGTCGCATCACACTCAATAACTCAGTAAAAGCCCAATTCGGAGTATCAGCTACCCATTTGATAAAACAACGTCTGCTTGAGGAACTGAAGAACGAATTGCTATTCTCCAACCGCACTGTCAGTGAAATGGCGGATGATTTCAATTTCTCTGATCCGAGCCATCTCATGCGCTTCTTCAAACAGCAAACAGGCAAAACATTTACTCAGTACATGACGGATTACAATAAAGGCATATACGAATAACTTCTTAATATAGTCGATAGCGGCTATCGAAATATGGTTGTTGATGTTCAGGCGTTTTTGTACTGCATGAACCATTTTACGATTTCTGGATCTTCGTGCGAGCCGAGTAAGAAAGGCTTGTCGGTATCCAGCGTCTTTATCCGTGCCATGTCGTCGGCCGACAGGGTGAAGTCTAATATGTCGAGATTCTGCTTCATGCGTTCCGGTTTCACAGACTTAGGAATAATTATGCACACTGATATTTATCGCGCCCGGACAGGTGTTCGGTGCGGAAGATGACGGCATGCAGTTCCAACCAGATGGCTACCTGCTTATGTTCCATCCCGACCTGCTGCGGAATACACCTCTCGGGCGGATAATGCGTGAATATTCGTTCTTTTCCTACGAGACAAACGAGGCATTGCACCTTAGTGTGGAAGAACGGCAAATCATCATGGATTGCTTCCACAAGATTCAATATGAATTGAACCATCCGATACACCGTCACAGCAAGAACCTCATCACAGACAGCATCAAGACGTTCCTTGATTACTGCACACGTTTCTATGACCGTCAGTTCATCACACGCGACAACCAAAACCGAGACATCCTCGCAAGATTTGAGCGGTTGCTTGACGAATACTTCCATGATGGGGCTGCTAAACGGATAGGCTTGCCCACTGTACAGTATTGTGCAGACAAGCTCTGCCTCTCGCCCAACTATTTCAGTGATTTATTGAAAAAAGAAACAGGTTCAACCGCCCTGCATTTCATTCATGACAAGTCTATTGAAATAGCCAAGACGGAACTTGCATCTACAGACGACACCGTTAATGAAATCGCCTATAATCTCGGTTTTCAGTACCCGCAACATTTTACCCGACTGTTCAAGAAAGAGGTAGGTTACACTCCGAATGAATATAGAGCGCAAGTGTCGTGAGAATTGGATTAGTACAGAATATTAGAACCCAACACCTCTCTTGCGCTTAACTTTCTTCCTTCTGCGAAGTATATCCACCATTTCCTGATTGGCTTCCGCATCAGCAGTGTTATAAGATGAGCCACTGCTTTTTAGCAATCCCCAAGAGCCGTTGAACAACTCGCTTTGTGCCGTGCCGGACGGTGCGCTTGGTGTAGCCGTTTCATATATTCCGGCTGTTATTCCCATACGTTCCCTGCATCTGTTGTGCTGCAAAGCCGCGTCAATCTTGGAATAACTGAAACGCCTGTCCACTTTGGAGCCGTTGAAATGGTAGCCATTCATGGAGAATACAACACCCTGCACCTCGCTGGTCTGCCCCTTATGCTTGAAATGTACTTCCACTCCCTGCCGTTTCAGGTTGGCGATAAGCACGTTCCAGTTGCCGCATCTGCCGACTTCCATTTTGATGATGTCGTAAAGCGCATATTTCGTCCTGTCTGGCTCTTTCAGGCGGTTGCGTTTGACATTGTCCTTTCCGCCAGCCATATGCAAGCCGTATTTCAAGGTCAATTCCTTGCAGATGCGGGTACTGCGCAGACGCTCGTGCCTGTCCGATATGGTATTGCCGTTGTTGTCTATGCGGTTGAAAGCAATATGCACGTGCGGATGCTCCTTGTCGAAATGCTGGGCGATGAAGAACTGCGTATTCTTGATTCCCATCCGTTCCATATATTCAAGCGCGATGCCTGCCATGATACGGTTCGTCAGCCGTAACTCATCCTCTTTGGAAAAACTCAACGCGATATGTCCGACAGGTTTTGTCACCTTATCGTTCATCCGTGACTGGGCATTGAAACTCATGGCGATAGTTTCCAGATTTTCCATAAACAAGCCTTCGCTTGCTACTATCTGCGTATCCTTCTTCTTGTCGATGATGTAATCCACCGCACCCTTGAAGTCGCTTCCTTTTACGATTTTCGCCATCATATCCCTATCTTGGTTATAAGTTCATGAATCCTTGCCACTGCCACCTTGCAGTCCCACCGTTCATCGTGGAAGCCTCCGGCGTTTGCCTTACGCGCAAGCTGGTTGAGATTGTTAGCCATGCCGCAGAGTTGGCGGATGTATCCGGCATGTTCCTCCGACAGCCGTTCTTTCACATGACCGTTACGGAAACATTCCCTCATGTACTCGCTTGGTGATACGCCCGCCTCATGCGATCGTGTCAGCAGGCGGAAGTAGTCGGCTGCCGTCATTTTCACTGCGATACGGTATTTCAGTTTCTCGGTTGCTGTTAATTCTTTGTATTTTCTTACCTGCCTCAAATCCGCAACTAAGCCCTTCAACGTCCTTCTTGCGTGTACACGTCCTCTCATTACTGAATTATCAGATAAATTGAGGCAGAAACACCCACTTCTGCCTACAACATCCCCTTACCCCACAATGCGACTTGAGACAATACGCAGTATCATACCCATAAGTTGTAGGCGTTATCCAAAATCAGTCTGAAAAATATCTGCGTAAGCATTGTTACAGGTATAGATATTCAGCACATACCGCCTTGATGTCCTGATCCACTTGGCTGGTACAGAGATAAACCTGAAGACAAACGCTTTTATGCGACTTGTTGCATTGAGTCCGAACCTCTTTACGTCAAGTCTTTGGATAATGGCCTTGTAGAAGTTACGGATAAGTGCTGTAAGAAGAAGGAACACAGTGTTCTCGGCCATGAAGGATTTGGGCAATCTGTCCCACCCGAAACCATTGTTCATATCATCAAAGATACGTTCCTTTCCTCCACGAAGGTTATAGAACTCGACAATTTCTCTTACGGAAGATTCATAGTCGTTAGTCAGGATACAACGGTATGTGTATTCTCCTTCCCAAAGATCCTGCACACCATCCATCCGTTTCTGTCTTTGAATCACAAGTCGGTATGCTTTACCCTTCCACTTCTCAACAAGGATAGAGTTCAATTCAAACTCAATGCCATTGATTTCCTCAGTCTTCCAGCCTCTGAGAGCAAATATGTCATTGTAGAGCGAACTGCAGCGGTTAGTGCGGATATAGAAGGACTTGCAGTGTTTCTCTATTTCCTCCACGATTTCCTCGGAACATGATCCGCAATCAGCTCTGAAACGATTGATAGTGAGCCTGTTCTGTTCAAATCTCTCAAAGAACCTCTTCAGCGTGTCCTTCTGATGAAACGAAGGTTTTCGTTAAGCCAGATGAGCAGAGCTAAGTTTACTTAAGCTCTGCCATGGCGAGAAAACGTGCCATGAAATGGAACTTTTGTGTTACCATCGCTATTCTCAATGCCAACAATCAAGTCACCAATAACCGCCACGCCAGGGCGATAACCAGAGAACTTCTTGTATGTAGGCTTTGCATCATACTTCTCACCCTCTTTCAGTTGGTCAGATGCAAACATACAATTGAGCAGTAAAGTATTGAGAGTGTCAGCCGTGTTGAAATCGTAGTTCTTACCCGTATCTGATGTGTATGAGATGTTTTCTTGCGTCAGTTCCTTTATCGCTCTGAGGATAGTATCAGAACTACAAGTATGAAGTGTCGGATGAAGCGAGAGATGGTTCATCAAATGAGTAGTGACATCCTCAATACATGAGCCACCACAGAAGTAGATACTCATGAGAGAACGGATGATTTCGCTGTACTGATAACCTAACGATCTACACCTTAGACCGAGGGTTGAGTCGATTACAGATGACAATGTGGAGTCAAATTGCTCATCAGGTAGGGCGGAAGGATTTCGAGGAATTTGGACGACGCATAGGGTTGGGCAATAAATTGATAAAGCGTGAGCTTGATGAGTTTGTCAAAGAGAAACCATTGGTGCAAGTATTGATAGACCGTTCCTTTTTATCGGAAGAACTGAAAAAGTAATATAGGATGTCTATGGGGTACAGGTGTAAGATGCTTTCTTTCTGATGAAGGGCGGATAAAGCATTCTTCAGGAAAGTACTTCTCCTTTTCCCATACCGGTCATACCGTTAAAACTGATTGATAATTATGACGCGTATGTTGGCCGGTATGCCTATCTTTGTGGCAATGAAAACAGAGAAAGGATTGATTTTGTAAGTATTATCATGGCAAAAGAACTGATTCGTGTCCCTAGGGTGCTTGGGGAAAGCTATAATTCCGTGCTGATTGAACGGTTGTATGAGGCAGGTGGAAATGTCATGCTCGATCTGATCATATACCTGGGCAGCTATCACCTCAAAGACTTGTTCGGGACTTCCTGGTTCTCCGTAGAAGACTTCTGCCGTAAGATGGGGTATGACCGTACCAACTTGCAGCGCAAGCTGGATAGCCGGCAGCTCGCGGCCATGTTCGGAAAGAATATGCAGCCGGAATATGTATGTACCGACACGGCAGGACAGAGAATCAGCCATCCTATCGAGACGGTTTTTGAGGCGGCTCTCTATAAACTGGGATTGGAGAACCTCTGCTATCCGACCATTGGCGAGGATGGCCGTACATCCTATAATTTCGTGCAGATCTTGAAACGTTTCGACATAATGACCGATTTCAAGACGAAGAAGTCAACGAAAAGGCTGTACTCGGCAGTGGTAAGCCCGGAGATAAAGAATTTCATGTTCTCGCTCTATAACCTCTTGGAACTTCAGGATTACCGTAGCCTGCCCAGCCGTTACCGCTATTTCTATCTGGAACTTTCCAAGATGGTTTACCTGATCAAGTATAAGACCACCAAGAATGAGGCTCCTTTTTATGTGCTGACAGTCGATCAGCTGGCTAAAAAGCTCGGCATAGAGATTGCCGAACCCAAAGACCGGAAAAAGAAGGTCGCCTCGATACTGAAAAAGATGAATACTTACCTGAAATATACCAATTTCAATTTCTCTTTTGTGAAAGGCGATCATGAGAGATGGGCATATACCGTGTTGTTCTCGTTTCCTAGGCATACGCTGCACTATTTTGATGAAGGACAATATGCTGTCGTGGTGAAGAAATTCTATAAGAACCTGCTTGGGCTGTATGTCGAGATTGCCTACCCGGACACGGATATGGCTGTCAGGAGGAAGAAGATCAAAGAGGTGGAGGAAGATGCCGGACTGTATAAAGAGTTCCTTTTATGGGCAAACTCCCCGGAAAGCGTAGAAAAGAAAAAACAGATATATATCAGTGATTTCGTGGCTGTATTCGGCAGGTTTCCGGAAGGATGGGCACAGGAAGAGTTGGAGAGTGCCAATGGAACGGAAGTTGCTCCTGCTCCTGAAGAGTTCATATCTCCGGAGACGGACGGGGCGGTGAACATGGACGATCCAGCTGTGTAGAACCGTCCACGTTTCACGGTTTTTTATAGAATTAGTTGTGTAGAAGTGTCCCTATTGGGGTGATTAGATGTGTGGAGTCATCCGCTTTGCCTGTTTTAGTTGTGTAGAAGTGTCCCGTTTGTTGCTTCTAGTTGTGTAGAACCGTCCACTCCTTTTGCTTTAGTTGTGTAAAAGCGTCCGGTTTCACTTGTCAGCTGTGTAAAACCGTCCACCCGTTAATGAAGGGAATAGGTAATCCCTGTTTTTTTTATATGTCGGTATATCAGTGAAATAAAAGAGAGAAATTTTTAAATAAAAGGTATCGGCTGTGTAAAACCATCCACCAAAATACATAATAAAGACCTAAACTCCTAACCCCTTTAAATATCCCCAAAGCGATAACATAGAAATGACTGGGAAAATAAATTTTCCCTTCACATGCCCTATACGTACTTTCGGAAAAAGATTTTTCGGAAGTATGTGTTGATTTTCACGTTTTTTTATATGATTGGAAGGCGGTTCTGTTCATCTTCTGTATCCGAATTAGTTTTTCAGGGCGTTCCCTTCTGACCGGGCTATTCGTTGCAAGTCCTCGTTACCCTCCAGGCTTTTCCCTGCTATCCCTAACGCTCTACGCTCCGGCTATGCCGGAAGAGAGGTATGATGATTTTTTCCTGACTGATAGGAACATTGCGAAGGTAGGCGTGGCCGGAACGCCCGATATTGAAAAGCCAAATCTCCATCCTCCCATTCCGGGAGGTAGTATTTACCAGTTCAATCCCGTTCTGATCCGTCTTTCCCGCTTTCTCTTCAATGCACTGTTCCCAATCAGTTGAGGAAAAATTTATGGTTGGGGCGACAAGCGATGTTTGCGAGTATTAATCTTTTAATTTTTGGCAGTATGAAAACGAAGAGAACCGTATTTGAAGTGAATGACGTTTATCGGGTGATGGAAAACAGCGAGTTGATTTATACCTTGACGAACAGTGAGAAACTGAAACGTGAAGAATATAAGTATGAACAGATGGAAATAGAAGGATTGTGCTTGTCTGATGTACTGGAAACACTAACACCCAGCCGTAAAAAAGTCGCTTATGCGGCGATTGAGCTATATAAACGGCTGAAAGAAGGGCAAGTTGAAAGTCCTGCGCTTTTATCCAGCAATAATGTTTATAAAATGATGCATCCTGTTTTGTGCGATATAGCTACTGAAGAGATGTGGGTGCTGTTGCTGAACAGTTCGTCCAAACTCATCCGTAAAGTCCGTATCTCATGCGGCGGGATAAATACCGCCCCTGTGGATATACGGGTTATCATGAAGCAGGCATTGTATTATAACGCCGTATCTTTTATCATGGTACATAACCACCCATCAGGAGCACGCAAGCCCAGCAGTGCGGATGACCGCTTGACGGAAGCAGTTAAAAAAGCCGCTGAAACATTAGACATCCGTTTGGTTGACCATGTGATTGTGGCAGGCAATAACTATTATAGCTATGCGGACGAGGGAAGATTGCAAAATAGGGTAAGGTGGGACGGGAGAAATCCCGTCTGCCCGGGATTTCGGCTTCGGG
>NZ_QTMZ01000058.1:0-27951 GCF_003602935.1 Bacteroides sp. AM54-2NS
TAAGATGCATATAGCTTGGATAATTTATTTGCTATTTCTAATATGCCGATATCCCTTTATCCATCAACCTTTCAATGAGCTTTACTAGCACGGAATTTGAAGAAGAACCTTTTCTTTTCTAGTAGAAGAATAATCCCTGACGTTAAAAACTGCGTTTATAATTAGATAAAAAATAAGCGCAAAAGAATGGAATATCCATTTCAAAAAAACTATCTTTGGTAATTAATTGTTTGGAAAACAAGAAGAAACAATCTGAAAAAGTTATGGGAACAATAAAAGGAATTCCTTATGGTATGTCCAATTTTGAGGATGTAATCACGCAAAACCGCTATTATGTGGATAAAACAATGTATATCCCCATGTTGGAAGATCAAGCCAACTATCTGATATTCATCCGTCCGAGACGCTTCGGCAAGAGCCTGCTACTAAGCATGCTTCGTTCATATTATGACCTTTCACAGAAAGATAAATTCCAGCAACTTTTCGGGAATCTCTGGATCGGACAAAATACAACTCCGCTTCAAGGCAAATATCAGATGCTTTATCTTGACTTTTCCAAGATTGGCGGCAACATTGATGAACTGCCGCAAAGATTTGATTCGTATAGCGCAGTGCAACTGGATGGCTTTCTGAACCGTTATCGTGAATACTACACGGATGAGTTTATTGAACGCTTCAGCACAGCGAAAAAAGGGATTGATAAACTGCATATACTAGACGATGAAGCACGCCGTCAAGGGTATCCCCTATACCTTATTATAGATGAGTATGACAATTTCACAAATGTCGTACTCAACGAGAAAGGAAATGAGATATACCACGCCATCACCCATGCCAGCGGATTCTACAGAGATACCTTCAAGAATTATAAAGGAATGTTCGACCGTATATTCATGATTGGGGTCAGCCCCGTAACTTTGGACGACTTGTCAAGCGGATATAACATAGGTTGGAACATCAGCACTAATCCACTGTTTAATCAAATGCTGGGATTTTCTGAAGAAGACGTACGTACTATGCTCCGATATTATCAGGAAGCAGGGCAGTTACAAGGAGACATTGAAGAAATGATTCAGGAGATGAAGCCATGGTATGATAATTATTGTTTTGCTCGCCAAAGTCTAAAGTCAGATCCTAAAATGTTTAATTGCGACATGGTACTCTATTACCTACGTAATCGAATTCAGTTAGGAGAATCTCCTGAACAGATGATTGATCCTAATACCCGTACGGACTACAATAAGATGAAAAAACTGATTCAACTTGACCGTCTTGACGGTAACCGCAAAGGTGTTATCAAACGAATTGCCGAAGAAGGGAAAATCATGACTAACCTATACCAGTCTTTTTCTGCCGATCAAATTACGAATCCGGAAATATTCCCCAGCCTATTATTTTATTATGGTATGCTAACTATCATCGGAACACGTGGAAATCTGACTATCCTGGGAATTCCCAACACGAATGTCCGTAAACAATATTATGAATATATCCTGGAAGAATATCAGAATCACCATTATATCAACCTGATAGATATAGAGATTTTATTCAATGATATGGCTTTTGACGGACAATGGCGACCGGCATTGGAATTCATAGCCCAAGCTTATAAGGAGAATACTTCCGTACGCAGCAGCATTGAGGGCGAACGTAACATTCAGGGATTCTTCACCGCTTACCTTAGCGTGAACGCCTACTACCTCACAATGCCTGAAGTAGAACTGAATCACGGCTTTTGCGATATGTTTCTGATGCCCGATCTGCAACGTTACGCAGAAGTAGCGCATAGCTATATCTTGGAATTAAAATATCTGCCGAAAGAAAAATACGACACCCAAGGCACCGCACAATGGCAGGAAGCCGTTGAACAAATTCATGGTTATGCTGCCGGTCCGAAAGTTCGCCAACTATGTCAGGGAACTCAACTTCACTGCATTGTCATACAATTCTGCGGCTGGGAATTAGTCCGTATGGAAGAGGTTTGATTACAAACTCTTACTGTGATGCCCGGCAAATCGCATGAAAGCTTGAGATAAACCTCCCTCCTGCCCTTGCAGTTGCACAAAATTAAACTCGCGCTGCATGGGCATTCCTTTTATCTCAACCACACGAAAATTACCGGCAACCAGTTCCTTATAAACAGAACGGATAGAAACAATTCCCATACAATCTGTATGTTCCAAAAAAAGCTTGATGCTCTCCGTACTACCGAGATACATCAATACATTCAAAGAAGAAAGTTTCAAATTATGGCGTAACAGGGAACGTTCAAACACATCCAACGTTCCTGAACCTCTCTCCCGCAAAACTAAGGGATATTTGGCAAATCTTCCGGAGCGATCTCATCCGAAACAGCCAATTTACTATGGGTATGAACCACAGCAACCAGTTCGTCTTGCAAAAATGGAGTATACTTCAGATTAGGCAAACGGAAGATTCCTTCAACCAATCCCAAATCAATCCGATGTTCTTGTAAAGCAGCTTCCACTCCCCGGGAATTTCCATTAATCAAAGAAAGATTGATTTGTGGAAACTTGGCTATAAAATCCGCCAACAAAGGAGGAAGTACATATTGCGCAATCGTAGTACTGGCACCCAGTTTCAGTTCGCCGATATATTCATTATGCAACAAATGCATCTCATATTCCAACTGTTTATAATCGTCCAAAATCTTTTCGCTATGTTTCAATAATAGTTCTCCGGACTTAGTCAACGAGATCTTACTGCCCTGACGATCGAACAAACGAGTCTGATAATAAGCTTCCAGTTCCTGAATGTGCTTAGTGATAGCAGGCTGACTGACAAACAGCTCTTGCGAAGCCTTCGTGAAACTTAAATTCTTCGCCACGCTCTGAAATACTTTTAAACGGAAATCGGACATGGAAAATAGTGATTAACTTATTAGTGATTAGCGATTAATGACTGAAATAAATGGGTAGCTATGGCTATAATTCATCGGCTCTGATTCCCAATGCCTGCATGACAGGAAAAGCCAACATATCCCATTTATAAGCTACCGGAGTATCCGGTTCGTTCATTCGGAATTGGACAATCTCCTTGCCCTGTACTTCATTCAAGGCATCAGTCACTTTCTTTCCATATTCTTCATTGAAAGATACCAGAATCATTTTTTTCACATCGGCCGAATCGGCTACAATGGATAATAAGTCTAAAAACAAGTCCTCTCTCGACACCATCCCTTCCGACGGAACACTGGCAAACGAATATTCTCCATAAGGGCTTTGAAAAGCAACTCCATTCAACTCTTTCTCCAAGTCAGAAGGCCGACAATGCGCAAGATTACCCGACTCTTTATCATAAACAAAAAGAAACTGCACTTCATTTTTTCCTTCCGCAATCCCTGCATCCAAAGTCAGATAGGTAGTCAACATCGAAAGATCGATCTCTTGTAAAGAACGTTGCAAAGTCTCTTCGAAGTATCTCTTCATATCCGTAATTACGAAATTTAGGAAAGCGGCATCAATCAGCACCACTGTCTCTGATAATTTTATTTGTGGTTTATCATTCATATCATTAGTCATCAATTAGAAAACAGATTTACTCTCTACTATAGGGCAAAGATAAACTTTCTTATCTTCTCCGGAAAGAATATTTAAAAAAAAGAGAAATTATCAGGCTATTACTCAACAAAGAGGTGTACCTTTGGAGAAAATTGACAAATTTATTAAATGACACGATAATGAATAAGAAAAAGAACCAAACTTCGATTGATCTCGATGCGATTATGACTGAAGTATTAAACTTGTTTACACCCGAAGAACAACAAGAAGTGATAGATATATTAAGCAATAACGGATTAGAAAAAATCTACCAACAAATGGAAGAAACTTTCTATCACTATCAGCATCCGGACTATAGCTCGGAAGCAACCCCCATTGCAGCTTACCTGCAAAGGCTTTGGGATATGCAGACATGCAAAGACTACCCATTTGACGAGTTTAAAAAAGATTGCACGACAGTACCCGCTGCCGAATTAGAAAAAGATTTGCGCAACTTTATCCTGCATCTATTTATCCATTATCAAGGACCTCTCGAAAACGCAAAAGAAGAAGACAGGCCTTTTAAGTTATGGTATATCTACTGGGCAATGGAACATTACCGAATGGAATCTTCTTTAAATATCATCTTGGAAATAATGCGGCAAAGTCCGACTTTCCTCGCTTCCTACTGCCACCTCGTACAGGATGAAGCCACCATTGCCATCATTTACCAACTCGGGCAGAACCAATTGCCTTTGCTACTTAGTTTCATGAATGAAGACGGAATCGCTCCTTTCGGAAAAGAAGATATTTGTAGTGCTGTCGCACAAATTGCCATAACCAACCCTGAACGAAGATTGGAAATTATTAACTGGTTCTGCCAATTATTGAATTCTTATTACGATCAGTTTGAGCGTGGGGAAGATAATAATATCGCGATAATTGACTATATCACAAATACGTTGATGAATATCCGTGCCATAGAAACGTTGCCTATATTGGAAAAAATCTATAAACGATTCAAAATACCCAATACATTAACAAGAAAAGGAATCAAAGAGATAAAAAAAGCAATGCCACACGCAGAACTGAAGGGATTGGAAGTGGACAGTATGGAAGAACTAATGAACTTATTGAATGAGTTCTTTGCCTTCAATGAGAATAATGAATTTGATGATAACGAATTTGATGAAGAATACGATGACGAGTTTGACGATGATGAATACGACAACTCTTTCTACATTGGAGAACAAACCCCTAAAAAACTCAATATAAAAATTTCTTTGATTGATTCCGACCCGGAAATATATCGTATAGTGGAAATCCCTTCCGACATCCGTCTGGAAAGTTTTGCGGATGTCATAAATACCGCAATGGGTTGGGAAGGTTATCACATGCATCTGTTTCAAAAAGGGAAAACAATATATACAACCGAAGAATCCGATGACGAGTTTTTGTTTGATCCCGTTAAAACAGTCAACTCATACTCTCTCTCTTTAGGAGAAATCCTTACCCGAAAAGGCTCACATATTAAATATGAATATGATTTCGGAGATAGCTGGATGCATCGAATTACCCTGGAATCACAACAAGCATATAAAAAGGACGAAACACAAGGCATCTTTCTCATAGACGGAGCAAATGCATGTCCGCCCGAAGATTGCGGAGGAATATATGGTTACCAAGAGATGTTGGAGGCATTAAAACAACCACACTCAAAAGCTGCAAAAGAATATCGGGAATGGTTGGGAAAGAATTTCAACGCACACAAATTTAATGCAAAAAAAGTAGAAAGAGAGCTTAGAGACTTCCCGATAAGAATCTTCTAACAATTGTTTCTCCACAGAATAGTAGACTTCATTGAAAACCCATTTTATTCTGAAGCCCATCCTATTCTGTGGAATATATGGTAAATTCGTCAGTCATATCTAGATAAAAAAGGTCATTTTGTCCTTTAACTCCTTAATACTCATGCTATTTTGTCATATTTTTATACTTGGCAAATCTTTTGAGCCCCTTTAGGTGTTATTAAAAACGTGAAATAAGAAAGGAGAACAAAGATATGAACTTTAACAATTTTACCATTAAATCTCAAGAAGCGGTACAGGAGGCCGTAAACCTGGTACAAAGCCGGGGACAACAAGCCATTGAACCTGTCCACATCATGCAGGGAGTAATGAAAGTAGGCGAAAACGTCACTAATTTCATCTTCCAGAAACTTGGTATGAATGGACAGCAAGTAGCTCTCGTGGTCGACAAGCAAATCGACTCCCTGCCGAAAGTATCCGGCGGAGAACCGTATCTAAGTCGTGAATCCAACGAAGTTTTGCAGAAAGCAACACAGTATTCTAAAGAAATGGGCGACGAGTTTGTTTCATTAGAGCCTATCATACTGGCATTGCTGACTGTTAAGAGTACCGTCTCCACGATCTTGAAAGATGCCGGTATGACGGAAAAAGAATTGCGCAACGCTATCAGCGAATTGAGAAAAGGAGAAAAGGTTACATCACAATCCAGTGAAGATACTTATCAATCATTGGAAAAGTATGCTATCAACCTGAACGAAGCTGCCCGTAGCGGAAAACTGGATCCCGTAATCGGACGTGATGAAGAAATCCGCCGAGTATTACAGATATTGAGCCGCCGTACAAAGAACAACCCGATTCTGATTGGTGAACCGGGTACCGGTAAAACGGCTATTGTAGAAGGTTTGGCACATCGTATTCTTCGCGGAGACGTGCCCGAAAACCTGAAGAACAAACAAGTTTATTCACTGGATATGGGAGCACTGGTTGCCGGCGCAAAGTACAAAGGTGAATTTGAAGAACGATTGAAATCGGTTGTCAATGAAGTGAAGAAATCAGAAGGTGATATTATTCTGTTCATTGATGAGATTCACACGCTGGTAGGTGCCGGAAAAGGTGAAGGTGCCATGGATGCTGCCAACATTCTAAAGCCCGCCTTAGCTCGTGGAGAACTACGTTCCATCGGAGCAACAACCCTCGACGAATATCAAAAATACTTCGAAAAGGATAAAGCATTGGAGCGTCGTTTCCAAATCGTGCAAGTGGACGAACCGGATAACTTGAGTACCATTCCATCCTTCGTGGATTGAAAGAACGTTACGAGAACCATCATCACGTACGTATCAAAGACGACGCAATCATTGCAGCCGTCGAATTGAGTAGCCGTTACATCACCGACCGTTTCCTGCCGGATAAAGCCATTGACCTGATGGACGAAGCCGCAGCCAAACTGCGTATGGAAGTAGATTCCGTTCCTGAAGAACTGGATGAGATTTCCCGTAAAATCAAGCAGCTGGAAATTGAACGCGAGGCTATCAAACGTGAAAACGATAAACCGAAACTGGAAATTATCGGTAAGGAACTTGCCGAGCTCAAAGAACAGGAAAAGTCCTTTAAAGCTAAATGGCAAAGTGAGAAAACGCTGATGGATAAAATCCAGCAGAACAAGGTTGAGATAGAGAATCTTAAATTCGAAGCAGAAAAAGCCGAACGTGAAGGCGATTATGGTAAAGTAGCCGAAATCCGTTATGGTAAACTTCAGGCTTTGGATAAAGAAATAGAAGATACTCAAAAGCAACTGCGTGATATGCAAGGCGATAAAGCCATGATTAAGGAGGAGGTAGACGCTGAAGATATTGCTGATGTTGTTTCCCGCTGGACTGGTATTCCTGTCAGCAAGATGCTGCAAAGTGAAAAAGATAAACTGTTGCACTTGGAAGAAGAACTTCATCAACGTGTAATTGGTCAGGACGAAGCGATTGAAGCGGTGGCAGATGCTGTGCGCCGTAGCCGTGCCGGATTACAAGATCCGAAACGTCCGATCGGGTCATTTATCTTCCTGGGAACCACCGGCGTAGGTAAGACCGAATTAGCAAAGGCATTGGCAGAGTTCCTGTTTGATGACGAAACGATGATGACTCGTATCGATATGAGTGAGTATCAGGAAAAGCATAGTGTCTCCCGTCTGGTCGGAGCGCCTCCGGGATATGTTGGATACGATGAGGGCGGTCAGTTGACAGAAGCTATACGACGGAAACCTTACTCTGTTGTTTTGTTTGACGAAATAGAAAAGGCTCATCCGGATGTCTTCAATATTCTGTTACAGGTATTGGATGACGGACGACTGACTGACAATAAAGGAAGGGTGGTCAACTTCAAAAATACCATTATCATCATGACTTCAAATATGGGCAGTTCTTATATACAAAGTCAGATGGAGAAGTTGCATGGTTCCAATAAGGAAGAAGTAATCGAAGAAACGAAGAAGGAAGTGATGAATATGTTGAAAAAGACAATTCGTCCGGAATTCCTGAACCGTATTGATGAAACGATTATGTTCTTACCATTGAACGAAAAAGAAATCAAGCAAATCGTACTTTTACAAATTAAGGGAGTACAGAAAATGCTTGCCGAAAACGGAGTGGAACTGCAATTGACAGAAGGAGCATTGAACTTCTTATCGCAAGTGGGTTATGATCCTGAATTTGGAGCTCGTCCGGTGAAGAGGGCTATTCAACGCTATCTGCTGAATGATCTATCCAAGAAGTTACTATCACAGGAAGTCGACCGAAGCAAAGCAATTATCGTTGATGCTGACGGAGACGGATTGGTATTCAGAAATTAAAAGTCATCATTCAAATAGAATGGGGCTGTCAAACAAGTCCCTAAAATCGAAAATCACTCCTATTAGAGTTTGTTTAAACTCTGATAGGGGTGAAATCGTTAAAAAGAAACTTGTTAGGCAGCCCCTTTTTTATATTCCTAAATATGTAATTCGCCGAACTTCCGGTTGGCAGTTCGGATGACTCATCACCAAAACATAAGTGCCCGGTTGGGGTATTTCCATAGTCAATGAAGGCAAAGCAAACTTATGTTTACCTCTTAGTTCTCCCAGTGAATCGTAAAGGAATACCATTGTACCTGCCAACAAACCTGTCAGGCATAATGTCCCTTTTTCATTGTCCAAACGGACGTTTACTTCTTTATTTGTTATTGTCTCCATACCCAACATTAAAAAACGTTATTCAGCATCCACGAGCTATATTCCCAAGAATGGCGAACAGCGACAAAGATACATAAAAAGCATCATTATTTACAACATAAGTAGAAGATATTTATTATTGCAAAAGATTACCCAAATAATACTAATTTTTTCCTAAACCTACAAGTGTTTATATAAAAAAACATGATAACCACCTTAAATGATTATCATGTTCTTTATTCCTATTAAATAAACTATACAGATTACTCTGCAACTTCTTCTTCCTTAATCTCTCCTTCCGGTTTGAATTCTGTAATTCCATTAGAAATTAAGATGTTATACCAAGCAACCAATTTCTTAATATCGGCTACATATACACGTTCACGATCAAAATTAGGTAATACTTCAGCCAAGTATTCACGCAATTGTTCGGGAGTCGCTTTTTTCGGATCAATAGAAGCCTGCGCTGATTTTTCTTTCTCTTTTATTGACTCCAACACATCATACAAAGGAACTTCTGCATCGTCCGTGTACATTGCTATATCTGCCAAAGAGATAATTTTTTCATTACCATAAGCAGGGAAACGTTTCTTTTCAGCATTGACTGATTCAACAATCAACATATTTTTTCCTTGCGAAATAAGTTTGTATAATCCCGGTTTACCTGAGATAGACAAGATAGTCTTCAACATAGTATATATCCTTTTATTTATTAATTATTTTTTTGCGGAGCAAAGGTAATGATTATTTTTAGATAGCAAAGAAATAAGCTCCAAAACCTGTGGAATTAACGGTGTTTCATCATCATTCACTATCACGAAATCGGCATGGCTTCTCTTTACTTCATCACCCATTTGAGCTTCGATACGCTTCATCACCAGTTCTCTTGACGAACAGTCCCGCTTTACAGCACGTTCCACTCTCACTTCCAGCGGCGCATATACCATAACCAGAAAATCAACTTCATCCTTAAAACCAGCCTCCACCAGTATTGCAGACTCCATACCCAACAGCAGTTCACTTTTCAACCGGGTAGCCCATTGACGGAAATCTTCTTTCACTTGCGGATGAATAATCTCATTCACTTTCCGCACATGATCCTGATGACCGAACATATAAGAAGCCAACAAAGAACGATTCAACTCTCCACCCTGAAGAAACACATCCTGACCAACCAGATCACAAAGCCCCCGGCGAATCACCGGATCTGTCTGTGTGATTCGCTTTGCTTCTATATCTGATATATAGACAGGTATTCCCATTATTCCGAGTAGTCTGGAAACAACACTTTTTCCACTACCAATGCCACCGGTTATGCCAATCTTAATCGCCATTAGAAGTAATTTGTTCTATCAGGAAGTCCACTTGCTCGGGAACAATACGTATTTGATTTATTCCACTTGGAAACGATTTCAATTTAACCGTATATTTATCAGAGCCAAGCTTCAGCAATTCTTCATAAGAAATATTGATGATAAAATCGCTTGCTTTTATACTGCGGAACCGTTTTAACCCCACTTGAAAAGTAATCTGAACTTTGGAAGGAAAAGTACGTAACACCTTATCTGCCGGAAAATTAACTCCATGTAATGGCACTTCGACCGTTTTCTCCGTATAAATATCCACCGGGAAAGTCATTTCTACTGAAGCCGGAACAAACTTCACTCCTCTTTCAGAAGTCAGCGGAATTCGTCGCCGGGTTGTATCGGATATATTCTCCAAAGTTATATTTTGAGTATATGCAGTTGTTATAGTATCCAAAATTCCTTCCGGAGCATAAACCAATACAGAGTCCGGCTTACAAATGGTGTCAGATACATAATATTGAAGTCCGGCTGTCACTTTCCCCTGAAAACGAACAGGAACCAGCTTGGACTTTCCTTCGGAATAGATATATTCTAATGTATCCGGCTTGATCGATAGGATTTTGGAGGATACATTCAGTTGGCTTAATATTTTTTTCTCAAAGTCGGAAGCATAAATTTTCACATGATTATCTTTTCCTTTATAATCAAGAAAACCTAGATTGACCGGAAAGAAACTTTTCCCCAACATATAATTGAGAAGCACTGTTCCTTTATCTTTCACTCTGACACGAAGTTCGGAAGGAGGTTCCGAAGTCAACACTACATTGTTAGGAAGATCTTTCATTCGCACCGGGATAGAAAACTCCGCTTCATAATCATTATTGAGCGTCTGAAGCAACCAGAATCCACCGGCTATCAGGAAGAAAAATAAAAAAATTAAGAACTCTCTGCTCTTATCACTGAGCAGAAAATCCTTAATTTTCTTAGATAGTTTTAAATATGTATATTTTATATTCCTACGATCAAACATAGGCATTTATTTACCAACTATTTATTTAGACTGATTGCTAGCCGCTGAAGCATCAGCGAATATAGAATTCTTGTCTATTTTAATCTTTACATTAGAAGCAATCTCAAGTACTATATAGTCGTCAGTAATTTCCTTGATTGTTCCGTGGATACCACCTGCAGTAATCACATTCTGATTTACCTGAAGAGATTTACGGAAATTAGCTATTTCTTTCTGCTTCTTATTTTGAGGACGGATCATAAAGAAATACATGATAACAAACATAGCTATCAGCATGATCCACATCATACTTCCACCTCCGGCAGCACCGGCAGGAGCTTGCAATAATACAGTCAATACGTTCATAAATAATCTGTTTTAGTTTCTACTATATGGACAAAGGTATCAGTTTTTAGTCAACTTACCTTCTTTTTTTAATTGATTAACTATTCCATCCAGCGTACCGTTGATAAAGCTACCGCTTTTAGCTGTGCTATACAACTTCGCAATCTCTACATATTCATTTAACGAAACACTGACCGGAATGTTCGGGAAACTAAGAATTTCTGCTAATGCAGTCTGCATAATGATTACATCCATAAATGCGACGCGGTCCAAATCCCAGTTTTTTGTATTCTCACTCACCAAATGACGATAATAGTCAGAATTCAAAATGGTGCGACGGAACAGACGACGTGCAAACTCCTGATCTTCGTCATCCTTAAATTCCGGAAGCAGTTCCTGGTTGGCACCCTTCTTTTCATCAAAGCGTTTGATTGTTTTCAAGACGAACGTGTCTACAATTTCTTTATCATCATTCCAATACAGACTCTGGTCTTCCAATACTTGGTCAAGAGAATCATTATTAAAGATGTATGTCTTATAGATTTTTCTCCACAGTTCACGATCAGCTTCGTATGAGTTGTCATCAGAAGCCATATAATCTTTATAGATATCGGTTTCTACAATTTTCTCATAAAGCTCTTTGATAAAGTCCTGGTCGTTTGTCCAGGTTCTTTTCTGATTGGCTATAAACTCGGACAATTGTTTATTGACTTCCAATTGAGCAATAAACTTGTTATCTACGAACTTTCTGTTGGGATACAACTCCTCTTTCGTAGGTGCCAATTTAGCTTTTGCCGCATCAATACGTTTTTGTGCATACTCTGTCAATGCTATCATCAGCATTAGCAAATAGTTGTAAAGGTCATACGCCTTTGAAAGACTAAAGAATAACTCTTTCTCCGCTGAGTCTAGATTTTTGCTGCCATTCTGATAATAGGCATATACTATCTGTATAATCTTAAGACGAATAAGACTCTGTTGATCATAATTCAAATTAATACTGTTGTTATCGAACTGCAAAAGTAGATATTTTTAATGAGTTTCCACTAATAAATCACATTTTTTAATGCAGTATTTGATTCTCTGCGCTTTTTCTTTTGACAGTTTAAAAAAAATATCCAATTTTGAAGCCGATTATAAACGGACCGAAAGATATGGAAGATTTAAAAAAGAAAATGAGCGCAGACATGAATGATAAGGAGATCGTATTCTCCAAGTCCATTAAGGCAGGTAAACGCATCTATTACCTCGACGTAAAAAAGAATCGTAAAGATGAAATGTTCCTGGCTATTACAGAGAGCAAAAAAGTGATAACGGGAGAAGGTGATGATTCTCAAGTTAGTTTCGAGAAACACAAAATCTTCCTATATAGGGAAGACTTTCAGAAGTTTATGGCAGGACTCGAAGAAGCAGTGAATTTCATTGAGTGCAGCGACGCAAACGAATATATCGCCCGCCTGAACATCGAAGCTGATGAAGAAAATGAACGGAAAGCAATCGAAGAAGCCCGGGAAAACAAATTGGAGAGCGAAATTAAGATTGATATTGACTTTTAAGAAAGTAACTCTTTGATATTTCAAAAAAAAGATGTACTTTTGCACCGCTTTTTTGCAACATCGTGTGATAATCCACATCGTGTGATGGTGAATTAAGCAAACTAACTTAATTTAGAGTAACACAAATTTTTAAAGAAATGAAATCAATTGAAGTAAAAGGAACTGCAAGAACAATTGCAGAACGCTCTTCAGAACAAGCAAGAGCTTTGAAAGAAATTCGTAAGAACGGTGGTGTACCTTGTGTACTTTACGGAGGTAATGAAGTAGTTCACTTCACAGTGACTAACGAAGGACTTCGTAACTTAGTTTATACTCCGCACATCTACGTTGTAGACCTGATTATCGATGGCAAAAAAGTAAACGCTATCCTGAAAGATATTCAGTTCCACCCGGTAAAAGATACTATCCTACACGTTGACTTCTATCAAATTGACGAAGCTAAACCTATCGTAATGGAAGTTCCTGTACAGTTGGAAGGTCTTGCAGAAGGTGTGAAAGCCGGTGGTAAACTTGCACTGCAGATGCGTAAGATCAAAGTGAAAGCTTTGTACAATGTAATTCCTGAAAAGTTGACCGTTAACGTTTCTCACCTGGGATTAGGTAAGACTGTTAAAGTTGGCGAATTGAGCTTCGAAGGTCTTGAACTGATTAGTGCAAAAGAAGCCGTTGTATGTGCTGTTAAGTTGACTCGTGCAGCAAGAGGTGCAGCAGCAGCCGCTGGTAAGTAATTGAGATTATCCCTGTAAAGAGATATACTTCAAACGCAGATTAATGCAGATTAAAGCAGATGTTCAGTCTGCATTAATTTGTATTAATCTGCGTTTCTCTTTCTATATTAATGAACTGTTTTACGGAAATACGATGATAAAATACTTAGTTGTCGGACTGGGAAACATTGGTCCCGAATATCATGAAACCCGACATAATATCGGATTCATGACAGTAGAAGCATTGGCTAGAATCAATAACGCCCCCCCTTTTATGGATGGACGATATGGATTCACTACCAGCTTTTCTATCAAAGGACGCCAGTTGATTTTGCTTAAGCCATCGACTTTTATGAACCTAAGCGGACTGGCCGTTCGCTATTGGATGCAGAAAGAAAATATTCCATTGGAAAATGTACTGATCGTAGTAGATGATCTGGCTCTTCCTTTTGGAACTTTACGCCTGAAAGGAAAAGGGAGTGACGCAGGGCATAATGGATTGAAGCATATCGCTGCTATTCTGGGCACTCAAAACTATGCTCGCCTGCGATTTGGTATCGGAAATGATTTTCCACGTGGCGGACAGGTTGATTATGTACTCGGACACTTCACTGACGAAGATTGGAAAACAATGGATGAAAGACTGGAGATGGCAGGGGAAATTATAAAAAGTTTCTGCCTCGCCGGTATTGACATCACGATGAACCAGTTCAATAAAAAATAATGGACTAGCCCCCCCAAAAAAAATAAAGATGACAATGAATGGTTAGCAATAAATGACAACGTCAACTAATACTAACCAAAGAATTATTTATCACTAAATAACTAACTAAAATGGCCGAAGCAAGAATAGATAAATGGATGTGGGCTGTCCGCATCTTCAAGACACGTACGATTGCAGCAGAAGCCTGCAAAAAAGGACGCATTACCATCAACGGTTCTTTAGCCAAAGCTGCCCGTATGATAAAACCGGGAGACGTTATTCAGGTGAAGAAACCGCCTATCACTTATTCATTCAAGGTATTACAAACTATTGAAAAACGTGTGGGAGCCAAACTTGTATCGGAAATGATGGAAAACGTAACTACTCCCGATCAATACGAACTGCTTGAAATGAGTAAAATCAGCGGATTCGTAGACCGTGCACGTGGAACCGGACGTCCGACCAAGAAAGATCGTCGGGAACTGGAAGAATTTACAACTCCGGAGTTCATGGATGATTTCGACTTTGATTTCGATTTTGACAGTGAAGAATAATAAATGGGAATTTAGCGGTTAAATGAGAATTTATCGGTTAGGCTGAAAGCCTTACAATTATATATTTATTGGGGGTGCCCTGAAAGGGCTTAATTATACAGCGTAGGGCAACGCCCTACGAAAAAAACACACCAGCCACAAGCCCTGAAAGGGCGGAACTGTATACAATTATGCCCTTTCAGGGCGCAAATTCAGATTACCGTTTTTTCGTAGGGCGTTGCCCTACGCTGTATAATTAAGCCCTTTCAGGGCACCCCGCAAAATTTACCGTTTATAGGTTTGCCTTAACAGCATCAATCAATTCCTGATATTCTGCATCAGTCAGATAAACCTTTCCCGGGTTCATTTGGAATATACCTCCATAATCAGGTCCATCCACATATTTAGGTGCTAAATGAAAATGCAAATGAGACAATTTATCCGAGTAAGCACCATAATTAATCTTTTCCGGCTGGAAAGCTTTTTGCATGGCACGAGTGACACGCGCTACATCTGCCATAAAAGCATTACGATCTTCATCACTCAATTCATTCAAATCGTTCACATGGTCTTTATAAGAAACAAGACAACGTCCACGGTAGGTTTGTTCCTTAAACAAAAACACACGTGACACACTCAATTGCGCAATCTCAATCATCAGATTATGCAGCGTTTCATTGTTCTGGCAATACAGACATTCTTTCGGATCACTCTTCATGATATTATTATTTTAAGTTTTTATCGTTGCAAAAATAAGTATTCCATTCTTATCCTGCTTGTACTTTTTCGTTTTTTTGATCGACTAATTGGTACACATCCTCTTTTTCGCCTACCACCCAAACAACATCGCCTTCTTCGAGTGGAGCATTTACATCAGGAACCATCAGTGTACCGTCTTCACTTTCAACACCGGCTATCATACAATGATATTTGTCGCGGATACCCGATTCACGAATCGTTTTACCCAGAAAAACAGAATCACTGTCAATGATAAACTGCTTCAAAGCCATCTCGCTCTTTTCATAGACCTCCCAGTCTATCTTCGCTCCGTTTTGCATCGCCTCATTAAACACACTTAATTGTTCATCTGTACCTATCACCTGTATCTTATCCATCGGAAACAGGCGGACAGAACCACCGGGGATATTAATCCTCCTCTTTCCACGAAGAATAGAAGCAACATGAACTCCAAACTTCTTCCCCAGATTCAGCTCCATCAATGTCTTTCCCGCCCAACTGGATTCACCCGGAATTTCCATATCGGCAAGATGCAAATCATGCGACAACAAACGACCGGCATACTCCGGCTTTTTCTCTCCCAGATACTCTGCACGTACATCTCTGGAACGGAGATTCTGAAAGAAACGACGTTCAATCAATATCGATTGCTTCTTCAAACGGCGAGACCATACCATCAACAATACAACAAGTACAGCCACTCCAATAATCAATCCGATAGACGCCTTAAATAATCCGGAAATAACAAAGATAACAAAAAGTGCCGCTATCATAATACGAATCACGATTGTCGATACCAGCGGTGCGCGGTTGGCACGGCTGTCATGCCATAAGGTCATAAACTCAACCGAATGATTTTTCTTCACCATAATGGCACGCAAGAAAGGAGCAATACACAGAATGATAAATACCGCTCCCAACAATGATGCCCAGAAATGAGGCAGATTCTCTTTAAAGAATGGCACGACAAAACGAAAAGAAAGTGCAATAATCGACATACTGACAATTGAATAAACAACTGTTATACGTACCATTGACAAGATTAGCTTCTTCCACAAATTCTCGTGATTCAGAGCTGTTTGCGAACCGGAAGAATAACGCATCATTATTTTTTTCCATGATTCCGGAAGATGAGCATCCACAAAAGTAGAAGCCGGCTCGGCAAAACGAATCATATAAGGAGTCAGGAAAGTAGTAATCACAGAAACCGCTACCACTATCGGATACAGAAAGTCACTCGTTACATGCAAAGAGACTCCCAAAGAAGCAATAATAAACGCAAATTCGCCGATCTGCGTTAAACTAAAGCCGCATTGCATAGCCGTCTTTAAAGGCTTTCCGGAGAGAATAACACCGAATGTACCAAAAACGGCCTGTCCCAAGATAACAGCCAAAGTAATAACTATAATAGGTACGGCATATTCTACAATCATTGCAGGATCCACCATCATACCGACCGATACGAAAAAGATAGCTCCAAAAAGATCCTTTACCGGTTTCACCAGCCGGTCTATGGATTCCGCCTCGATTGTTTCCGCCAGAATAGATCCCATTATAAATGCACCAAATGCAGCAGAAAATCCTGTATGAGCCGCCATCACTACCATACCGAAACAAAGTGCCAACGACACAATAAGCAGAGTCTCCTCTCCCATCAATTTCCGGCAGCGTTTCAAGAATTCAGGAATCAGATAGATACCGACAACAAACCACAGAATAAGGAAAAACAATAATTTCCCGATACTCTCCAACATCTCGGTACCTTCAAAATGTTGGCTTACCGCCATAGTGGAAAGCATCACCATTAATACAATAGCCAAAATATCTTCCAAAATCAAGATACTCAACACAAGTCCGGTGAACTGCTTCTTCCTTAATCCTAAATCATCAAAAGCTTTATAAATAATAGTAGTAGACGACATCGCAATCATACCGCCCAAGAACAGACTGTCCATCCTGTGCCAGCCGAAACCCATGCCGACTCCTATTCCCAACAAAATCATACAAAAGATGATGGTACAGGCAGCAATGATGGCAGAACCACCCACCTTGACAATCTTCTTAAAACTAAATTCCAAACCAAGAGCAAACAGTAAGAAAATGACACCAATATCTGCCCATGTCTTAATATTGGCAGTATCCATCACTGAAGGAGTATACGGCATATGCGGACTTGCCAGGAATCCGGCAACTACATATCCCAAGACCAGAGGTTGCTTCAACTTCTTAAACAACAAAGTCATAACACCGGCACAGATCAATATCAGTGCGAGGTCAGCTATAAGAGTAGGTAATTGAGACATTATTTCATCGTATTTGATGACAAAATTATATTATTTCTATGGGATAAACAACATATCTACGGATATGTTTTGCAATAACGTCCTAAAATAAGTTAGCCCCGGATAGAGTCGATACTTATCCGGGGCTATACACAACAACCAGCTTATTTCTTATTTTCTAAAAGGAGGTTTCACTACCACTGCTTTTAACTTCCGACCACGCATATCAATACAGATTTCCGTGCCCACTTTACTATATTCCGGCTTTACATATCCCATGCCGATACCAATCTTACGGGTAGGCGACATCGTACCGGAAGTAACCACTCCTACTTGCTCGCCTTCAGCATTTACCAGTTCATAGCCATGACGGGGAATTCCGCGATCAACCATTTCAAAGCCAACCAGTTTACGGGTAACACCTTCCGCTTTCTGTTTTTCCAGCATCGGACGGTTGACAAAATCCTTGCCCTCCACAAACTTAGTGATCCATCCCAATCCGGCTTCTATCGGAGAAGTCGTATCATCCAGATCATTGCCATACAGACAGAAGCCCATTTCCAACCGGAGCGTATCACGGGCACCCAAACCGATAGGTTTAATGCCATACTCTTCACCAGCTTCAAAAATAGCCTTCCATATAGAATCAGCCGCAGACGGATAGAAATAAAGCTCAAAACCTCCCGCACCGGTATAACCCGTATTGGAGATAATCACATTCTCTTCACTTGCAAACGTTCCAACCTTAAATGTATAATAAGGAATAGTAGCAAGATCAATATCCGTCAACTTTTGCAGAACCGAAATAGCCTTCGGACCCTGTATAGCAAGTTGAGCTATGTTATCCGACGAATTTTCCAACTCGGCTCCCTCCGTATTGTGAGAAACACACCAGTTCCAGTCTTTTTCCATATTGGAAGCATTCACCACCAACATGTATTTTTCCGGTTCATACTGATAAACCAGCAAATCATCTACAATCCCCCCATCCTCATTCGGAAAACAAGTATATTGTATTTTACCCGGAGCCAGTGCCGCCACATTGTTAGATGTTATTTTCTGCAGAAAGGCCAACGCTTGCGGTCCTTTCACCCAAAATTCTCCCATGTGCGATACATCAAATACACCGACACCTTGACAAACAGTTATGTGTTCATCAATGATACCGGAGTATTCAATAGGCATATTATAACCTGCAAACTCGTGCATTTTAGCACCAAGTGCTATATGTTTCTCTGTAAACGGAGTGGTTTTCATTATTTTAAAGTATTAAGTTTTAAGTATCAGGTATTAAGTATTACCGGAGCTTACCGTCTTTTTATTTGGAAGCCACCAGTTCTGCTATTTTTACGATCACTTTCATTGCTTTCTCCATATTCTGGATAGGCACAAATTCGTAACGACCGTGGAAATTCAGACCACCGGCAAAGATATTCGGACAAGGCAATCCCTTAAAAGAAAGCTGCGCACCATCCGTACCTCCACGAATCGGTTTTACATTCGGTTTCACACCCACGGCTTCCATAGCTGCAAAAGCAGTATCGATGATGTGCATTACCGGTTCTATTTTCTCACGCATATTATAATACTGGTCGCGCAGTTCGAGTGTCGCAGTACCAGCTCCATATTCAGCGTTCATTTGAGCTACCAGACGTTCTATCTCTTTTTTACGGTTCTCAAATTTTGCACGGTCATGATCGCGGATGATATAAGACACAGTGCTTTGCTCCACATCCCCCTGAATACCAATCAAATGATAGAATCCTTCATAGCCGGTCGTATGTTCTGGTCTTTCCTGTGAGGGAAGCATCGTAATAAACTGATTGGCAAGATAGATAGAGTTAATCATCTTATCCTTGGCATATCCCGGATGCACATTACGTCCTTTAAAGGTTATTTTTGCGGCAGCAGCATTAAAGTTCTCAAACTCCAACTCCCCTACTTCACCTCCATCCATCGTATATCCCCATTCACAACCGAATTTCTCTACATCGAATTTATGAGCACCTTCACCGATTTCTTCGTCAGGATTGAAGCCGATACGGATTTTACCGTGTTTGATTTCGGGATGTTCCTTCAGATAAACCATCGCTGATACAATTTCCGCGATACCGGCTTTGTCGTCGGCACCGAGCAACGTTTTTCCGTTGGTTACAATCAAGTCTTCTCCCTTATGATCCAGCAATTCCGGGAATTGTGATGGAGAAAGGACTACATTCTCTTCAGCACAAAGCACAATATCCGAACCGTCATACTTTTCCACAATGCGCGGAGTGACATCTTTACCCGTCATATCAGGACTTGTATCCATGTGGGCAATAAACCCGATAGTGGGTACTTCTTTATTTATATTGGCAGGAAGTGTAGCAAAAAGATAGCCATGCTCATCCAAAGTAATATCTTCCAATCCCAAAGATTCCAACTCTTTTTTCAAGTATTCAGCAAAAATCATCTGCTTCGGAGTACTTGGAGTAAGCCCTGTCGATTCATCAGATTGTGTATCGAAGCTTACATACTTTAAAAATCTGTCTACTAAAGTCATATTGTTTTAATTACAAGTTACTAATTACAATTTACAAATTGATAGTTTATAGTGCCGTAAAGGTAAAAAAAGAGCCGTGAATTACAAAGCAATTCACGGCTCTTTTTATTGTATACTTTTATCCGGATACTTAAATATCCTATTTGACTACTTTAAAAATGGCTGCTACCATCAAAGCAATGTGTACAAACCTTGCATTTAGGTAATCCGATAGCCTCAATCAGCGTTTCCAGTGTATTAAACTTCAATGAACTGAGACCGAAACGCTCTGCAATAATACTAACCATCTTATCGTATTCCGGAGAACCGGTAGTAGCATATTTCTCCAGGTTCTTATTCTCATCCCCTTCCAGTTCCTTGATAATACGACGGGTAATCAACTCCAATGCATTTTTAGAAGCCGAAAAACCAACAAACGGACAAGCATAAATCAATGGCGGACAAGCGATACGCATGTGCACCTCCTTTGCTCCGTAATCATACAGAATCTTCACATTGTCACGTAATTGAGTTCCCCGCACGATTGAATCGTCACAGAACAACAAACGTTTATTTTGCAGCATGGCACGGTTGGGAATCAACTTCATCTTAGCAACAAGCGAACGCATCTCCTGATTGCTCGGAGTGAAGCTACGAGGCCATGTCGGTGTATATTTTGAAATAGCACGATGGTAAGGAACCCCCTTTCCTTCGGCATATCCTAAAGCCATACCCACTCCCGAATCAGGAATACCGCAAGCACAATCCACTTCCGATTCATCTGTCTGTCCCATTTTCAATCCGCTGGTGAAACGCACTTCCTCTACATTCTTTCCTTCATAACAAGAAGTCGGGAAACCGTAGTACACCCACAAAAACGAGCAAATCTGCATATCCTCATTGGGCTTGCGAAGCTGGTCAACATGATCGTCATACATACGGACAATCTCACCGGGACCTAAATATCTCTCAATCTCATAATCCAGATTCGGAAAACTGGACGATTCGCTCGTTGCAGCATAAGCACCGTCTTTCCTTCCAATCACCACCGGAGTACGTCCCCATCGGTCACGGGCAGCGATGATACTACCATCTTCCGTCAGAAGCAACATCGAACAAGAACCCTTAATGTGCTTAAACACATTTTCGATACCTTCCACAAAAGTTCTGCCTTGTATAATAAGTAATGCGATAAGTTCCGTCTGGTTGGTGTTGCTCGAACTAAGTTCGGCGAAGTGCATGTTTTGACTGAGAAGTTCTTCTTCCAATTCCTGGATATTGACTATTTTAGCGACTGTGACAATGGCGAAGCGCCCGAGGTGAGAATTGATGATGATAGGTTGTGCGTCTGTGTCGCTAATGATGCCGATGCCGGCGTTTCCTTTGAATTTGTCCAGTTCTCCTTCAAACTTGGTTCGGAAATAAGTACTTTCCAAATTGTGAATGGAGCGTATAAAACCTTTTTCCTCACTGTATGTTGCGAGTCCTCCTCGCTTGGTACCCAGATGTGAGTTATAATCTGTGCCGTAGAATAAATCAGTCACGCAGCTAGTTTTCGAGACTGTTCCGAAAAAACCTCCCATGTTGTTCTCTTTATTGATGATGTTTTAAAAAAGATGGCGCAAAAGTACAAAAAAGAATTCGTCCTATAAAAAAAGCGCTCCGCAAAGTTTTAGTTTTCTTTGCGAAGCACAACTAATATTTATTAAAAAGCGGGGAATCCGAAAACAATCTTTTTACCGGAATCTTATTTCCATTTCTTGATCGTTTTCAAGTCAGCGGGAGTTGCTTCAATCAAACTTACTGCAAATCCTCCGCTACGTGCCAGCTTCACAGACATCTTATTCTTGTTTGTAACAAGTCCTTTTTTTATCTGGTAAGAAGTAGGATTCTTTTCAAAATCCGCCTCCTTTCCGTCAGCATAAAGAGTAGCTACATATTGTTTTCCCGGTTCGAGAAAATCAAGTGTAAAAGCAGAAGTACGGGGATTCTCATCGGTGATACCACCTACAAACCAGTTATCAGTACCTTTTGCCTTACGTGCTACGGTAATATAATCTCCCGGTTCCGCTTCCAGATACTTGCTGTCATCCCAATCAACGGCTACATCCTTGATAAATTGAAATGCATCCATGTGACGTTCGTAACTCTCCGGAAGGTCGGCTGCCATTTGCAAAGGACTGTACATCGTTACATAAAGTGCCAACTGTTTTGCCAAAGTTGTACGTACAAAACTGTGGTCGCCTGACAGGAAAGAAAGTTTTGTATCAAAGATACCCGGTGTATAATCCATCGGTCCACCAATCTGACGGGTGAAAGGAAGCAAGGTGGTATGGAACGGCTTATTCCCTGCAAAGGCTTCATATTCCGTGCCACGAGCCGATTCATTACCGATCAGATTCGGATATGTGCGACATAATCCTGTCGGACGGGTTGCTTCGTGAGCATTTACACAGATCTTATATTCGGCCGCTTTTTCCACCGCATATAAATAATGATTGTTCATCCACTGTCCGTAATGATGTTCTCCACGCGGAATAATATTACCTACATACCCGCTCTTCACAGCATTGTATCCGTTATCTATCATAAACTGATAGGCTTTATCAAGATGGCGCTCGTAGTTACGTACAGAAGCGGAAGTCTCGTGATGCATCATCAGCTTCACTCCTTTTTCCTTTGCATACGCATTGAGCATCTTCACGTCAAAATCAGGATACGGAGTTACGAAATCAAAGACATAATCCTTCGAATTTCCGAACCAGTCTTCCCAGCCTTCATTCCAGCCTTCCACTAAGATCTGGTCGAATCCATGCTCTGAAGCAAAGTCAATGTAACGCTTCACTTTGTCATTATTGGCTGCATGACGCCCGCTCGGTTTTGTTTGGGAATAATCCGTCTGTCCCAGTTTCACAGAATAAACATCATCCGTGTACGACCAGGAACTTTTTCCGGTAATCATTTCCCACCACACACCGATGTATTTCACCGGCTTAATCCAGGAAACATCTTCGTAGGCACAAGGTTCATTCAAGTTCAAAGTCAATTTGGAAGCCAGAATATCACGAGCATCATCACTGACAATCACCGTGCGCCAGGGTGAACGGCAAGGCGTTTGCATATAACCTTTATCCCCTTTTGCATCAGGAGTCAGCCATGATTCAAAAATCAGGTTCTGATCGTCAAGGTTCAGATGCATACAAGAATAATCAACCAAAGCCGCTTCATGCAGATTGATATACAACCCGTCGGCTGTCTTCATTTGCAAAGATGTCTGCACACCTGTTGGTGAAAAAGGAGTTTGAGAAGCATTTGGAGTAATTGCCCCTTGCAACAATCCGCGAATCTCTGAAAGCTTGGATTCGGTATAGTCATATTCCTGCGTATCATAATCGCCTGGAATCCAGAATGCCGTATGATCGCCGGCCATAGCAAACTGCGAATGTTCTTCTTTTATAACGAAGTAATTCAGATTCTTTTGCTGCGGGAACTCATAGCGGAACCCCAAGCCATCATTATAAAGACGAAAACAAATAATCAGATTACGATCTTGCGCCTTTTGATTCAGGGTAACAGCCATTTCATTATAATGGTTGCGGATCGATTTCACCTCTCCCCACACCGGTTCCCATGTTTCATCAAAAGCAGAAGTTTTAATATCGGCCAGAGTGAATCCATTCATCAGTCCGGGATCATTTTTCAATTCCAGTCCCAGTTTCGAGGTTTAATCACCTCTTTTCCTTTATAAGAGAGTTCATACACCGGTTCTCCTTGCATGTTGACAGAGAAATTAAGTTTTAATTGTCCGTCAGGAGAAGTGATACTTTCGGCCTTTGCTGATGTGCCGAAGAAAAAAGAGAGCAACAGGCAGACCCACATTGCAGTTCCTATTTTCATGTTCTTCATGATATAAATGAGTTAGTTAATAATCGTATGGCAAAGATAGACCGGAAATCCAAGTAGTGTTTTTTTTTATAAAGAAAATATAGAGGAATACAGATTCAAAAACGAAATAAGTACTTAATAATAAAACAGATAACACATTTTGTCTCCCCCCCAAAATATAGTGTCTATGGTGATTAAATTAAAAGGATTAAATATGAATATTGCATAATCTTTCTATATTTGCAGATTATTATCTCAATCACATCAACAAACATTTTATTATTTATATGACACAACACCTTAGTTTATCCCGGAGGCTTCCAACAATTCGAAAAGGATTTTGAAGCCGCCTACAAATAATATCAATCTTTCAATCAAATGAGTAAAGAAGTTATCTATATCTTTATCGGTGGAGGAACTGGTAGTGCACTACGTTATTTTATCCAGTTGTTAATGCACGAACGAATCGTCCCTTATCATTTTCCATGGGCCACTTTCACGGTCAATCTTCTCGGCAGTTTTCTCATCGGTCTGTTCTATGCTCTTTCAGAGCGATTCCACCTTCCGTTCGAGGTCCGTTTGTTTCTGACAACGGGTTTATGTGGAGGTTTCACAACGTTCTCTACTTTCTCCAGTGATGGCGTAGGTCTGCTGAAAGGAGAATTTTACGGAGCATTTGTTCTATATACATTATTAAGTATAGGAATAGGATTAGCCGCAACGTTAGCCGGCGGATATGTGGGAAAACAGATTTAATAATTCGAATATAAATCCTACCTTTACGGCATGATTAAAAGAAACCCAACCAAACCCGTCCGCGTTGTTCCTCCCATGATGGAAGAACAGGAAGTCAGTACTATTACCCTACAGGAATGGCTCGACAGAGAAGAAACCGTCTCTCATCTTTTATTCTGCAAAGGAAAAGAAGAAGGCATCGACAAATCTTACAAAAGTTTCAAAAACTGCACCTTTCAGCATCAGACATTCAGCGAATGTAAATTCCGTTCCTCTCAACTGAGCGATGTCAGGTTCGAGAACTGCGACCTATCCAACATTTCTTTTGCTGAAAGTTCGCTCTACCGGGTAGAATTCATTTCCTGCAAACTATTGGGTACCAATTTATCGGAAACAACGATGAATCACGTCTTGCTGCATGACTGCAACGCAGGTTATATCAATCTGGCTATGAGTAAAATGAACCAGGTACGTTTTGCACACAGCCAGCTCCGCAACGGAAGTCTGAACGACTGCCGTTTTTCATCCGTCGCATTTGAGAGTTGCGATCTCGTAGAAGCCGATTTTTCACACGCTCCGCTTCGCGGAATAGATTTGCGCACTTCCCGTATCAGCGGAATCACGCTTAACATCAGCGATCTGAAAGGGGCTGTCATCACTTCCCTGCAAGCAATGGATTTGCTTCCACTGTTAGGGGTTATTATCGAAGATTAAAATCCTGCAAATTCACCCCGCCGCACTCAAACAAAAAGCATCGTCCCGTTGTTATAGTATAAGGTCGGACTAACGACATATAGGGAATAGGCACAAAAAGAATACCTATTTATAGTGATTTCTCACTCCCCGTCAAGTCCGTACTTTTGCAGAAATCTTATTCAAAAACAATAGAAACGATGAAAATTGAAAAAATTGTAGCTCGAGAAATTCTCGATTCAAGAGGTAACCCCACAGTAGAAGTTGACGTAGTATTGGAATCCGGCATTATGGGACGTGCATCTGTGCCGTCAGGTGCTTCCACAGGTGAACACGAAGCATTGGAACTTCGCGATGGTGACAAACAGCGCTATGGTGGAAAAGGAGTACAAAAAGCGGTTGATAATGTAAATAAAATCATCGCTCCGAAACTGATTGGTATGTCTTCACTCAATCAGAGAGGTATCGACTACACAATGCTGGCATTGGACGGCACTAAGACTAAATCGAATTTAGGTGCTAACGCTATTCTCGGTGTATCTCTTGCCGTAGCTAAAGCTGCTGCCAACTATCTGGATCTTCCTCTATACCGCTATATCGGTGGAACAAATACGTATGTAATGCCTGTACCGATGATGAACATCATCAACGGTGGTTCACATAGCGATGCTCCGATCGCATTCCAGGAATTTATGATCCGTCCCGTAGGTGCTCCTTCTTTCAGAGAAGGTCTGCGCATGGGTGCTGAAGTATTCCACGCTTTAAAGAAAGTCTTGAAAGACCGTGGCCTTAGCACTGCTGTAGGTGATGAAGGTGGTTTCGCACCTAACCTCGAAGGTACGGAAGATGCTTTGAATTCTATTCTGGCCGCTATCAAAGCAGCAGGATACGAACCGGGCAAAGACGTTATGATCGGTATGGACTGTGCTTCTTCCGAATTCTACCACGATGGTATTTACGATTATACCAAGTTTGAAGGTGAAAAAGGTAAGAAACGCACTTCCGCAGAACAAGTTGACTATCTGGAAGAACTAATCAACAAATTCCCTATCGACTCTATCGAAGACGGTATGAACGAAAACGACTGGGAAGGCTGGAAAAAGCTGACCGAACGCATCGGCAACCGTTGCCAGTTGGTAGGTGACGACCTGTTCGTAACCAACGTAGATTTCCTTGCAATGGGTATCGAAAAAGGCTGTGCCAACTCTATCCTGATTAAAGTAAACCAAATCGGTTCGCTGACAGAAACACTGAACGCTATCGAAATGGCTCACCGTCATGGATACACTACTGTTACTTCTCACCGTTCGGGTGAAACAGAAGATGCTACTATCGCCGATATCGCAGTAGCTACTAACAGCGGACAGATCAAGACAGGTTCTTTAAGCCGCTCAGACCGTATGGCTAAATACAATCAGTTACTCCGCATTGAAGAGGAACTGGGAGATTTGGCTGTATATGGTTACAAGAGAATTAAATAATTCAATATTCTCTTACTTGAATAATTCATCCCCGGACAATTAGATTATCCGGGGATTTTTACATATTAACCATTCACTAAATCTTTTTGCATTGTAAGAAAACTAGCTTCACTAAGCATCAATAAATATCTCCAATATTTTGCGAATTGAATTAATAAGGCTACATTTGCAACGTCTAACATATTAACAGACGGTGGGGAAACCTGCCTACTATCGCAGCGAGCATTTTTATGTTCGTATGTGAACTCTTATATGGGCGGTTTCGTCCCCCCATAGAGAGTGTTAATGCACCTCTAAACCTGCCGTCGGTATGTTAGACAATGGGACAGGCGAAACCGCTTTTTTATTAGCACTTCTTCCTCTCCCATCAATCTATTATTCATCTTTTAAATTCTAATGATTATGGAAAACAGTCAATTAAAAGACTTACAGGAAGAGGTTTCAGAAGCTACGAAACAGTATATCCTGACTACATTCAATTCTGAAAATGGAATGAAAACGTATTATTTGCAGATGTCAAACATAATACGCTCTGCGCACATTAATCCTCCCATTGACACCGAATACAACAGTTTAAAAAAGCTAAGCAAAAAGCTCAAGCAATATTGTACTTTCATTCAAACACTTGGCGAACATGAATGGGACAAGGGAATAGCCGATATTCAGAAAGCATTAGGCATTTATCTAATGCAAAATAACATCGAAAGTAAAGAACGCAAACAAACGAACCAAGAAATTGCCTCTCAACTGCAATTCATCGTTTTTCTCGGCTCAGTTGTAATTCTTGGGGGATTAAGTTTAGTCAATTCCCTTCATGCATATACCTTTGCTAGCCTAAAAAGGAAGAAGCTCATATCCACTACTCCTCTAAATGATGCCCTAAATGCTTTGATTTTAGCATTAAATGCTTCCGCTGCTGCATTTGTACTCCTGTTCACAAAGAAGTTCA
>NZ_QTMZ01000059.1:0-27228 GCF_003602935.1 Bacteroides sp. AM54-2NS
TTTTTTATCACTTAAAAAAAATACGAAAGTTATAAATCTACCCTCACCACCCCTCACTTAAAAAAAATACGAAAGTTATAAATCTACCCTCACCACCCCTCACCCTTGACCCATTCATTAGCGCACCGTTTAACTCGTTTCTATGCAGTTTTGATTCTTTTCACCACAGAGGCCACGGAGGACGCAGAGGTTTCAAAGTTCTAATTCATAGATAATTATAACCTCTGTGTCCTCCGTGGCCTCTGTGGTGAAATAGTTCATTTCCGTACCGGAATAAATCTATTTTTAAGGATGTGATTATCCTGAATCAAATCCCCCAATTTTCAGACTGCGCCAGCAAGCTCTCTCATACATAAAAATGAAAATCCTCTTTCAATCTATCACCACTCTGTAAATACGATGAATAAAGAGTTTCAGAACGATGGTGATAGGTTGAAAGAGGTATTGACAAAATCAATAGGGAAAGAAAGAATTATACTTCCTCTACAATTTTCCAATCACCAATACTTCTTGTCGCACTATCGAAGTTAACTCCTACTTTTACAACTTTCCGATGATCAGGCTGATAAGGAATAATATACCCCTTACTATTTATTTGCTCCAATGCTCCTCCGGAGTTCCATCTACCTTAAATTCAAAGACATAAATGGCATCTTGCATCTTTACTACCACGTCTGCCCGTCCGATTGCACTTTTCACCTCTGTATCTACATACTGCCCCATCAAACGGAACAACAAATAGAAAATTGTCTGATAATGTTTTTCCTGCTTATTTTCCAAATCATTGGGAATTGAAGCAAAGAAAGACCTTATTCTCTCCAGACATTCGGTCAGTTTTCCGGCACGCAAATCCTTGATAAAAGAGACTACATAGAAGGTATTCTCACGGGCAGGTAAATGCACATACGCGGGCATAAGAGATTCTATGAATCCTTTCCGCACTTCTTTGTTAGGATAAGCCAATGTGTAGAGTTGGAACTCCGGATCATATCCCTTGATGGTAAGATAGCCGCTTTGATAAAGTACAGGCAGAGGATCGGTAATAACACTCGTTGGGGCATCAAACTGTTCTGCAGTAGCCGTTGCACCATCCAATTCGCGAATATCAAAATTACTCTGCTGCAATATATTAATTAAAAAAGTAGGTGTCCCGGTAGAAAACCAGAAATTGGCATATTTCTTCTGTGCAAAAGCATTGAACAAACTGAATGGATTGTAAATGTCTTCGCAGTTCTCACTAAAATGATATCCGTCATACTGCTGCTTCAAATGCGTACAAGCCTCCTCGTAGGTTTCATTATTAGCCTGTGCCATCATTTCAATATCAGTTTTCAATTGTGTACGCAATTCCCGTTCGGTTATGCCACAGATAGCACTATAATCATCTCTCATGCTGATATTCTGCAAATTATTCAGTTCACTGAAAATACTCATTTGACTGAATTTGCTAATACCTGTCAGGAAAAGGAAACGAAGATATTCTCCTTGCGCTTTCAAGGGACTAAAGAATTTCCGCATTTCTTCTCGAAGTTCATTTTGCAGTTCCGGCAAATGGTTACTGTCTAATAAAGGAGCATCGTATTCGTCAATAAGTACTACTACCGGTTTGCCCGTCTGTTCATAAGCACGACGAATCACTCCCCGGAAACGTTCCGCCGGCGTACCTTCTACTTCTTCCTTTCCATAGAGTTTTTCCCAATCGTATAGATTCAGATTCAACTGTCCCAAAAGGTCGGAAAGTGCTGTGTACTTTGTCATACTGAAATCAAGGTGCAACACCGGATAGACATTCCACTCTTTCTCCAAACGCTCCATTGCCAAACCTTGAAACAAGTCCTTCTTCCCCCGAAAATAAGCATCAAGAGTGGACACCAGCAAACTTTTTCCAAAACGACGGGGACGACTCAAAAAATAAACCTTATTGGTATTAGCCAAACGATAAATCAACTCCGTCTTATCTACATAAACGTTGTTATTATTGCGTAAGTCTTCAAAATTCTGTATCCCTATCGGTATATTCTGAAAGTAGTATCCATAATGCCTATCCTTATAAAATTGAAATGTAGACAAATATAGGCATTAAAATATAGACTTCAAACAGTACGTACTGTTTTCTACACTTCATTCAGTTAAAAGCAAACTATACTTATACTTTCCTCTTTTTAAAAGCAATGAAGTACCCGGAAATTTATTACCTTTGTGTAATTGATTTATAAAACCGGAGTATATGAGCACTAAAATTTATCCCATCGGCATACAGAATTTCGAAAAGATTCGTAATGACGGCTATTTATATATTGATAAAACGGCATTGATGTATCAAATGGTAAAAACCGGTAGTTACTATTTCTTAAGCCGCCCGCGCCGCTTCGGAAAGAGTCTGCTCATCTCTACTCTTGAAGCCTATTTTCAAGGAAAAAAAGAACTGTTTACAGGACTGGCTGTAGAAAGGTTGGAAAAGGATTGGATTAAATATCCGATACTACATCTGGACCTTAATATCGAAAAATATGATACGCCGGAAAGTCTGGATAATATACTCGAAAAATCGTTGACTGCATGGGAAAAGCTCTATGGTGCCGAGCCATCCGAACGCTCATTTTCCCTGCGTTTTGCCGGTATCATAGAACGCGCCTGCAAGCAGGCAGGACAACGCGTAGTTATTTTGGTAGATGAATATGATAAGCCCATGTTGCAAGCCATCGGCAACGAAAAATTGCAAAAACAATTCCGGGACACTTTAAAACCTTTCTATGGGGCACTCAAAACAATGGATGGCTATATAAAGTTTGCGTTCTTGACCGGCGTTACAAAGTTTGGCAAAGTCAGTGTGTTTAGCGACTTGAATAATTTGGATGACATCTCAATGCGAAAAGATTATGTTGAAATCTGCGGTGTCAGCGATCAGGAGCTCATGAAAACTTAGATATCGAACTTCATGAGTTTGCAGAGACGCAAGGTTTGTCGTATGACAAGCTCTGTACAAAACTAAAAGAATATTATGATGGCTATCATTTTACACATAATTCTATCGGTATATATAATCCGTTTAGTCTGCTCAACGCTTTCAAATATAAAGAATTCGGCAGTTATTGGTTTGAGACGGGGACACCTACCTATCTGGTTAAGTTACTAAAAAAGCATCATTATGATCTGGAACAGATGGCACACGAAGAAACTGATGCACAAGTACTGAATAGCATCGACTCCGAATCAACCAACCCGATTCCAGTGATTTACCAAAGCGGATACCTCACCATTAAAGGATATGACGAACGTTTTGGCATATACCGTTTAGGTTTCCCCAACCGTGAAGTAGAAGAAGGATTCATTCGCTTTCTGCTTCCTTTTTACGCGAATGTGAATAAGGTGGAATCCCCATTTGAAGTTCAAAAATTCGTCCGTGAAGTAGAAACGGGAGATTATGATTCTTTCTTCCACCGCCTGCAGAGTTTCTTCGCCGATACGACTTACGAAGTTATCCGAGATCAGGAATTACATTATGAGAACGTGCTTTTCATTGTTTTCAAATTGGTTGGTTTCTATACCAAAGTGGAATACCACACCAATAACGGACGCGTAGATCTCATTCTGCAAACAGACAAATTCATTTATATTATGGAATTCAAGCTAAACGGAACAGCAGAAGAGGCTTTACAGCAAATTAATGACAAACGCTATGCGCTGCCTTTCGAAGCGGATGGACGGAAACTATTCAAGATAGGGATTAACTTCAGTGAGAAGACCCGTAATATCGAAAAATGGGTGGTAGAATTCTGAAGTATACCCCGCCTTGAAAAGAGACTGTTATTATTAACGTGGTGATCTTATTCCAATCCCGGCCACGCTTTTGTTGAATACGTAGCCTCAAGCGCATTTTCTAAATTATCATTCAGACTCGGGAAGAAATCGATTCCTGTCTTTTCTTCCAGTTCGTCTATTGATAATGCATAGTCAACAAGTTTTATTGTTTTTGCAGGTTTATTGTCTGTATGTTCCATCCAGAAGGCAATAGCTTTGAAAGAATCTCCCTTTTTAAACAACAAAGCCATATAATAATATTTAGGAACAGGCTTGCTACGGTCGCCACCTATATATTCTTTGACTTGTTCTTCCTTATCAATCGTTCCGCCTTTTACTACATACAAGGTATCTGAAGCTGTACAGCTACGCCCCCATGACTGTACTTGTCCTTCCAATGCCAGCCAAACACCTGTATTAAAATTGTTCCGTTGCGGACTCATATTCGTATAATAAAAGGTTTGGTCATTAGCTTCTTGTTGATAAAGTCTGTCGGCAGAAGCACAGAGGTGCCCTCTATCATAACCTTTTTTCCCAAAATCTACTTGAGTACGTTGATATTCCATATCAAGAGAAGGGTCCGGAATAAATTCATCACTACGAGTTGCCTCTTGCAATCTAGTTTGATTGTCAAATCGAAAAGCAATCCAACGGGAATGTTTCTTACTCTTATCGTATTCCATACTGAAAGAGGTTACTTTCTGCCCTTTAAATGTAGTATAGTGAGTTACAAACACATCGTTTACACCATTGCGAAGGGCAGGAAGTTCTACGATGCCGGTGGCAAAATTATTGGAGTTGTTATTCTCGTCTTTACTGCAAGAATAAAAGCACACCAAAAATACCCCTAACCAAAAATATCTCAAAATATATTTCATTTCCAAATCTTTTTTTATAAATTATAATTTCAGAGAAACAAGTATAGAACTATTCATAATGTTCAATAAGAGTTCGTTCTTCCTTTTCATTATCGTAAAACTATATATTAAATTCCTTATAATTCAAAAACTTTATGAAAGAAAAGGGTGCCTTACAAGACACCCCTTTCATTATGTATATAAAGAATTTCGTCTTTACTTTATACCTTCCAATTTTATATTATCCAAACGGAATCCCATTGTATTTTCACTGTCAGAAACAAATGTTATTTTTTTAGTTCCGGTTGGAATATTTGTAATTGATACAGGATAGAAAACATTTGCTTTCTCAAGAGTTACAGCAGGCACTGCAACTTCTGTTCCATCGCATTTCACCTTAATAACAGTTTGCGATGTATTTCCTTTTCCACATGCCAAATCGTAACTTAAAGTAAGACTTGTATATCCAGTAGAATTAAAGCCTGAAATCTCTATTTCTGTAGATTTGTCCGTACCCGAAAAACTTGAAGGCAACCATAAACATGCATCGGTTGAAGTTTTAGCAGGAACACGGATATCCGCTGTCGCTTTTGTATCCACAATAGTTAATTGGGTATCAAAATGTGTCCAATTTGCTATAGCCGTTTTATTCTCTTTAGCATAATCAGCCATTACCCCAAATCCTTCAGCAAAAAGAACTTCTGTCCCTTCTCCCGGTTCTGGATCAGTTCCTCCACTTTCAGCTGCATATAACCTTATATTATAAAGACGGAGCCCAAACTTATTATCTGTTCCATTAGTAGAAAACTTCAACGTAGAATTATCTGTACCTGCTACTGATATTTCAACTTGCATTTCATGGAATATTCCGCTAGCCTTACCATTTCCTACGACTTCCTTACTGGTAGGAGTAACTTCTTTTTCATTCAATGTAAGTTTTAAATTATTAAGATTATCAGTTTCAGTTGTCGCATAAACATTAGAAGCAACTTCATAAGCAACAATAAACTTGGTATGTCCAGCAATATTAATGCCACTAATTACAAATTCTGCAGATTTACTAGCTGGGAACCAAATATTATTCACCTTTTTCGTCTCTGTCGTATTATCAGGAGTTCTATGAGCAATGGCGCGAATATCAGCTGTAGTAGCCGAGTATGAATAGCTATTATCCCAATGAGTAAAACTAGAGATAGCCGTCGTAGCTGTCAATATATTGGCATCTACATCAGAACCATATTTTTCAGTAAAGATCAACTTCCCTTCGGTTGGGTCCGGATCAACAGGTCCACCACCTTCACCTTCTCCAACAATCTTCACATTCTTCACTTCCCATGTACCTACATTAGAAGTAGTACTTATATATTTGAAAGCAAATTGAATATTTTTACCAACATAGCTAGCAAGGTCAATATTACCAGAAGAAACAAATTTCCAATCCTGATTAGTTCCATAAGTTGGTATAGTAGCTTGAGTCCAATCAGAAGCAGTACTTTCCTTCACCCATATTGTCAACTCTTTTGCAGGATCACCACAGAATTTATGAGCATGTTCAAATGTCAATGAAGCTTTGGTCGCTTTTGTCAGATTTACAACAGGAGATATCAACCAGCTTTCTGATGCTTCTTTTTCTGTTGCAGAGATATAGGCACTAGCTTTCATATATTTGCTGGCAGTTCCGCCAGTCTCCGGTGTATAAGACTCCCATTTCCAGATTTCGCTAACTTTAGTAGGACGTGTCTTATCTTCAATAGTAAATGTACCTTTATCTGAAGCAAATGATTCTTCAAAGAATGTAACTCCGTCAACCGGAGGCGTAGGCTCATCTCCTCCTTCACCAATAATAGTGCCATCTTCCAATATCGCAGTTGTAACTTCTTTCAATCCCGGTAATCCCCATGTATTTTTCACTAAGGTTCCTTTCAAAGTCACTAAACGAGGAAGAGGAGTTGTTGCATTATCAACTAAATTTAAAGCTGCCTTAACTTCAGAGCAGCCAGCAGTTTTACCACTTAAATTAACCGCTGAACAATTCTTATAATCGCTTTCTCCACGGTCATCTGCAATCAGGAATGCAGTAGCTTTCACATCTGTGGGTTGTGTTCCAAAAACAACATCATTTTCAGAACTTATGGACATATCGGTAGAAGACTTAATACCTGCTACAATATATGCTTGTACCCAAGCTACAGTAGTACCATCAGCCTTAGCCTTTAAATCTGATACAGTATATGGATTATCTTTAGAACCATCACCCGTCAGCCCCGGAACATCACCCTCTCCCAATATATCATAAGGAGCCGGTACATCACTACATGAACTAAATGTGAACACTGCAAGCAGTGTCAAGAATAAAGCATTTAGAATCTTTTTCATAATCGTATATTGTTATTTGAATTATTTATTGCGTTTTACATCACTGCCAGTACGAATAATCAATTGCCAAGCATTGTTATATCGGGTCAGTATACCTGTCACATTTAAAGTACCTTGCGGAAGAATATCTTTTGAGAAGTTAGCATAGATACTGGTATGTGCCACAGCCGCAGACTTAGTACCATCAGCATAGTTGATATTGCGTTCTACAAAAGAAAGATTTGGATTGGCTACATCTTCCTCTGCTGCATAAGTTGTAGTACCATTTGCATCCGGGAAACTTACATTTTTTAATGTAACAAGCAATGGCGCCTGCTTCATATCCACAGCGGTCAATTCTGCAGCCGTAGAGATTTCTAAAGGTCTCAATTCATCATAAAACAACTTCGGTTCATTAATCAAACGTACATGCTGTTTCCATACATATTCGGGCATACGTCCCACTTTACCTTCATAAATTGAACCGATTTGTGCAAGCTTACGGTAACTACCGATTTGCAATCCCTTACAGTCAATTACGACTTTTTGACCTACCGGACAAAAGGCATATAATCCGGAATTATTAACTCCTATAATAATAGCACCTGTTTCATCACCAACGACAAGCTGTTTGTAGATGTTTCCACTTTCATCATCTCCAATTATTACACCTTCAATACGTGTTTCATCCTCAATAGTAGTATACGTATCAGTACTCGTATCAATGAAATCATTGTATTTCTCTTTCAGCGCAGCTATTGAAATGGTGCGTCCTTCCGGGATTGAATTATTGCCATAAGCATTTCCCGTCACCGGATCATCATAGTTCTCACAGGAAGTGAGACCTGCGCCACATAGCAGCAATCCGGTACATAATATAGATAGTAATTTCTTCATAATTGTTTCTTCCTTTCTTATTGTTTTGGATTGATAACTACACATTCTTAAAATCTATAACCAATGTTCAAGAAAGCGTTGAACGGGAATGCGTAGAAATACTTAGAGTTCTTAGAAAACTTGTAAACACGTGCGTCACCGTCTTTGTAATTATCATCACGGTTCTGTTCGAAACCACCTGTACGCAAATCTGTATTGTTCAAGATATTAGTCAAACTCAAATTAAGGCTAATGCTCTTTCCATTGCGTAAACGAATGTATTTTCCGATGGAAGCATCCAACATAAATCCACCATCCAGTTTCTCCTGACCCGGTACATGGAGAACCGGATTTCCATTAGCATCTACGCCGGCACCATTTTTATCCAATACACTGCCAAGACGACGATAGCTTGAGAAATCGATATATACACGATCATAATAGTTTCCGGTCAAATTGAAGAACCAACCTTTTACGTTATAATCCAAAGCAAGGCTATAAGCAGAAAGCGGAGTACCATTAGCACGCATACCTTTAGCATAAACACGATCGAGGTTTGACTCATTCTCACTTTCATATGTCAATACAGCATCCGGATTATTGGTGTATTTAGCTTCACTCCAAGTACCGATAGCCGTCAATGAAAGTTCACTTGTCAACTTAAAGGTAGCCGCTGCTTCTATTCCCCAATGTTCCTTTTCAATGCCATTCATAGAAAGATAAGTGAAACGTGCTTCGCTATCATTATAAAAAGCATCCATTTCTACCTGATTCTGGAAGCGAGTGTAATAACCAGTCAAACGTCCCATCACCCATGGAGTGTTGAAGTTATAAGTCAAATCACCACCAATGATGCGCTCTGTTTTCAAGTCTCTCACAAAGTCATTCTTAATACGTGGAGCAATAAAAGAGTTATAGGCCAACGGTGCACGTTCTTCATATCCGGCATTCAACGTGAAAGAATGGTTACCATTGATAGCCCAATTCAAACCGGCTTTTATACCTCCTTCAAGGAATTTAGCCGTACCGCTGCTACCAAGTGATTTCAACGGAGCACGTCCGTTTCTCATCAATCCATCGCGGAACATCTGTGTAGATCCTATCTTACCGGAAGCAAAATAGTTTAATGACCCGCCATTGTTACCCTGATAACGCACCCATGCACTCTGCTTATTCACATAGATGTTATAATCATAACCAAATTTATCACCTTCACCAATACGGCGGTTAGGATTATCAAGATCATTTTGCACCATACTGGAACTAGCTCCATGATCGCGCACTGCAAATTTGTCGACGTCAGTATAAAGCTGTCCGCCCAGCAAATCCTTCATTTTTTTATAATGCATACCTTTGGTTGTATTCACGGCAACTCCCGCAATGTAGCTGTTGTGTTCATTCCATTGATGATTGAATACCGAACTAAGGTTGAAAGCCAACTGATCATCATGACGTTCTTCTACATAATAAAGTGTCTCTTTACCTAATGCATTCGCCTGTTTATTGGCAAAATAAAGAGCATCCCAATCTAACTGACGATAAGCTTTATTATTTTTCCAATTATCTGTAACTTCATTAAACTGCTGCAATTCATCGGCAGTAGGAACAGATTCCCATACATCAAAGATTGAGCTAGGCAACTTTTTATAATAATCCGGGCGTGGATCGGCCGCATTACCATTCCAGCCTAGAGCACTTTTCCCATAGTTAGAATATTTGAATCCGGCACTTGTCACTAACTTCTTATTATCATCAATGGTGAAATTCCATGAAGCAATAGCCGATGGTTCGAACTGACGTACAATACGTGCATTTCGTTTTTCTCCATTCTGATATCCCCAGTTCGGATTATAATAATGACTGTTCGCTAAATAATAAGCTTCTTCGGTTGCCGCCATTTGCTGTCCTCTCTCTGTCGGTGTTCCCCAAGTTGCCAAAGAGAGACTATGGCGTTCGTTGAATACTTTCTCCGCACCGAGGAAGTAAGAAAAAGAATTATATTTGATTCCTTCAATATTTCCCTCATTACCCCAGCGATAACCTAATGATCCGGTAAATGCCCAACCATTGTTCATCAGACCTGTAGAATAAGTATACATTCCACGCAAAATGTAGTTGCGGTTACTACCTGACAGTGTTAGTTTTGAGCCAGCCGCATATTGGCTGGCACGTAAATTGATATTGGTGGCACCTCCTATCGCACCAAAAGTAAAGTTGTTAAATTCAAAAGGACCGATCCCTTCCTTATTACGGGTAGCATCGTTCAATCCTCCTATTAATCCGTAGCTGAAACGTCCTGTTTCTGCATCATTAAACTGTACCCCATTGATATACATGTCACTGTACTGGGAATCATATCCCCTTACACGAAATCTCATTGGGCTAAACAGATAACCTACATTTGACAGATAAACATCATTGTTAGAAGTGACCAATGCAGATGTGCTCTGTGCTGCATCATCATCCTCATTCAATTGTGATTCTGTAAACATGAAAGAAGCATTGTCCTCACGGGCGTTTTGCTTTGCCTTTTGCTGCGCAAAAAGTGCTGGCATTAAGCAAAATAGCACGATCGCTAACCCTAGTCGTTGTTTCATAATTTAATTTATATTAATGTTAATTGGTCTTTCATTTTGCGACATAAAAGAAATAAGCTATTACGCAAAATAACAAAGAATTTTATATATAACAATGGTTTTTGCAAAAAAAGTAACTAGTAATGGTGGTTTTTCCGTTTTCTTTTTAGATATTTGTCATGCAAATGACAAATTACCCACTTTTAAAATCAATTTTAAAGATGAAAAAAAGCTTAATAACTTTAGGTGTACTCGCTCTTTTCGTCCTCATGGCCTACGGACAAGAAAAGAAATTTGCCCTGTACAGTGTAGCGTTCTACAATATGGAGAATTTGTTTGACACCATTCATGATGAAGGTAAGAATGACTACGAGTATCTTCCTAACGGTACTAATCAGTGGAATACGATGAAGTATAAGGCTAAGCTGAAAAACATGTCGGAAATATTAAGTATGTTAAGTACCGACAAGTTACCAATGGGTCCCGCCATTATCGGCGTTTCTGAAATCGAAAATTACAGAGTATTGGAAGACATACTGAAACAACCTGCCTTAGCGGACAAAGGGTACCAGTATGTTCACTACGAAGGAGAAGACAGACGTGGTGTAGACTGTGCTTTTTTCTATAATCCCAAATTGTTTGAACTGACAAATAGTAAACTCGTACCTTATGTATATATCAATGATACAGTGCATAAAACACGTGGTTTCTTGATTGCCAGCGGTAATATCGCAGGTGAGAAAATGCACTTTATCGTCAATCACTGGCCTTCGAGAGCTGCCGCTTCTCCGGTGCGTGAACGCGCAGGGGAGCAAGTTAGAGCGATCAAAGACTCACTGTTAAGGGAAGACTCCGCAGCCAAAATTGTTATCATGGGGGATATGAACGATGACCCGATGGATAAAAGTATGGCTGTAGCACTTGGAGCTAAGCGGAAACCTGCTGATGTAGGTCCTACAGACTTGTACAATCCGTGGTGGGATACTTTGAAGAAAGGATACGGAACTCTGATGTACAAAGGTAAATGGAATTTGTTCGATCAAATTGTATTCACCGGGAATTTGTTGGGCACTGACCGCAGTACACTGAAATTCTATAAACATGAAATCTTCCGCCGTGATTTCATGTTCCAAAAAGAAGGGAAATATAAAGGATATCCTAAACGGACGCAAGCAGGTGGTGTATGGTTAAACGGATATAGCGATCACTTGCCTACTATTATTTATCTAATTAAAGAAGTGAAATGACAAAAGCATTATTTAGACTATTCATCCTGTTCATAACCTGTAGCACTGCAATCTCATGTAGTGAACAGGATTCTCCCGAGCTCCCTGATAATCCGGGCAATACCAATCAAGGAATTGCCTCTATTGACCAAACGCAAATCAATGGAAACGGAGGCGGATTTATCATTCGTGTAAAAGCTGACGGCATATGGCAGGCTTCAAGCAGTGAGACTTGGTGCACATTGAGTAGAGCATCCGGCAATGGAAATGGCTCTATCAGTGGATATATGAAAGCAAATACCGGAGCTGAACGAAGTGTCATTATTACAATCACTTCCGGAAAAGAAGAAGCCCAATTTACACTCAAACAATTAGCAGGCGATAGTTCGAATCCGGATCCAGACCCGGATCCGGAAAAACCTTCTGGATATGCAGGGAGGATTGAAATTCCGAAGTTGAAAGGTGGAAGCATGAATCAATTCATAACACATACTACAAACATAGAAGGGAAAGAAATTATAACATATAGTATGGAATATGATTATTCAAAAAAGCATGCACGCTGGGTCGCATTTACTTTTGATAGTAAAACTAAAATATCCAATGTATCTCGTACTGACGCCTGGATGTACGATAAAAAAATACCCGAAGAATATAGGACTTATGAAAAAGACTATAAAGAATATAGTAGAGGACATTTATGTGCATCATACGATCGTACATACTCACTAGAAGCAAACAAACAAACTTTCTATTATTCAAATATGAGCCCCCAATCAACAGCTTTCAATACTGGATTCTGGACCAAATTCGAACAATCAATAAAAGCTCCAAATGGAAAGAATGATTTTGTACATAAATTAGGAGATAATGATACGTTATACGTTGTTAAAGGAGGGTATATAGATGACGAAGAAATAAAATATACGGGAAATCATGTTGCTGTTCCACGTTTCTATTTTATAGCTCTTCTTTTATACCAAAATGGGCAATACACACAGGGAATGGCGTATTACGTGAATCAATTTGATTATGACCCAAGTTCCACTATCAAGAGCTATGCTATGTCTATAGATAAGCTGGAAGAGAAAACCCACATTGATTTCTTTCATAATCTTCCGCCCGATATTGAGTCAGAAGTGGAAGCTAAATACAATGAAAAAGCATGGTTCCAATAGGAAATATCAAGTTATTGCAATCTATAGTATAATAATCATGAATCATTGGAAAGAAGCTTAGGATACACTGTAAATCTTTTCACCTTATCTGCCATCTGCAACAAAAAAAAATGCCAAAGACACCAATAGCCAATGTAGCATAGTGTTGCAGATAGCAGATATTTTGCACGTTTTCAACCTTATATCAAACATACTTTAATATGACAAGTAACATTAATAAAGAAAACAAAGTCACTAAAAACATCGTAACTGATTTATGAGGCACACAGCTATACAACTGTTCCATATCCACGTAGTATTCTCTTTTTATAATAAGAGGAACTTAGCAAATAAAAAACAAACTTTCATTCTTCATCATCCAACAACCACCTCCATACCGGCACAACCCGAATCGTCTTCTCTCCTTCTACGATCATTTCCTCTTCGTCTCTGGTAATAATACACAGATCATCCACTGCCACATTTTCTGCAAGTTTCAGTAAGGCATTCACTTCTCGTTTTCGAGTCTCTGGATCTTTTAAACTATATGATACTTGTATGGCCTTATGTGCTTCATCCAGATAAAAGTCTACTTCTATATTCCGATGATAGAAATATAAACCATCGCCATACCGTTTCTTTAGTGTTACTGCTACAAGATTTTCCAATAAAGAAGTTTCCGGGTCCATTAAAAACAGACTCAGTATTCCATTATCCATAAAATAGAACTTTTTATTGGATACTTTATCAGCTAACTTACTTACATAGTTTTCTAAAGGAAATAGGATCCAGGTATCTTCCAGATAATTCAAATAGTCTATAATAGTATCAGTGGTAATCTTCTTGCCTGTAGAAGATACTAAATTAGCCAGGCGAGTGAAAGAAGAAGGCTGTTTCACGCTTTCAGCCAGTTTTCGAATGAGTACCTTTAACGCCATATCATTTCGAATAGAATAACGAGCCACTAAATCACCGAAGAATATCTTATTAAAAAGACTACTCAGCCATTGTCGCTTCTCTTGTCCCTCGGCCACTAACAGTTCAGGCAAACCACCAAAACGAAAGTAAGTATCGAAATGTCGGACTACCTCCGAACGGTTCTTATAAATCCAAAGCTTATCTAATTGAACACCGTTAGATGACAAATACTCACGGAATGAGAAAGGATAGACGTATTGAATCATAAAACGTCCCCCTAGAGTAGTAGCTATATCCTTACTCAACATCTTAGCATTGCTCCCTGTTACATAAACCCTGTACTTCTGATCGGCAAGCCGTCGGACAAATTGTTCCCAATGCGGTACAATCTGTATTTCATCTAAAAAAAATATAGGACGATGAAAATACATCTCTTCATAACATCTCTTTATCATATCAAGATGTTCTGTATCCATACCAGCTATTCGCTCATCCTCAAAATTAAAGAAAAGAATCTCTTCCGGTGAAATACCTATCTCTATTAAATGATGTATCTGCTGATACATCAAATAAGACTTCCCAACCCGACGTAAACCTACAAAGACATAATTGAAGTTATCAGATAGAGTCACCGCACGTTTCACGAATGACACGCTCTTTACAAATTGCTGATATTCAGCTATCAATCCTTTTATCAGTTCCTTATTCATTTTACATTATCGATTATATTCGACAAATATAGATTATTTTTATCGAATATAGTCGATAAAAACACCTCTATTTTATCGATTATATTCGACAAAATAGAAGATTACTAGAACTAAGACCAATGAAAAACGATCAATTGCTCCCTTTTCTTAAATATAAAAGAACAGCAACAAAACAAGATTACAAGCAATTACCACACCGAATCCTCCCAAAATCCAAGGACGAAGTTTACTCCCCTTCCCTGCAAAGAATAGAGCATAGAACATGTTTACCATTATATTGCTAATAATAGCCTGCATACTACAAGCAGTAATTATCAGTGCAGCCACACTGCCTGTATTTTGCAACAAGTTTAATATAAAAGGAGTTATATCACTAAAACCGGAAACAAAAGACAAGAGATTTAATCCGCCTGTGCCCGCATACACTAACGTATAGTGAGTTAAGAAAGTGAATATCACAAAGAGTACGGCAAAAATCAAAGCAACTTTAAATTCCAACGGGTTGCTACTATCATCTTCTTCTGTTTCAGCAGGCTGGTCTTCCGGTCGTTTTTGCCGGGAATGGATAAACCAGGCAACAATAGCCGCGACTACAGCCATAGTCAACAGATATGGATAAATAGACAGGAAGATTTCTCTACTGAAAATAAGTATCAGTATCATAAATCGCAGAAACATCATGCTAACAGCCAGCAACATGGCAGCAACATAATCAGTCGCTTCCTGCTCTGATGCTTTTCGGCTTTTACGGGCAAGTACCGAGATCGTAGCCGTACTGCTGTATAATCCACCAATAATACCGGAAACTAACGTTCCGGATTCATGGAATACATATCTCTTTAATAGATAAGAGAGATAGGAAATGCCGGATACTACTACCGTTGCCAACCAGATAGAATAAGGAGTAAGATTAATATCCGGAATCAGATTCTTATGTGGAAGCATCGGCAAGATAATACCACTGATAGCTAGGAACTTTGCCAACGTAATCATTTCATCATTCTTCATTCGTTGCGCAAATTCCGTAAAAGTATGTTTGAGTTCAGTCAGCAGGAGCACAGTCACAACTACCATAACATAAAACCAGGAAGGTTGGGTAGCTACGATAGGAGCCATACAATAAGTAATCAGAGCAATAATGATGGTAGTTACACCAAAAACATGAAATTGTGATTGCTTTACATAATAGTTTAATCCCAACAGCAATCCCAATACCGCTCCACCTCCCATAAACAGACGCATATCCGTAGGGTCTAAGATATAAAGCAAGTAACCCAGTATACCAATAAAGGTAAAGGTGCGGTCGGTTCCGAAAAGAGTAGTTTCCCCCTCACGCTTCAGACTGATTCGACGTTGCGAAAGTCCGATTAATAAAGAAAACAAGGTTACTAAAACAAAAGTAACCAATTCACGCGGCACATAACTGTACAACTGTTCCATATCCATACACTGCTCTCTTTTTTATATAAGAACAAATATACGGTTTATTTGTTAACGCTCACCACGTTTTATACGGTTTTTTCATTAGCTGTGAGTTATAGTAGCGTATGTCGCCCGTTACCTCCTCACCGATAAAGTCGGGTTTTACAAAAGCCTCATCTTCCGATTCCAACTCTACTTCTGCCACAATAAGTCCTTCATTCTCACCATAAAACTCGTCGACTTCAAATACATGTTTGCCACTACGTACCAAATAGCGGGTCTTGTCAATAATCCCCGGTTCGCAAAGCCTCATCAATTCTTCTGCTTCTGATAAGGCCAGCTCCTTTTCCCATTCATAACGACTGGTACCGGAAGCATTAGAAGCTCCCTTTATTGTCAGATAACCTTTTTCATCCCGAATACGAACCCGGACAGTACGCCCGCGAGCACTACTGATATACCCCTGCACAATATGACTCTGCGCAAAAGCCGAAGACTTGAATTCACCGATAACTAAAAATTTACGTTCTATTTCCTGTGCCATGGCACAAAGATAAATTAAAAATTGAAAATTGAGAATTAAAAAATGATAGTTTGATACCTCACATCATGTATCAGAAAACTACAATTCTCAATTTTCAAGTCTCTATTTATTTCAGAATCTCGTCATGAACTCAATCACGATTTTGTCCCGTTCCGATTCTTTTGGAACGCCGGAGTTCTTATAGAAATATTTCTCGAAGTTCAGTCGGAGGTCGGCAATGAAAGCTTTGGAAAGACTTAATGTGATTCCGCCTGTCACACGATGTCGGGCATAATCATTTATAATCAAAGCTTTTGTCGTTTCATCCATCTTACCATCACTATGATCGGTCATCATATCATAGCGAGCCAGGAAGGAGATTTTATTGAATACTTTCTTTAATGGTAAATCGTAATTAATAAAACTATTCACCGCATGAACATCTTTAAATGCTTCGTGACCGTACATTTTATATAAATATTCCGCCTCAATATGAAAACGGTCATTCTGATAATAGACACCGGCATCGTACATATTAATCCGCACATTTTCCGGTTTTATCATTTGGGTGCTAAGTGTCAGATTCCAGTTCTTATTAGGCAGTAACTGCGCTTTTATGGAGTAATTCAGTGTTTTATGCCATTCTTTCTGATTGGTCAAACCGGAGCCGTTGAATAATCCTCCTTCAAGAATAAATGGGAAACCGTCTTTATTCGTATAACCAGCCGTCAAACCGACATCACGCACATTTCCTACTTGCTTGGCAATGAATGAACGGTTGGCAAAATACTGCTGATGTGGTGAGCGGTGAGCATCTATCGTGAAAGGAACGCGCATCTGACCGATCGTAAAATTCAGGTCTTTCACCGGAAAAACACGTGCATACGCATCAAGCATTTTAATGGAACCTTCGTCGGAAAGGTCGATTTCCGCTTTATAGGCAACTAACGGATGTACATTCCCCGAAACACTGAAGCGCGCGTTACGTACTTCAAAACGACTTTCACTTGTTTCTGTCTGGTATTCATATTTTCCCCGGATAGTTCCGTGAATCTCCGGCAGGTAATCCTTAAATTCCATTGTCTGCTTATCCAGCTTCTTGCCATCCCCGGCATCTTCTTTTGCCTGTCCAAAGGCCATTGTCGCCAGCAAAAGCATGACGACGGTTGTTCTGATTCTACTCATTTCAGTTGTCTGCTACTAAATTCACGGCAAAAGTACAACTGTGAGGATACACGGAGATGACAAATTAACTACGGGAAAATGACAGAAAAGTTACATTTATATTACAGAGAACACAAATGCATTACAAAACAAAGAGTTCGCCACAAATTACGCAGATTAACACAGATCGGATTTGATATTTATCCTATCAATAACCAAACAATCTGGTTAACCGTATAATTTGTGGCGAACTTATCAGCCGAAAAAGGAAAATGCGATCAGCATAATCAATGCCAAAATAATTAATGAGACGAACACTATTTTGACAACCTTCTGGGCTTGTTCTTCTTCTTTCTTACTAATTGCTACTTTTTTCTTCACCTTACCCATAATAGTTAGCTTTAAAGTTCAACGCTAACAAAGTAAGTACAAATCTATTAACTTTCCAAAAATAATTCTTGCTAATTTTATTTTTTATGATTCTTGCGAAGAAAACTCCATCAAATAAGCTTTGATAAAACCATCTATTTTGCCATCCATCACGCCGTTCACATCCGAGGTTTGATAGTTGGTACGGTGGTCTTTCACACGACGGTCATCAAATACGTAGCTTCGGATTTGAGAACCCCATTCGATTTTCTTCTTACCGGCTTCCACCTTCGCCTGTTCTGCCATACGGTGCTGCAATTCCTTATCATATAAGATAGAACGTAACTGACGCATTGCATTCTCACGATTCTTCGGTTGGTCACGGGTTTCGGTATTCTCGATCAGGATTTCTTCTTCCTCACCGGTATAAGGGTCTTTATACTGATAACGCAAACGGACACCGGACTCCACCTTATTCACATTCTGTCCACCGGCACCACCGCTTCGGAACGTATCCCAAGAGATATTGGCAGGCAAAATATTAACTTCAATACTGTCATCTACCAACGGAGTAACAAACACAGAAGCAAAAGAGGTCATACGTTTACCCTGCGCATTGTAGGGAGAAACACGAACCAAACGGTGCACACCGTTCTCTCCTTTCAAATAACCATAAGCAAAGTCACCTTCGATATTGATAGTACAGGTCTTGATTCCGGCTTCATCCCCTTCCTGAAGGTTGGCAATGGTAGCTTTATAACCGTTGGTCTCGGCATAACGCAGATACATACGCATCAGCATAGAAGCCCAGTCCTGACTTTCCGTACCACCGGCACCTGAATTGATTTTCAGCACACAATCCATCTGGTCGGCTTCGTCACGAAGCATATTTTTGAGTTCGAGTGCCTCTACCGCTTCACTAGCTTTGGCGTAAGCAGCGTCCACATCTTCCTCGGTCACCAGTTCTTCTTTATAGAAATCAAATGCCAGTTCAAGTTCATCTGCCAATGTCTTGAGTTCGTTGTAGCCTTCAATCCACTTTTGCAGGTCTTTCACCAATTTCATTTGAGCTTCGGCCTTCTTCTGGTCATCCCAAAATCCCGGAGCTTGTGTTCTTAATTGCTCTTCTTCGACTTGAATTTTCTTCCCGTCGATGTCAAAGATACCTCCTCAGCGCATCAGTGCGCTCTTTCACGTCTTTAAGTTGTTCAATAGTAATCATTTGATTTACAATTTTATTATTTACAAAATTCAGATATCGGGGGACAAAGATAAGCAAAAATCTGCTACCTTTGTTTTTGTTATTAAAATGTTGTCATATTATGAACAAACTATTGAAACTTTCTTGCTTGTCACTCTTCCTGACATAATCTCTGGGTACTTCGGACATGACACCGGAGGAACTGAAAAGTGAATTCTATCGCTTGGCTTGTACTTTCTACGTATCTCCAGGCAACGAACGTACGTATGTCGTACTCTCCGGACTGAATGAGAATATGCCGGAATCGGAGGCTGCATTCAAACTGGCTAAAGACGGATTAACGAACCGCCTGCGTACCGAACGTATCATCAAAGGTGACATCATCTGGAGTTATATCAATGCACAGGACCTAGGCCAAAACGTAGACCCGCGTATCAAGCTCTACAATGATATACAGAACATGACGCTGAAAGACATTGCCGATTTCCAAAAGCAATGGGTAAAAGGACGCACGTATGTTTATTGCATTCTGGGAGATAAGAAGGATTTGGAACTGGATAAGCTGAAAGCTGTAGGTCCTATTGAAGAATTGACACAGGAGCAGATTTTCGGATACTAAAAAGGAACGAATAAACTAAGTATGTCCTCTAAATAAGTTTATACTATCAAAATCAAGAAGTTTTTCTTTATCAGGAATTTGTAAAAATGAAAACAATACAAACTAATTAGGGAGATGTACTTATAAATAATAAACGGTGAACAACTCTGCCAATTGCACAGATTTTGTTCACCGTTTTATTGTTTGCGACTTATCGTTTACGGTTTACCGTTTCATATTTAACGTTCACCGTCACCGTCCATCTCTTATTTCTCATTTTCTTCGTACATCTTTTCAATCTGCTCACTATAATTCTTGGCAACTACCGACCGTTTCAATTTCAGCGTATTAGTCAGTTCTCCACGTTCCATGCTGAACGGTTCGGGAAGCAGAGTGAAACGTTTGATTTGCTCATAGTGTGCAAACTGCTGTTGGAGTGTATCAATCCGTGCACGGAACAATCCTACAATCTTCGGATGTTTCAACAATTCCTCCATATCTTTGTATTTAATGCCTTTTTCTTCCGCATACTCTTTCACAAACCCATATACAGGAACAATCAGAGCAGAAACAAACTTACGCTGATCGGCAATAATGGCAATCTGGTCAATATAACGGTCAATAACCAATTTCGTTTCCAAAGCTTGCGGAGCAACATATTTACCGTTCGATGTTTTGAACAGGTCTTTAATGCGTTCCGTCAGGAAAAGCTGGCCATTTTTAAAGTAACCGGCATCACCTGTATGGAACCAGCCATCGGGTTCAATGGCAGCAGCTGTAGCTTCTGCTTTCTTATAATAACCTTTGGTAATCGTCTTTCCCCGAAGAAGAATTTCATTGTCTTCACCGATTTTCACTTCAATTCCCGGAAGTACAACACCTACTGAACCGATATCATAGCCAACCGGCAATGTACAAGATACAGTGGCCGTCGATTCCGTCAAACCATATCCTACCACCATATTGATTCCTACCGAATGGACAAATTCATTGATTTCATCGGGGACGGCAGCACCGGCAGTCGGGAAAAAGTTACCGTTCTCAATACCGATTGTTTTTTTCAATAGAGAGTAGATTGTCTTTTCGTAGAATTTATATTTCAGTTGATTCATCACCGGAGGAGTCTTACCCAAACGCAGATAATCCAGATTATGGATTCTACCTACCCGGATAGCATCCAGCATCAGTGCTTTCTTCAACCCTGTTGTTTCGTTAATTTTCTCCTGTACACCTGCATATACTTTCTCCCAGAAACGGGGAACACTACACATCAGTGTCGGACGAATTTCCTTAATCGTTGTCTGAATATCCGCTGGACGGAGATTGATACAAATCTGCACTCCTTTATGAATACAGAGATAACACCATGCTTTCTCAAACACGTGTGTCAAGGGGAGGAAGTTCATAGATACATCCTTATCCGACATGGTCGTCAAACGGTCATCGTGTGTATGAAACTGTTCCAGATAACAGGAATGATGAAGCATGACGCCCTTCGGCTCACCCGTTGTGCCGGATGTATAGAGAATGTTTGCCAAGTCATCGTATGAAGCCCGTTCGGTACGCTCTTCTACCGTATCATTGTGAGGTAATCCCTCTCCCATCGCCATAAACTCATCAAAATAGATAGACGATACGTCGCGGGGATCTTTCACAACCGAGCGGTCAAAAATAATCAGTTGTTGCAGAGAGGTACAGAAACCAAAGATGCTGAAAGCAGCATCATACTGGTATTGCTCACCTACAAAAAGGAAACGAATCTGCGCATCATTAATGATATATTGCGCCTGCGCAGGTGAACTCGTTGCATAAAACGGAATAGTAACAGCCCGATTGGCAAACGCGCCAAAGTCGACATAGAACCATTCGGGTTTATTTTGTGAAAATATACCGATATTCTCTTGTTCTTCCACTCCCAATGCCACGAAAGCATTAGCTGCTTGCCGTACTGATCCGGAGAACTGCTTCCATGAAATAGGAATCCATTGAGCTGTCTCATAGTCACGGTATTTTAAGGCTACCTTGTCGCCATATTTTTCGGCCTGACGATGGACCAGGACAGATAAATGATGATAAGTCATACTCTTTGTATTAGTAAATATGGTACAAAGGTATTAGTTTTATTTGAAACTATTGCTCAAAACGACTATCTTTGTGCAAATATTAAGGTATAGATAAAAGATTTGCACTATGAAATATGATATTTCGTATATGACAACAGAGGCTGTAAGCCTGCTTAAATCACTGATTAGTATTCCTTCAATCAGCCGGGAAGAAACCCAGGCTGCGGATTTCCTGCAAAACTATATTGAAATGGCAGGTATGCAGACAGGACGTAAAGGTAATAATGTGTGGTGCTTTAGTCCGATGTTTGATCTGAAGAAGCCGACTATTTTACTTAACTCCCACATAGACACAGTGAAACCTGTTAACGGTTGGCGGAAAGATCCGTTCACTCCACGTGAAGAAAATGGCAAGTTATATGGATTAGGAAGTAACGATGCCGGTGCCAGCGTTGTTTCGTTATTACAGGTGTTCCTGCAACTATGTCGTACTTCGCAGAATATAATCTGATTTATCTCGCCTCTTGTGAAGAAGAAGTTTCAGGTAAAGATGGAATTGAGAGTGTATTACAGGGGCTCCCTCCTGTTTCGTTCGCCATAGTAGGTGAACCTACAGAGATGCAACCCGCCATTGCCGAAAAGGGATTAATGGTACTAGATGTTACCGCAACAGGTAAAGCAGGACACGCAGCGCGTAATGAAGGAGACAATGCTATTTACAAAGTATTGGATGATATTGCCTGGTTCCGTGATTATCGTTTTGAGAAAGAATCGCCCTTGTTGGGTCCCGTGAAGATGAGTGTCACTGTTATCAATGCCGGTACACAACACAATGTGATTCCCGATAAATGTACTTTCATCGTCGATGTCCGGAGCAACGAGCTTTACTCAAATGAAGAACTGTTTGCTGAAATCAAAAAGCATATTTCCTGTGAAGCCCAAGCTCGTTCATTCCGTCTCAATTCTTCACGGATTGACGAGAAACACCCATTTGTACAGAAAGCTATGAAGTTAGGACGCGTTCCTTTTGGTTCTCCAACATTGTCCGACCAGGCACTAATGTCCTTCCCATCGGTAAAAATTGGTCCGGGCCGTTCGTCACGTTCACACACGGCAGAAGAATATATCATGTTAAAAGAAATAGAAGAAGCTATCGGACTTTATTTAGAGCTATTGGACGGACTTCTGATTTAATAAAAGTCATTGGTGAATTGATAATTGTTATCCTATTATATAGTTCTCAACTATCAATTCACCCATACAATAAAAACAAAGCAACGATTATTCAAACAACTTCGATAAAGCTTCCTCCAGTTTTTCACCCCTTAAGTTTTTGTCTATAACAATTCCCGTAGGATCTACAAGGAAAGTTCTGGGTATAGCATAGATACCATATATATCAGAAGCATCCACATCCAACAATTGTACCCAATTCATTCCAAGTTCTTCAACAGCAGCCCTCCAAGGTTTCAGTTTCCGATCTGTAGATATGCTAATCACCTCAAATCCCTTAGAAGCATATTTTTCATAAGCAGCTTTCACATTGGGCATTTCATGCCGGCAAGGTCCGCACCATGAAGCCCAAAAGTCAATCAAGACATATTTTCCCTTACCCACATAATCAGACAAGAGCTTCATGTTGCCAGCATTGTCTTTCACTTTAGCATCCGGGAAACGTTCGCCAATCTTTATCTTGGCATCCATTTCCTGCCGTTTCTTTTGTTCTTCACGCTGCTCCGGAGTCATTTTATTTTCAAGTTCCGCCTTCCTTCGCAGCTCTGCTTGGTTCTTCTTTTCCACAATATTTCTCACCAAATTATTTTGTGAAAACAGAGGCGAAGCTTCTTTCATCAGAATCTTCATATCATCAAAAGGCATCATCATACCTCCAACGGAGAAAAGATATACACCCACTATACTATTCTTATAATCCTTTATACAATGTGATACAGAATCCACTTGTGCAAGAAAATTCTTCTCTATTTTATCATATCTTGCTCTAAATGCAGTATCATTCACCATCTTATCAGCAAATTCTTCAGATTTCATTCCAGCCATTAACTTATAAATACTATCTGATGTTTTCAACATATTATCCATTATTAGCTGCATACGATTTAAAGCTATATTCAATGAATCATTTAAAGGCGTTCCCCCTCTCTTATTCGCAGCAATATTTACTGATATTTCTCCTTTTTCGAAAATCAACGGATAGGTTTCTCCATCCATATCCTTGATGATTGCAATATCCGGCATCTGATGTACACCAGAAAAAGAGAACTTACCTTTTTCCACTGTTGTACTGTCCAAAACGACTTCTTTAGCTTGCTCTCCATCTCCCATCAGGCATAAATACAACAATTGATTATTCAATTCCTCATCAGCAATACCTCGGATAGAGAATTTCTCTTGGGCAGAAGAAAATATAGCAATAGCACAAAACGTGCATAAAATCATAATTCGATTTCTCATACGGAATAAGTTTATATCAAAAAAAAAGTTCACACTCATGTTCAATACCTGCTATTGTCATTTCAAATTCTAATAATCATTTGAACTAATAATAGATCTTCTTATTTTTCTTATCGGAAACGACCTGATAATCTTTCACCTTTACATTAAAATATGATTTAGACTTTCCATCATCATTAGAAGGCAACTGTTCTTTATCTTTTTTGTGTGGCAACTCAAGAATATCTATTTCTTTCACACTCTTCTTCAGTTTCGGGAATAAAAGACTGATATAAATATATTTATGATTAAATCCTTTGACAGCCAACAGCCTCCCCATCGGAGCTCCACCATCATATCCCCGCACATTATACTCATCGCCACTTTTCTTATCGATAATCTTAAATCCCGGACTATAATACAACCATTGCCAATCCCAATAAATAGGTTGTATGAATGTCACTTTAGTATCATTCTTTCTCCTTTCAATCGAATATAAAGAAGGAGTTGTAGACCTCCCATTCTCATACGCTTTCTCATACACCTCTTCAGGAACTATAACTATACTATCGCTTGGAAGCATATAGGCTTGTGCATATAATTCTTTATCACGCTTCTTCTTTTGCTCATATTCTTTCAACCGCTGTTCACCTCTTTTTACTCGTTCACTTTTCTCCGGCATTATCTCTTTGAACATCTCTGTCTGGAGTTGCTGCACTAACAACGGCATTGCTTCACGCATAACAATCAACGAAGCCTCTTTATATTTTTCACCTACAGGAGATTCATAAAATGCAGCAACAACCTTCAATTCTTCCAATGTTAAATGCTTCTCATAAATAGGCATATACATTTCAAATATCTTATTTTCCATCTTCTGTTTCCATTTTTTAGCAAACTCATTCCAATAAACCTCATTTTCTTTCGGCGCATTTAATTTCATTATAGAAGATAATTTCTGGAAAAAGTCATCTGTAGTAGTCGAAGTACCAGAAAAGTCCATAATCTTCTTCAACGTTTCTTTGTACTCATCTGTCGCATTTGTATTTTGTGCAGAAGCTGGTAAAATTAAAGTAAACAGTGCAATTATGCACATCATTACTTTGGGAAGGAAAATGTTTTTCATAATTATCTGATTTTATTTATTTTGATTCCATATTTTATTTTGCATTTCCTACAAAGATACACATTAAATCTATATCATTTAATAGAATAGTACAATCAATGAGGCTACTATCCGGCTGCCCTGCAATGTATAGATAAACGAAATATCCCCTATTCATCCCTAATTATAACATTCATCCCCCTCTCTTATCAAAATGACTTTGAACAATTCATTTCATCTTTTGATATGATATTATTATCTTTTTCTCACATACTTCGTTCATTTTTCGTAATTAACGCTATCTTTGCAATAGGTCGCTAAATCTAAATAAGACTTTCAAAATACATAATATACGAATATGAAAAAGATTTTATTTTTATATATCATTCATCTAGGATTTGCCCTACAACCCATACAAATTCAAGCTTGTTGTCTCGACAATGAGGCTGTTCTCGCCAATGGGACTGCCATTATTCTACAATCACCTAAAGTGGACAATACCAAAACCATTCAGTTCATCAAAGATTTCTACGCAAACTACGTTTTTGGAGCAAAGAATTATGTTCCGGCAGTAAAAAAGCATTGTACAGCCAAATTGCAAAAGCAGCTGAAAGATAACTACGAGTATGACGGCGAAGGATATGCGATATGGAACTTCCGAACAGGTATGCAAGACGGACCAAGCGACATATCTAAAGTAACATCAGTAACTGCATTGGGAAATGGTTTATACAAGGTCAATTTCATTGATATGGGAATAAAGGGTAACCGTACTTTGAAAATTATCGACGTAAACGGGACACTGAAGTTCGATGCTATTAAATAGTCCCCTCTAAGCAGATATATTATCAATTTAACAGATAACTAAAAAAGCCTTACTATTCAATCAAACAATGAAAGTAAATCATCTATAAGACTACATCCTTCACCGCTTTCACCTTCTTCCCGAAACCTCCGTCCAGAGCAGGAAAGCGGGTGAAAGCGAGTATGCAAAAGCCCTTCTATCACGCTTTCACCACTTTCACCGACACACTTCAAATCGACGCTTACTCAAATCGTTTCCGCTTACCGCCGGAGCACATCACGAGACACCCCGTAATAACCCGCTGCAGCCACATAAATCGGCTGCATACGTTTGCCGATATTTCGCAATTTACCTTCTTCCAGCAATCGCCGGAGATGACGATTCGCCGTAGTCCGTGTCATGCAGCATACTTCCTGAAAATCATAACGAAGCATTACGTCATGATCGGCGAAATATTCCTTCAGCCGCATATCTATCTCCACCTCCGACAAAGACTCCGAATGGCGTGCATACTTACTCCGGCTGGCTTTGACACCTACCAATTCACCCCGCAGGCGAGCATCCGGACGGAAACCGATTGTTTTCAGTTCCATCTTCGACCATTTGTTTTTAGTACTGCGGGTCACCTTTTGCGTGCTCCTCAAAATAGGGGCAAAATAGCCTAGCCCCTCGATATGTACCTCGCGTCCTTCACGTAGTTCTTCACCACAAATTTGGGCCAGCATCTCGAACGCATTTTTTACATCACCTACGGAAAGCGAACTGCGTCCGTGAATCATCCGGCACAGTTTATCCGTTCCCACCTTACCATTCAAAAAAATGCGGGGATGCAAACCTTTCTCTTCCGAATCATCGGACTCACCGGGATTCTCATACCAATCGTAAAGTATAGCCATTAGTAGTTAACGTTTTGATAGTGAATATATTTCATGTAAAAACTTTACAGGGAAAACGCACGAGTGCTAATTGTTTAATAATCAATAGTTCCCTTCTCTTCTCAAAACTTATTTAATGGCAATACTCTTGTATATCTAATAATAAATAAAGTCTT
>NZ_QTMZ01000006.1:0-212644 GCF_003602935.1 Bacteroides sp. AM54-2NS
AACGAACAAGAAAGGATCAAGGCTGCGTTTTTTCAGCTACTCCGGTGCTTCCTTCGGCTAAAGGGCAGAAACTCGCTACGCTCAAACAGTCTGCCCTTTTTGACGCCGAAGAAAACACCTGCGCTTGACGCTGAAAAAACGAGGCCGGGAGACCATGCGGCGTGGGCGGTGTGGCATGGGCACGTGTGTGGGCGGCGTGGGGGCTTATTGTTCGCCTTTCATTAGCAGGTATTCTTCGATGGTTTGCGCGGGAGCATCTTTCAGAAGTACTGTCTTATCCTTGTTTAGAAGGTAGAGGGTAGGGATGGCTTTCAGGTCATACAGTTGTTGTTCCTTGATAGCGAAGGTCTTATCATATCCGTTAACCCATTCTTTTGGGAATTCATTTAGGTGTTTTCGCCATTCGTCCAACTCTTCGTCGGGATAAATGGAGAGGACTGTTAGTCTCTTTTGTTCCAGAAGTTGATTGATGATAGGGGCATTTTTTAATGCTTCGATTGTCTCCGTGCAGGCATGGCATCCCGGGTTATTGATAAATAATAAGGTATAGTCCGATTTTTGTTGATAAAGAGAACCCTGTGCGCCGGAAGCTAATGTATAGTTAAAATTCAGTGCTTTGGTTCCGATACGGTTTTTCTGAGCCAGTTCGCGACGGGCTTTGGGACGTACCTTTTCTATTTCTTCCAGTACGGGAGAAGCCAACATGGCATCCAGTACAGGGATATAAAACTCTTCGTTACGCATCGGGGAGTTAGGGTCGTACAGATATTTGTCTGCCAAATCAGTGATGTAAGTGAATACTTTCTTATTCACATTTGTCCGTTCAATTGTTTTCTGTATAGCTTGCTGTGCAGTTTCCAAAGGGACATGATTCAGTATATCACAATAGTCCGCCCAAGCTTGTTCGGTCACTTCGGGATGATGGATATAATTGGTATCGGCAAAGTTTACGTTATCCCAATAGTGCTTTACTAGGAAATCTGCCCGTAGCTCGGGTGCTGTCAGCATTGGCGGGATGGCAGGTAGCGTAAAGGAGGTGATGGTATCTTTGGGAGCTTCTTTGGAGTTTTGGCTGGATGCATTCCCGCTTTTGCAAGCGCAAAGCAGTAGAATACAGAAGACTGGGATAAGATTTATATTTGTTCTCATAACTTGCTGAATTGTTTTCAATTTACTATTGGTGAGCAAAGATAAAAAAACGATGTGTGAAAATGCACTGTTTTAATGAAAATGCTATATTTGTGTCGGCAAACAAACATACAATGCATATCTATGATTAAATCCACCTACATATTCTTCGTTTTTTTTATGCTGACGGCTGTGTGGAGTTGCAACCGACCTTCTGACATGCAGCGGGAACATCCTGCCGTTTCTCCCACATTCTATGCCGACAGTCTTCGTACATTGGGGCGTGGTATCCGCTTGATTAAGGAGGAGAAGGAAAGTCTGGCTTTCCCGCCGCTTGATTCCGTGTTCCGGCTTCCGGTGGACGATGTGCTCACTACCGAAGAATTGCGCCGTTTATCTTCCGAATCTCTCCGCCGGTTAATGATATACTTCAATCTGATGATGAACTTTGAGTCCGGCTATCAGTATTTTGATTCGTTGGAGCGGGCGAAACACCCCGTTGTCTCCCGATATTGCCGCAGGGAACTGTGGGTGGCAAAGGCGCAGATGCTTATGGCGCTCGACCGCCATGCGGAGGCGGTGGACTATCTCAACCGGGCGATGGCACTGAAAGATGAGAACAACGACCCGTTGAGCGAGATATTTTGTACAGCTACGGCAGGCATCACTTATATGGGTGTCGACACTATCAGCACTCGTGCCGAGTCCGCTTTCCGTAGAGCCTGCCGAGTGGCAGAACGCTCGGGCCTAAGCAACTATTGGCTTTATCCACAAGCTATCGGGCGGCTTGCCGATATATACCTTCAGCAGGGGAAGTATGAAGAAAGTATCTCCCTCTGTCGTGAAGCTATCCGTCTATGTGAGAAGTCGGGCAGCTATCACGGCAAGCTAGTGGTGGCGGAGATTCTGACGGAAGCCTACCGCCTGCTCGGGCTCTATGATGAAGCGTTTCGCTATTGTGCCGTAGGAACGGGCGAGCCGCACGTGCCGAAGTTGACAATAACTTGATAGGTCGTTTCTTCATTGCGAAGGCGGAGATACACAACAATCTGAATCGCCCCGACTCCGCACTCCTGGTTCTTGCGCAGGCCGACAGTTGCTTTGACCGGACGAAGAACGACTACTATCATTTGATGGTGCAGATAGACCGGATGTATTACCTTGCCGCCTTTCCCGACTCTGTGAATGTGGCTTTGAGAGGCTTTGCCGCACTTGAAGGTAAAGTTCCCCGTCATCGCCTGCCATATTATGACTATTATTACGGTGCCACTCTTGCCCGCGTCGGTAAATGGTTGGAGGCAATCCCCCTGCTTCGGAAATCTATTGGCGAGTTGAAAGATATATCCGAGCTTCACCCTGCTTCGGAAGCGGCGGAATTGTTAATGGAAGCTATCGCCACACGGGGCGGGCAGCGGATATACTCACCGTCTTTCCCGAATACCGGGTGATGAGAGATTCGGTGACCCGCAAAGACAAGATACGCCAGTTGGCATCGGCAAATATCCGTTTCGAAACACAGAAGAAAGAACAGGAGAATCTTCTGCTGACTGCCGAAGTCCGTCTTCAGGATACCCTGTTGCATGTGTATTTCATAGCCGGAGTGTGTACATTGCTACTCGTCTTTTTTATAGCCGGCTGGATGGTGATGCGCCACCGCAATCTGCGGCTCCGGTGGCAGCTCGAGGCGCAGGAACATGAGCGGGCTGACGAACGGTTACGTGACCAGGAAAGCAGGCTTCACGAACTGATAGCCGCCCGTCAGGACTTGTACGAACGCAACCGCTCCCTTATCCGCCAGCTTTCTGATATCCAGGCGCGCCACCGCAACACGTGCGAACTTGACAGCGTGATGGAAAGCCTTCAATCCCACTTGCTCACCCGTAAGGAAGAAGAGGATTTCCGTAACGCCTTTTTGTCCGTCTATCCGTCGGCGCTGCTGCATCTTCGTGAAGCCTGTCCGGCGGTGACACGTAGCGAGGAACTGTTTTGTATGTTGGTTCTGCTCAAACAATCCAACGAAGAACTGGCGCGGACGCTCGGCATCAGCGTGGCAAGTGTGTCCAAAACCCGATACCGCATCCGTGTGAAGCTTGGTCTGCCCGAAGGTTCGGACACTGATGCGGAAATCCGTCACATTATGGCAGGGGAAGATTTATAGAATCGGTTCTTCCAGTCATTCAGCAATATTAACCCGGAACTTTCATCATTAAACAAAAAATGTCTATCTTTGTTGTCAATATACACAACCATTACATTAATAATGGGAAGATTTATTAATCCCTTTACCGACTATGGCTTTAAGTTTTTATTCGGCAGAGAGGTAGAAAAGGAGTTATTAATCGACTTCTTGAACGATTTGCTCTCTGGAGAGCACGTGATTACCGACATCCAGTTCCTTAACAACGAACAGCAGCCGGAAGTAAAAACAGAACGGGGGATTATCTACGATATCTACTGTATGACTGACACAGGTGAACGGATAATCGTAGAAATGCAGAATCGTGAGCAACCTTACTTTAAAGATCGTGCTCTCTTCTACCTCTCTCGTGCGATTACGCAACAAGCTAAAAGCGGTCCTTGGGACTTCCGGTTGGATGCTGTATACGGAGTGTTTTTTATGAACTTTGTGATTGACAAGGACATGCCTGCGAAGATAAGGACTGATGTAATCCTTTCCGACCGGGATACAGGACAGCTTTTCAATAACAAGTTTCGGCAGATTTTTATCGAACTGCCTAACTTTGACAAAGAAGAGGATGAGTGTAGTAACGATTTTGAACGATGGATTTATGTATTAAAGCATATGGATACACTTGATAGAATGCCTTTCAAGGCACGTAAAGCCGTTTTTGAACGACTTGAGAAGATGGCCTCCAAAGCGAATATGACTCCGGAGGAAAGAGCTCAATATGAGAAGGAATGGAAAGTTTATAACGATTATTTCAATACGTTGGACTTTGCCGAACAGAAAGGTATGTTGAGAGGAAAAGAATCGTCCGCCCGTATGATGAAATCCAAAGGTTTGGCTATCGATTTAATTTCAGAATGTACGGGACTCACTGCTGAAGAAATTGAGGCATTGTGAAAAGATAGATAACAAACAGTAAGGGCGGCTCGTTAAAAAACGGGTCGCCCTTACTGTTTGTATGCGCCAAGCCTTTTCCTGACAGCCTCTTCTCTATTTTGTCCATGAATCTGTCCATTCCCATTTTGTCCTTCGTCGGGCTGAAATAATTATTTTTGCCCCGGCGAATAAAAGTTTAGCCTATATTGTTTGCTGTTTTTCGGCTTTTCTTTATCTTTGTCACTGCCCTTGTGAGAGAGGGCGTGATTTTTAGATAACGGAAAGCGTTTGAAGAATATCATCTTCGTCAATCAAACTTCGCACCTTTGACTTGTCACCGTGAAGATGAATGCAACAAATGCTCACGTTCCATTGTTTATATGGATGCCTGTTTGCGCCCCCGCTTCCCCCTCCGTCCGGAGAGGGGAGGGGGACGATACACAAGCTTTATATACGCCAATGGCGTGAGTGTTCTGTTGCTTATCTACGGTATGGGCAGTGCGAAGGCCCCGATTGACGGATAAGCATACGGACACTTACGCCTTTCTTGTATATAAATTTTTGTAATCTTATGTTACAGGTATGAGAATGAAAAACAAACAAAACGTAGCGTGGAGTACATTCCGTTACTTCGTACTGGCATTTTTGCTATGTCTATCGGTTGTTCCCTTGCGCGGTCAGCCGGATGCTGCCGTCCTTTCCTCACCTTCGGCAGACAGCCTGATTATTTTCAGCTATCCTTCACGTATCCGGATGTTCAAGACGGAATATGCGGACAACCGACTGTCGTTGCGGAAGTTGAAGAAACGGCTGCGCACCTTTCGTAAACGTCAGGACACCCTCTACGTGCAGAGCTATTCCGGCAGTTGGGACGATGAAAAGTCGAATCTGCGCGCCGCCTACTGGCGTGCCAACAATCTGAAAGGCTATCTTATCGACCACTACGGACTGCGCGAGCGGCATTTCCGGACACTCAACCACCCGTTGGCTCATCCCTTGTGGGGAGAAGTCGTCGTGGTAGGTTGCCGAGGTTTCCAAGATTGCCAAAGCGAGATTCCGCAAAACCGGCAAGAGCCTGCAAGTGCGGCGAGGCGACAGGAACAACAGGAAGCCCTTCCGGTTGCCTTGCAGGGAGACAAAGAGCCTGTTGACTCTTCCGCCGTGGCTGCCACGGCTGTTGTGCCGGATGCAGCTACTGCACCTGTTGCACCCGATGCAGCTACTGCTCTTTCTACTTCGGTTGCTTCTTCTGCTTCAGTTACTCCTTCTTCTTCCACCGCTTCCACCTCTACAGCTACCTCGCCTTCACTTCCCGCCAACGGTCGTTACCTTGGCGTGAAAACCAACCTTGCCGCTTGGGCGGGCACGATTATGAACGTGGCGGCGGAAGTGCAGGTCGGCAAGCATCTTTCCGTAGAGTTGCCGATATTGTGGTGTCCGTGGCACATCAGCGGCAAACATGCCGTGAAGACCTTCACCCTGCAACCCGAAGCCCGTTACTGGCTCTCGAAGCCCGGCTCGGGACATTTCTTCGGTCTTCATGCCCACGTAGGCTGGTTCAATGTGAAGTGGAATCGCGACCGTTATCAAGACGCCGACCGTCCGTTGCTGGGCGCGGGCGTCAGCTATGGTTATCTGTTGCCGCTCGGCGGACATTGGGCGGGAGAATTTACCCTCGGTGCAGGCTATGCCAACATGAAGTACGACACCTATTATAATATAGACAACGGCGCACGGATAGACACACGGACGAAGAACTACTGGGGCATCACCCGCATGGGGCTTTCTATCGTCTATCGCTTCAACCTTAAAAAGTAACGGCTTATGAAACAGAAATATGCTATAGGATTTATCACCTTCATGTTGGCAACCGTCCTTGCCGCTTGTGTACACGACTATCCCGCGATGACACCGGACGGTGAGGAAGGCATCGACCCCACGCTTGTAGAGGTCAGTACCGAAGTGACCCTCGACCTCGAACTCCTACCACTGGAAATCATCACCAACAAGGCACACCGCGGAATCACAAAAGCCCGTGCCGGAGAACAAACGGATTACCGCCGCCGCTTCATCATCGAAGCATGGCGCGACGGCAAACCGGCAGCCCGGCAAGTGACCGTCATGGACAATGCCGACGAAGCCGGCAACGGGAAAATCACGCTCCCTGTCCATTTGAAGCTGTACGCCGTAGAATACACCCTCGCCGTATGGACGGACTACGTTGTGGCAGGCACGACCACCGACCTCTATTATAATACGGAGAACTTGCAGCAAGTAACTTGCACCACGCCCTACACCGGAAGCACTGGCTACCGCGATTGCCTCTACGGCAGCACCACCCTTGACCTGCGCCCCTACCGGGACGAATGGAACGTCCGCGTACAAGCCAAAGTCGACATGGTGCGCCCGTTGGCAAAATACCGTATTATCGCCACCGACGTGCAGGAGTTTCTGGCAAAAACACAGCGGCAACGCGATGCCGAAGGCGGCAACAACACCTACACCGTCACCTTTTCCTACGGGTTCTATTTCCCGTTAGGATTCAACACCGCCACGGGCAAGCCGATGAACTCCGTGCAGGGCGTGACGTTCTCCACCCCTCTCACCATCCCCGACGACGGCACGGAGAAATGTCCGCTAGGTTCGGACTTTATCTTCGTGAACGGCACGGAATCCTTTGTGCCCCTGAATATTGAATTGGCGGACGCCAACGGAAAGGTAGTGTCGCGTACCCGGGGACTGGAAGTGCCCTACCGGCGGGGACACCTCACCACCCTGCGAGGCAACTTCCTCACCAACGAAATGCAGGGAGGCATCAACATCGACACCGGATATGACGACGAGATAGACATCGACCTCGATTCTTTCTGAAATGACAGGTCAATATAATAAAACAAATTTAATCACAGTAAACGATGAACAGAAGTATGAAAAAGAACCTTTTCTTCGGGTTAATGGCTCTGGCAGGGCTATTCACCTCGTGCAGTCAGGACGACACCGACGCTTCCCCGACTGCGGACAGCAACCAAGTAAGCATGAGCATCGGAATGCCTGCCGATTTTGTAAAAACACGGGCTTCCGCCCCCGCTACGTTTCCCGCCGGCCATACGCTGCGCTGCATCCTCGAAGTGTGGACGAAAGATGGCTCTACACGAAGAGTACGCCAGGAGCAGTTGGTAACGGCTGGTGCCGCTAACATTACATTTAGTTTTGAATTGGCAGACCAAGGTGACTACAAAGCCGTGCTTTGGGCGGATTACATCGTTTCGGGTGCAACGGCGTCAGGCGACCACTATCCCGATAAGTATTACAAGACTGATAATGCCGATGGCTTGAAGAAAGTGACTATCATCACCGCTGCTTATACATACGCCGACCAACTACGTGAGGCATTTGCGGCAGTAGTACCGTTCACCAAAGGCGCTACGGCTAAGAACGACCTTACCGCCACGCTTGTCCGTCCGCTTACGAAAGTGACGATTGCGGAAAAGAACACCGAGATGATAGGCAAATGTAAAGACATGACGGCAACATACACCGTTCCGTCAGAATTCAATGCTTTTAGCGAGGAGGTAAGCCCGACAGCTACCTACGATGCCACCTACATCACAACCTCAATGGACGGCACGGATATTACTATCAATGGAAACAACTGCAAAATCCTCTTCTCCGATTATGTCTTTACCACTGCCGACGCCACGTTGGGCGGAATAAAACTTACGTTTACCGGGACAGGTAGCATAACGATGAACGATAGAGACATTCCTGCCAACATCCCCCTGAAACGCAACAACTGGGTACGGGCTGCCGGAAACCTGATTACAGTCGGAAACGATCCGGCGGTAACTTTGTCTGTAGATATGACCACTGACTGGGTAAGTCAGGATGTAACGGATATTTCGGATATCGTTAAGGTGGGTGACTTCTATTATGCAGACGGCACATGGTCTACCGCCCTCGATGCGAACAAGACCTGCATCGGCATCGTTTTCCAGACCGACCCCTCGCGCATCGGCGACAAAGAAAAACAGGTGTTGGCAGCAAAAGGCGTTGCCACGCCGCATGGTCTGGTCATGTCATTGAAGACCGTAACCAAAAGCCTTATGAGTTGGGGGGAAGATCACGATTTCTCCGAGCTGACGAAATGCACGGATAAAGTTGCCTGCAACGCAGACATCAACGGACTACTTAATTACACCACGGTAATCGACTATGCGGCCGCAAACAACAAAGAACTCGAAAATTTTTATCCCGCTTTCAAGGCCGTGAAGGATTATGTTGTACAGGCTCCCGAAAAGACGACGGGGTGGTACTTGCCCTCCATAGGTCAATGGTATGACTTTACCGCCAATCTGGGCGGTCTCCCAAGCTGGGATGACGCCATAAACGAAGGCAACGACCTAACCCCCAACCTGTATAGATGGAGTAATCAGACAGAACTCGTAAGTAAGATAAATGCCTATTTCGAACCGTTGGGCACTGGGAACTATGACGCAATCCCGAATGGGAGCTATCAGAAATTCTTCTCTTCCTCGACGTACTCCGATTCGGGTATATGGACGTGGTTTGTGGGTAAGCAGGCGAACGTTGTGCAATGCTGGCATAATGTCAGGTACAACTCCGATTCCGCCGTGCGCCCCATCCTCGCTTTTTAAGAATGACACACGGGGACGGGGTATCCAGGTCACTCCATCCCGTCCCCCTACATCATATACGTCCCAAGCCGCTGGGGGATGCAGTCGGCGGCAATATCATGAACCTTGTCCTTTTTCCCTTGTCGCCGACTTGAGAAGCGAACATCACTTCTCTTTATAGGATACCTTCCTCGATAGGAGCAATTGCCGGAAGCGACGCAACTGATCAAGGTAACAACCATAAAAAACATCACACTTATGAAAAAGATACTCGTCATCATCAACAAAAACTGGGAAACGGAACCCGTGCTCAACGCCCTGACCAACCCCAAACTGCGTCCCGCCGCCTTACCATTCCCTGAAGTGATAAACACTCCGTGCGACGGAGACAACCGCATGAGCCAACCCCGTGCTGTCTTCTCCCTTCCCCGAGAAGGAGAAGAACCGTTGCAAGTCGTAGTCCGCTGCATCGAAGACCTTATGGCAACGGGAGTCAACACTTCGAGTTCCCTCGAAAAATACAAAGTGCTCCCGCAAGCCATTGCTGCCGATGCCGCCGACCTCATCATCAGCGTCAGCACCGCCAACTATCCCGACCCGGCAGTGACCCATAACGGAACCGTTGTCCTCGGCGGCAACTTCTTTATCCACGACGGAAATCCCGACAGCCATACCGATCCGGAACACAACCTTATCGACGACCGCGTAGGCACCTTCATCGCTTCCAACGTAGCCCCTGCCGTGTTCAGTCTGGCCGAAACCGTCAACGCCCGCCTGCACTGTTACCCCGGCGGCGCATGCAAACTTGTCCCGCCGCCCAACTTCCCCGCACCGCAACTCGTGTGTGAAGGAGCGTCCACCTTCACGGCAGTAGGCTCCGTCAACGTCACCGACTACGGTTCATACGACACGATAGACGCCCAAGCCCTTAAAGAATTTGCCGCTGCAGCCCCCGAAGGGTATACGGCAAACTCCATCGAAACCACCCACGGCGTGGTAAAAATCAGCACCTCAGGCGAACCTATCCTCTTTCTTTCCCCCATCACCGACCGTCTCAACCATTTCAACGAGGACGTGACCGACACGCAGAACTACGTGTCAGCCTTCAACGGCGGCCTTGCACTGGGCGAACTGCTTTGCGCGCTGGCGGAATACGGAGGGGAACGGCAAATATGATAATTGAGATAATTCGCAACATTTATTAATCACGCTTCCTTCTTGCAGCACCCCATCAGGAAATGCTTGCAGACACGGACAGACAAAGGTCGTCACTGAGGTAGGCTAAGTCCGACACCGAGGTAGGCAAAGGTCGTCACCGAGATAAGCAAAGTCCGTCACCGAGTATTAGTCTTATCGGGATGCGGCAGGGAAGAGGTAAAAAACATCAACTTATGGGATTCTTCAAGAAAGTAAAACAGAAAATCAATGGAATGTGGTATCCGCAATCCATCACCGTTGGCAAACCTGTCACGACGGACGAAGTGGCAAAACGTCTTGCCATTGAATCCACCGTAAGCCCTGCCGACACCTTTGCCGTGCTCAAGTCCCTTGGCAGCGTATTAGGTAGCTACATGGCAGACGGCCGCACCGTCAAACTCGACGGCGTGGGCACATTCTACTACACAGCCGTTGCTTCGGGCAATGGAGTGGACTCCCCCGACAAAGTGACTGCCAAGCAAATCACCGGCGTCCGTGTCCGCTTCATCCCTGAAACGAGCCGTTCATCCAACAACCAGGTTACCACCCGTTCCCTCGTCGATTCCAATATCTTCTGGGAAGAATGGGGCGGAAAATCCACTACTCCCAGCGAAGGTGGCGGTGGTGGTGAAGGGGGAGGAGAGGCTCCCGATCCGGCAGCATAAAGCCGGATGCTTTTCCGGTGCTATAAAAAGGACGGGTTCCTGCACTGCAAAAGGACTTTTCTGTATTGCCAAAGGCTCCTTCCGGCATTGCCGCACGACCCTTTAAGATGAAAGATTCGTTTTCACTCGCCGCTGCTGTAGCCTGCTGCCGGATGAGAGAAACGAATCTTTCTTTGTGTGCCGGGGGAAATAATCGGTTCTTGACAGAACAATCTGCACCGGAATTGTTATCTTTGCCCGTAGCATTGATTATAATAAATGGAAAATTTATGAAACGAAACAAATAAGAGAGATTATACGTCGCGTGGCTCCTACGGCAAAAACTATTTTATATGGTTCGCAAGCAAGGAACGAAGCGCGTAGCGACAGTGATATTGATCTGCTTATCCTGCTCGACGGCGAGAAAATGACATTGAAGGACGAAGAATCTATCACACTGCCACTTTACGAACTGGAACTGAAAACCGGAGTCTCTATCAGCCCGATAGTCACGCTCAAAAAACTTTGGGAGAGCTGCCCATTTACCCCCTCCCTTTTTATATTAACGTCACCAATGAAGGTGTCGTGTTATGAGAGAAATCTTGGATGAAGAAAGCCGTAAAGCTTGATTGCATACAGACTGCAACGCGCTTACGAAACGATGAAGGAAGCCGAAGTAATGATTCGGGAAATGTTTTAAAATGTAGCTACCCCTCTATTTCTCCTTTGCCAGTGTAAATACAAACTCCAGTCCGCCTCCCTGATTGTTCTTGGCGGAGATGTTGCCGCCGTGGATAATAACGGCGTTCTTTACAATAGCCAGTCCCAATCCTGTTCCGCCTAGTTTGCGTGAGCGACCTTTATCTACCCGGTAGAAGCGTTCGAAGAGACGGTTCAGATGTTCGGGTGATACACCTATACCAGTGTCGGCGAAGCTGAAATAGTAGAAATTCTCATCTTCACGGAAACAGTTGATATTTATCTGAATATTGCTTCCGGCGTATGCGATGGCATTGTCCATCAGGTTGCGGAAGATAGAATAGAGCAATGAATAATTACCTTTGACTTGTATGCTCTTTTTCAGAGAGTTGATTACTGTGATATGCTTTTCGTCGAGTTCTAGAGATACTTCATTGATAATATTTCCGACCAGTACACTAATATCCACTCGTTCCATATCAATCATGCTGGCGGCTTCGTCCATGCGGGTGAGTACGGAGATGTCGCGTAGCAGCCGGCTCAAACGATTGCTTTGTGCATAACAACGTTCGAGGAATACGTTTATCTTTTCACGTGGAATATTCTCGTTGCTGACAATGGTTTCCAGATATCCTTGAATACTGCTGACAGGAGTTTTCAACTCATGGGCGATATTTTGAGTCAGTTGGCGTTTGAGTCTTACTTGTTCTTCTTCCTGGGTGACATCGTTGATGGAAATCTCAAAGCTGGCATCCTGGAAGATGATACATTCTACGATAAATGTCCGTCCGTTCTTGTTGATGGTAACTGACATTCGTTTTTCACCTTTTCCTCTTGATCGTTCTTGCTGGTTCTTATTGATAAAATGAATAATCTCTTTTAGTTCGCTGATAGCAAAGACTTCTTCCGTTGTTTCCAGGTTGGAATCCGAAATCAGGTTACTGTATTGGGTGAAAAGATTGTTGACAAGAATCTCTTTTTTGTCTTTTGTAAATACTCCTAATCCTTCGTGCGAGATTTGGAGATGAGTGATTAGCTTTTCACGTTCGATGTAGAGAGCTTCTTTGGTTTCGTGCAATCGTTTATAGATTTGGATGATGTGTTGCGAGATTTCTCCTAGCTCATTATGTGGAAAAGCGGATTGCATAGCCATTTCGATAGGCTCGTTGCGGTCGGCACGCATGGCAAATTCACGGAGCTGGCTGATGGAAGTGCCCAGTTTGTTGGTGAATTTATAGAAGATAATCATTAATAATAAGGTTACGATGATGGTAAACCATAGATAGTGCGGATCTGCTTGCAGGTTGTTGATGAGGCTGACGTTATAAGGCAAAGCCGAACGGACAATATAATCTTTATAACGAGTGGCCGAATAAAAATAGGGAACTCCGGTTGTTTCCGAAGTACGGCGTACGTCATATCCGTTGCCATGCTTTATTGCTTTCTGTACTTCCGGACGATTCAGATGGTTTTCTATTTGGTTATTATGACTTGGATAACTGTCGTAAACAACATTTCCTTCTGCGTCAATAAGGGTCACACGCAAGTCTTCCAGAATATGTTTGTCGATATAACCGCTGATTATTTCGCTATCAAGGGGTTGCTCTTCCAATTGTTCGTAGAGTCTGCTGTTGTAATCTTGCAGTTTTGTATTCAGCAGTTCTATTTTATATTCCCGCTCACGTTGATACTGGTACGCAATAAAACAAATGGCAAATACCAGAAATAGTGAAATAACCGAAAGGAACAGCTTCCGGCTGAAAGAAAGAAAATGTTTTTGAGTTACAGGCAGGTTCATAATAATTGCTTAATTCGGTATTATTACTTATTCAGCTTCAAAACAGTATCCGTATCCGAGACGGGTGACAATACGTTTGCCGTATATACCTATCTTTTTACGTAAACGGGTGATGTTTACGTCGATGGTACGGTCGAGCACATACACTTCGTCACTCCAGATACGGGCCAGAATGTCTTCACGTGAGAATACGCGTCCCTTATTCTGTACCAGTAGAAGCAATATTTCAAATTCTTTTTTAGTCAATGGCACTTCTTCATCGTCGATACTTACTTTCTTCTTTGTGATGTCAATAACGAGCGACTGATAAGTAAGACGTTCGGGGGCTCTTTCCGTTTCCGTTGTTACCGTACGTCTTAATACTGCTTTCACACGGGCAATGACTTCACGCAGGGAGAAAGGTTTCGAAATATAATCGTCTGCTCCCAGATTGAATCCGGTCACAGTATCGTTTTCAGTATCTTTTGCCGTGATAAAGATGATAGGCACTTTTGCTGTTTTTTTTTCTTTCTTCAAGATGTTGGCCATTTTGAAACCGGAGATTTCTCCCATCATCACATCGAGGAGAATTAAGTGATAACTGCTGATATCCATCTTCATTGCCTCTTCGGCAGAGTTTGCTGTATCAACCTCATAACCTTCGTTTCAAGATTGAATTTCAGAATCTCACAGAGGTCTTCTTCATCGTCGACAACTAAAATACGGTAATCGTTCATAAGATATATGTATTAATGTGATATGACAAAGTTACGTTTTTATTTTATCCTTTGCAAAGATGAGGAGACTTTGTTACGGGCAGATGAAACAGACGTTACAATCGTGTTACATTCTGTGAATTCCGGGAATTGATACGGAATATGGAAGTTTTTGTTGATTGTAAGAGGAAAAAACGCTCGCTATTTGTTATCTTTGTTAGCGAGATACAATAGAAATGTTTGACTATAGAAACTACAAATAATGATAAAAATTGACTTAAAACGACATCGGAAGGAAATAATAGGATCTGTTGTGGTACTGTTAATTCTCCTTGGCGGTATGTCTGTGTTTAAATATACTTCATTCAATTCCGGTTTTGAGATTGTAGACGATCTGGGAGGAATATATTTCCTTCGGCGATTCTGTCTGTTGCCACCACTGATGCACAAGTGATTGTTCCGTCGGATTCGACGTCTTTGGGAAATCCGAAGTCGTGTATTGCCGTTCGGTTGAAATCGAAGACAGCTTATAGTCGTGTGCGGATTGAAGTAGCCGAAACGCCTTTTTTCTCCCGCTCGGTGTCGGAATTTGTATTAAACAAGCCCAGAACGGAATATACGATTTATCCTGATATCATCTGGAATTATGAGGCACTGAAAAATGAGGTGCAGGCAGAGCCGGTAAGCGTAGCCATCACAGTGGAGATGAACGGAAAAGATTTGGGACAACGGGTGCGTACTTTTTCAGTGCGTAGCATCAATGAGTGTCTGTTGGGGTATGTGGCCAACGGAACTAAATTTCACGATACCAGTATTTTCTTTGCGGCTTATGTCAATGAAGAGAATCCGATGATCGATCAGTTGCTTCGCGAGGCATTGAATACTCGGATTGTTAATCGCTTTCTCGGTTATCAAAGTAAGGCTAAAGGGGCGGTAGACAAGCAGGTGTATGCTCTTTGGAATATATTGCAGAAACGTAAATTCCGTTATAGTTCTGTTTCCAATACCAGCCTTTCGAGCAATGTTGTTTTCTCGCAGCGTGTCCGTACGTTTGATGATGCACTGGAATCTTCACAGATTAATTGTGTGGATGGGAGTGTGTTGTTTGCGTCGTTGCTTCGCGCCATTAATATTGATCCTATCCTGGTACGTACACCGGGGCACATGTTTGTAGGATACTATACGGATAATTCGCACACGAATAAAAACTTCCTGGAGACAACGATGATTGGTGATGTCGATCTGGATGATTTTTTCCCGGATGAACAACTGGATTCTACAATGGTAGGCAAATCACAGAATGAGATGTCGTTACTGACTTTCGAGAAATCGAAGCAGTATGCTAATAAGAAGTATAAGGAAAACGAAGAAGGAATCCATTCCGGAAAGTTGAATTATATGTTTTTGGAGATTTCTAAAGAAGTGCGGAGGAAAATACAGCCGATAGGAAAATGAAGAATTAAAAATGAAGAATGAAGAATATCCTTGCGGTATACTTGCATAGCGCAGCAAAATTCTTCATTCTTCGTTCTTCATTCTTCATTATTAATTCGTATTTTTGCCCAAGTAATCATTTTTAATATAAAAGGATGCAAGGCAAGAAATTTATCTCTCCCGGAGCATGGTTTTCTATGAACTATCCATCAGACTGGAATGAGTTTGAAGATGGCGAAGGCTCTTTTCTTTTCTATAATCCCGATGTATGGACGGGAAATTTTCGTATATCCGCATTTAAAGGAAAAGCCGGTTATGGTAAAGATGTCATCCGGCAGGAACTGAAAGAGAATGATTCGGCTTCGTTGGTGAAAGTCGGAACGTGGGAATGTGCGTATAGCAAAGAAATGTTTCAGGAAGAGGGGACGTATTATACTTCCCATTTGTGGATTACAGGAGTTGACGATATTGCTTTCGAATGTTCTTTTACTGTACCTAAAGGCGGAGTTGTGAAGGAGGCGGAAGATGTAATTGCTACTTTGGAGGTACGCAAAGAAGGGCAGAAGTATCCTGCTGAACTGATCCCGGCCCGTCTTTCTGAAATCTATTTGATTAATGAAGCGTACGAATGGGTGGTATCTACCGTGAAGCAGGAATTGAAAAAAGATTTTCAGGGAATAGAAGAAGACCTGGAGAAACTTCAGCAGGTGATTAATAGCGGTAAGATTGGCTCGAAAAAGAAAGAGGAATGGTTGGCAATCGGCATCACAGTCTGTATAATTCTGACGAATGAAGTGGAAGGTATGGAATGGAAAACGTTGATTGACGGTAACCGGGAAGCTCCTGTATTACAATATAAAGACCGTATCATCGACCCGCTGAAACTGGCATGGAGTAAAGTAAAGGCAGGAGAACCTTGCGACATTATTGAAGAGTATAAATCCGTGATTATTAATCACTAATCACTAACCAACTAATTACTAAATTACGTGGCTGTACCTTATTTACAGATAGATAACCTGACCAAGTCCTTCGGTGACTTGGTTCTTTTTGAAAATATATCTTTTGGCATTGCTGAAGGCCAGCGTGTAGGATTGATAGCGAAGAACGGCAGCGGAAAAACTACTTTATTGAATATAATCGCCGGAAAAGAAGGTTATGATAGCGGTAACATTGTTTTCCGTCGTGACCTCGGGTGGATTATCTGGAACAAGATCCACAGTATCCCGAAGAGTTGACCGTGCTTGAGGCCTGTTTCCATCACGGTAACAGTACCGTGGAACTGATAAAAGAGTATGAACGTTGCATGGAGACTGAAGGTCATCCGGGATTGGAAAATCTTCTGGCGCGTATGGATCAGGAAAAAGCCTGGGAATATGAACAGAAAGCCAAGCAAATTCTTTCGCAACTCAAAATCCGCAACTTCGACCAAAAAGTGAAGCAACTGTCCGGTGGACAGTTGAAGCGCGTTGCTTTAGCCAATGCGTTGATTACCGAGCCGGATCTGCTTATCCTTGATGAGCCTACCAATCACCTGGACTTGGATATGACCGAATGGCTGGAAGATTATCTGCGTCGTACCAATCTTAGTTTGCTGATGGTGACGCACGACCGTTATTTCCTTGATCGTGTTTGTTCGGAGATTATTGAAATAGACAATCAACAAATCTACCAATATAAAGGTAACTACAGTTATTATCTCGAGAAACGTCAGGAACGTATCGAAGCTAAAAGTGTAGAAATAGAACGTGCCAACAACCTTTACCGTACGGAACTCGATTGGATGCGCCGGATGCCGCAGGCACGCGGGCATAAAGCCCGTTACCGGGAAGATGCTTTTTATGAATTGGAAAAGGTGGCAAAGCAACGTTTCAACAATGATAATGTGAAGCTGGAGGTGAAAGCATCCTATATCGGTAGTAAGATATTCGAGGCCGATCACTTGTTTAAGAGCTTCGGTGATTTGAAGATACTGGATGATTTTTCTTATATCTTTGCCCGCTATGAAAAGATGGGCATTGTGGGAAATAACGGGACAGGTAAATCTACTTTTATCAAGATATTAATGGGGCAGGTTGCGCCCGACAGTGGAACGGTGGATGTTGGTGAAACTGTTCGTTTCGGCTATTACTCGCAGGATGGCCTTCAGTTCGATGAACAAATGAAGGTTATTGATGTAGTGCAGGATATTGCCGAAGTGATTGAACTGGGGAATGGAAAGAAACTGACTGCTTCGCAATTCTTACAGCATTTTCTGTTTACTCCCGAAACGCAACATAGCTATGTCTATAAGTTGAGTGGGGGCGAGCGTCGTCGTCTTTATCTGTGTACCATCCTGATGCGTAACCCTAACTTCCTGGTGCTTGACGAACCTACCAACGACCTCGATATTATCACTCTGAACGTGCTTGAAGAATATCTTCAAAATTTCAAAGGTTGTGTGATTGTTGTTTCTCACGACCGCTACTTTATGGATAAGGTAGTAGACCATTTGATGGTATTCAATGGACAGGGAGATATTCGCGACTTTCCCGGAAACTACAGTGACTATCGTGACTGGAAAGACGCGAAAGCTCAAAAGGAGAAAGAAACTGAAAAGCCGCAGGAAGAAAAGACTGCCCGTGTTCGTCTGAACGACAAACGGAAGATGAGTTTCAAGGAAAAACGAGAGTTCGAGCAATTGGAAAAGGAGATAGCAGAATTAGAAACAGAAAAAGTACAGATTGAAGAACTCTTATGTAGCGGTACCCTTTCTGTTGACGAATTGACAGAGAAATCGAAACGTTTGCCTGAAGTCAATGACCTGATTGATGAGAAAACAATGCGATGGCTGGAACTTAGTGAAATAGAAGGCTGATTTGTGCCATTGTATCACTAGAATAGCCTGATAATGATAATAACTTTGATAATATATCCCAGACAACATATAACCTTGTATGACAAACCTAACCAATTATCATAGCCACTGCCTGTTTTGTGACGGACGCGCCAATATGGAAGATTTTATTCGTTTTGCTATTAGCGAAGGATTTACTTCCTATGGCATTTCTTCCCATGCTCCACTGCCGTTTTCTACTGCATGGACGATGGAGTGGGATAGAATGGATGATTACCTTTTCGAATTTTCCCGTCTGAAGAAGAAATATGCAGATAAAATAGAGCTTGCCATTGGTCTTGAAATAGATTACCTGAACGAAGAAAGCAACCCTTCTTTACCCTGTTTTCAAAAACTACCACTTGACTACCGGATAGGTTCCGTACATATGTTGTACTCTCCGGAAGGAAAAATCGTAGATATTGATACTCCGGCAGATCTTTTCCGTCAATTGGTAGACAAGCACTTTGATGGTGATTTGGATTCTGTGGTCCGTCTTTACTATAAGAACCTGCTTCGTATGGTAGAATTGGGAGGATTTGATATTGTTGGTCATGCTGACAAGATGCATTATAATGCTTCCTGTTATCGTCCGGGATTATTGGATGAACCGTGGTATGATGCGTTGGTTCGCAAATATTTCACCGCCATTGCCGAATATGGCTATATCGTTGAAATAAACACTAAATCTTATCATGATTTAGGAACATTCTATCCCAATAAACGATATTTCTCTTTCCTGAAAGAGTTGGGTATCAGAGTACAGGTAAACAGTGATGCGCATTATCCGGAACGGATTAATAATGGACGCTCCGAAGCATTGGCTGCTTTGAAGAAGGCAGGCTTTACTTCAGTTGCAGAGTGGCATAATGGAAAATGGGAAGAAAGAGAAATAGAATAAAGAAATAGAATTTAGTCAATCTCCAAAGTGCCTCCTTAATAAACTGATAATTTATTTTGTTTATTAAGGAGGCGCTTTCTTTAAGGATGTTTTGAGATGTTATTCAGTTCTTTTGCAAGCATTTGCCTGGAAAAACTCGTTCAATGTATCTTCATAGTTACCATGAAGCATAATATGATGATTTCCCAAAGGATTCTTCAGAAAATACTCGGCTGGAGTATTCATGCGGATGCGTACTTGCGTGCGGCACATATTAATATAATTGGTATTTTCAGTCAATGTTCCAGTAGATAAGTAATATTCGTCCAGACATTCACCGCCGCATTTTATAATCGTTACGTCTCCTGTCGGAAGTAACCCTTGTATGGCAATTCCTTTTTCTGTTTCAAAATGATTGCGGATAATGTATCTCTCCGTTTGTTTGAGTCCTATGGTGCAGTGTGCTAATATCAGCTCGTTCGTACGGGAATTAATCATGGAAGGATTTGCCATAAATCCGTCCTTTCCCGTAAGCGCTTTCACTGCTAATAGCGTAAATACAGATTGAAGATCGCCTTCGCAACCTGCTATTATCCCGTCATCATTCAATAAAGATAATGCCACGCATCCGGTAGTGTCGATTTGTTCAATCAATTTAAAGCAGCTCAATGTCAGTGCTTCCAGATTTTCTTCCTGACACACCTTTTTTATCGCCCGGTACAGCCGCATGGATTTGATTAAATCTTCGGGAGTTCCTTCGCGGCAGGCAAGAGCTTGCGATGCTACAGCCGCACATGATGCTCCGACTTGCTCATCCGTTATTTGTTGAAATTGTTCGTAAATCCGTTCCAATGGAATATCTACATATTCAATTCCCCAACGACGTTTTGCCAACAGGTAGTCTACGTTACTGGCAACTAACCAGGAAGAAGGAGTTCCGATGACTCCGATACGTTTGTCGAATAAGGAACGTTGTGCACGGAAATTATTATAAAGTGTATGAATACGCAGGATGATAGCAGGTAATTCGCCATGTAGTATTTCGCTCTTCATTCCACGTCCCCGTAACCATGTGGAGATTTCCAATGCGGCAGCAAGAGAGTTCTGCATGCCGTCTGCCAGTAAAATGGCAGGGCGGGGGAGGTTTTCGAATTGCTGTATGACCAGTCTTTCCACCCCACCGGTAGCGATAAAAATGATTTTGAAATCATCACTACTAAGCTTGTCCATATCTTGATAATCGACGAGCTTTACGGTATAATATTTTTCAATTTCGCTTAAAATAGCTTCGTGTGAGCTACGTAGCGAGACTTGTTTGTGAAGGATTGAAGCAAATGAGATAAGGTGTATGGTCATTATGATATTGTTTTAAGTTTTCCGTATGACAAATGTATAGCTTTCTTTTCAAATTACCATAACGATTTTAACCTTGCTAAGGTTTTTAAAGTTTTTATGTCTCTGTATTCAAATTATTGCGTACATTTGCAGCTCCAAGTAGAAAAAGTAAATAGTAATTAAGTAATTTGTAGTTAAAATTATGCCAACCATATCCATTCGCGGAAACGAGATGCCTGCATCTCCTATCAGAAAGCTGGCTCCTTTGGCAGACGCTGCCAAGCAACGTGGAGTCCATGTGTTTCACCTGAACATCGGACAGCCTGATCTGCCCACTCCTCAGGCCGCGATTGACGCGATACGCAATATTGACCGGAAGGTATTGGAGTATAGTCCAAGTGCCGGTTATCGTAGCTATCGCGAGAAATTAGTAGGATATTATGCGAAATTCAATATCAACCTTACAGCAGACGATATAATCATTACATCAGGAGGTTCGGAAGCCGTACTTTTTTCCTTCCTTTCCTGCCTGAATCCGGGAGATGAAATAATTGTTCCGGAACCGGCTTATGCTAACTATATGGCATTTGCAATCTCTGCCGGAGCAAAGATCCGCACCATTGCTACGACCATTGAAGAGGGCTTTTCTCTTCCGAAAGTAGAGAAGTTTGAAGAACTGATTAATGAGCGTACCAAAGCGATTCTTATTTGTAATCCCAACAATCCTACCGGTTATTTGTATACCCGTCGTGAAATGAATCAGATTCGTGACCTTGTAAAGAAGTACGATTTGTTCCTTTTCTCCGATGAAGTATATCGTGAATTTATATATACCGGTTCTCCTTATATCTCTGCCTGCCATTTGGAAGGTATTGAGAATAATGTGGTATTAATTGACTCCGTATCCAAACGTTATTCAGAATGTGGTATTCGTATTGGTGCGTTGATAACCAAAAACAAGGAGATACGCGATGCTGTCATGAAGTTCTGCCAGGCTCGTTTGAGTCCTCCATTGATCGGACAGATTGCTGCAGAGGCCTCTTTGGATGCTCCGGAAGAGTATTCTCGTGAAACGTATGATGAATATGTAGAACGTCGTAAATGCCTGATTGACGGTTTGAACCGTATTCCCGGTGTTTATTCACCCATCCCGATGGGAGCTTTCTATACAGTAGCGAAACTCCCGGTAGATGATTCCGACAAGTTCTGTGCATGGTGTCTCTCTGATTTTGAATATGAGGTCAGACGGTATTCATGGCTCCGGCTTCCGGTTTCTATACCACTCCGGGTTCCGGCATCAATGAAGTTCGTATTGCTTACGTATTGAAGAAAGAAGATTTAACCCGTGCGCTTTTTGTCTTGCAGAAGGCTTTGGAAGCATATCCGGGAAGAACAGAATGAAATTTAAGTATTAAGTATTAGGTATTAAGTATTAACCGTAGCTTCTTGTGTGTTTGCTCGTGTGTATAATTGCCTAATACTTTATGTCTAATACTTAATACTTTATACTTAATACTTAACCCAATGTCTCTATCACTTTTCATAGCTCGGCGTATCTATCGTGAAAGCGATGGCGGAAAGCAGGTGTCACGTCCTGCGGTCCTCATTGCCATGGCGGGTATTGCTATTGGCTTGGCTGTGATGATTATTGCGGTGGCGGTAGTTATCGGGTTCAAAAGTGAGGTGAGAAATAAAGTCATAGGATTCGGGTCGCATATTCAGATAACTAATCTGGATGCGGTCAGTTCTTACGAAACCCATCCGATTGTGGTAGGAGACAGTATGATGACTGCTCTTGCTGATTATCCGGAGATAAGCCATGTGCAGCGTTTCTCTACCAAACCGGGTATGATTAAGACCGATGACGCTTTTCAGGGAATGGTGTTAAAAGGGGTAGGTCCGGAGTTCGACCCCCATTTTATAAAAGAGTATTTGGTAGAAGGGGAGATTCCTGTTTTCAGTGATTCAGTATCTACCAATCAAGTGCTTATCTCGAAAGCGTTGGCAACTAAAATGAAGTTGAAACTGGGAGATAAGATATATACCTATTATATACAGGATGATATTCGCGCTCGTCGCCTGACGATTGCCGGAATTTATCAGACGAACTTCTCCGAATACGACAACCTCTTTTTACTGACGGATCTTAATCTGGTGAATCGCTTGAACGGTTGGCAACCGGAACAGGTGACCGGTGTGGAATTACAGGTGAAAGATTATGATAAACTGGAAGATATAACCTATGAGATCGCAACTGATATTGACAACAGGCAAGATGAACTGGGAGGTGTGTATTATGTGCGTAACATCGAACAACTGAATCCTCAAATCTTTGCCTGGCTTGATTTATTGGATTTGAACGTATGGGTGATTCTGATTTTGATGATAGGAGTTGCCGGCTTCACCATGATTTCCGGTTTACTGATTATTATCATCGAACGCACCAATATGATTGGGATTTTAAAAGCATTAGGAGCCAATAATTTCACGATTCGCAGAACCTTTCTTTGGTTTGCAGTCTTTTTGATTGGCAAAGGCATGCTTTGGGGCAATGCTATTGGTTTGGCATTCTGTATTCTTCAATCTCAATTCGGACTCTTCAAACTTGATCCGGAGACTTATTATGTAGATACTGTCCCGGTATCTTTTAATGTTTTACTTTTTATCTTGATTAATTTGGGCACTTTGTTTGCTTCTGTATTGATGTTGATTGGCCCTTCATTTTTGATTACCAAGATCAATCCGGCAAGCTCCATGAGATACGAATAATCCTCTTTTTTTCTACCCGTTTTCTACTGCAAAAATAATTTAGTCTGTTGCGTGATGTGGAGTGAATAATATGTCTATATTTGCGCCCAATTTACTTAATATCCTCTTGTAGGTTTAATTTTTAACCATTATGAATAATGTGTTAATCCTGTTGGATAATCTGGATGACTGGAAACCGTATTACGAGACAAGTAGTGTCCTGACTGTTTCCGACTATCTGAAAAACAAGCCGGTAGAAAAAGACCGGAAGTTAGTTATTAATCTTAGCGATGATTACAGTTATAACTCTGAAGGGTATTACTGTTCATTGTTAGCCCAAACGAGAGGACAGAAAGTCATTCCGGATGTTGATATAATCAACAAGTTGGAGACCGGGACGGGTGTTCGGATGGATCGTAGTCTGCAAGCCCTCTGTTACCAGTGGATACAGAAGAACAATGTCAAAGACGACATTTGGTATCTGAACATCTACTTTGGCAAATGTAGAGAGAAAGGCCTGGAGCGGATTGCACGATTTATTTTTGAGAATTACCCTTGCCCATTATTGAGGGTGGCTTTAAATACTCATCCCAGAAATCAGATCGAAAGTATTCAATTTCTTCCTCTGAATCGGCTCAATGATGAAGAACAGGATTTCTTTGCCAACACATTGGATAACTTTAATAAGAAAATATGGCGTGCGCCTAAGTCGGCGAAGGCTTCCCGTTATAGTTTGGCTGTATTGGTTGATCCGCAGGAAAAGTTTCCGCCCAGCAACAAAGGTGCTCTGCATAAATTGACTGAAGTTGCCAAGAAAATGAATATTCATGTGGAAATGATTACGGAAGATGACGCCATCCGTTTGCTCGAATTTGATGCCTTGTTCATTCGTACTACCACATCATTGAATCATTATACATTCCATTTGTCGCAATTGGCTGCACAAAACGGAATGGCCGTTATTGACGATCCGCTTTCCATCATCCGGTGTACGAATAAAGTATACCTGAAAGAACTTTTTGAAAAGGAAAAGATTTCTGCTCCTAAGTCAACGCTGATTTTTCAGTCAAACGATCATTCGTTTGAGCAGATCAGCGAACAGGTGGGGGCTCCTTTTATTCTGAAGATACCGGATGGGTCTTATTCCATTGGCATGAAAAAGGTTTCGAATGAGGAAGAACTGCAAGCAAGTCTGAAGATGCTTTTTGAGAAGTCGGCTATCTTACTGGCGCAGGCATTCACTCCTACGGAGTTTGACTGGCGTGTCGGCCTGTTGAATGGGGTACCGCTGTATGCCTGCAAATATTATATGGCAAAAGGACATTGGCAAATTTACTGCCACTATGATTCGGGCAGAAGTCGTTGCGGACTGGTAGATACGATTCCTATTTATCAGGTGCCTCGGGTAGTGTTGGATACGGCCGTTAAAGCTGCGAATCTGATCGGAAAGGGATTGTATGGAGTCGACCTGAAAATGGTAGATGATAAAGCCTATGTTATTGAGATCAATGATAATCCGAGTATCGATCATGGGCTGGAAGATGCCATTATCGGTGATGAAATGTATTACCGATTACTGAATCATTTTGAACAGGCTTTGGAGGCGAAACATTATTGATGATGGAGACGGGTTTATTTGTTCGTAAAGCACAGCAGAGTGATATTCTTGCTATTTTGGAAATAGAATGGGAATGTTTTCGGGAAGATAGCTTTTCGAAAGAACAGTTTGCTTATCTGATAAGCCGCTCGAAAGGAACTTTCTATGTAATGATGGAAGGGGATAGGGTAATCGCTTATGTCTCCTTGTTGTTTCATGGCGGAACTCGTTATCTAAGGATATATTCGATAGCTGTCCATCCGGATTTCAGAGGGAAAGGATTGGGACAGGCATTGATGGACCAAACGATTCGGACAGCTGACGAATGTAAGGCTGCTAAAATTACTTTGGAAGTGAAGGTGACGAACGCTGCCGCTATTGCGCTATATATGAAAAATGGCTTTATTCCGGCAGGAATAAAGCCATGCTATTATCATGATGGTTCGGATGCTATTTATATGCAACGATTGATTCAATAAATTTATCTTCTCATGAAATCTCCTTTTCCTCGAAAGAATCGGCAAATCTTGAAATTCAGCGACTGTATAGGTTGGAGAAGGTCGAATACCGGTAATGAGAAATAGTATTTCCGGTTTCCTCCCATTTCTTTGGCTGTTTGATTGATGATGACAGCTTGTATAGTAAAACGTAGCAACCAAATGAGCAGTGCGATACCTGCAACCAACCAGTGTAAGTTGAGAACCCCCAATGCGATGCCTATTATACAGGCGGCATAGAATAACAGACGGGAGAAAGTCTCAAATCCTAAAAGATATCGTTGCGTCCCCTGGTAATATCTTGCAGTAGCCATATAACTTACTTTTTCTTCTTTCCATTCTTTGTAGCGATACACAGGATTTATCCGTGTAGTGGCGTTGATGTCTGTTTCGACGCGGGTATTTGAAGGAGTTGCCAACTGGTTGATGAATAGATCATCCTCTCCACGTTGTAGATTCAGGTATTTGGAGAATCCTTTCTGTTGGAAAAACAACTCTTTCCGGTAAGCTAAGTTGCGTCCGATACCCATATATGGTTTTTCGGCTAAAGCGAATCCCAGATAACGCAAGGATTGGAAGAGGGTATCAAATGCGGTACGTTTGTGCAACCATCCTTTTGTACGGTCATAGCCGCTATATCCCAATACGATTTGAGTCTGCGGAGTGAAGTTACGTGCCATTAACTTTAACCATTGGTTACTTGCCGGCATACAGTTTGTTTCTGTAAATACCAGCCAATCATGTTTGCTGGCTTTAATACCTAATGTCAGGGCCAGTTTTTTATGACTGATATAGCGTGCGCTTTCAGGGGTAAAACTATGGTAAAGATGAGGATATTTTTCTTCCATCATTCCCAGTATATCCTCGGTTTCATCTGTGGAAGCATCGTTGATGACAATCACCTCGAATTGCGGATAATCCTGTTCCAGAATGGCTGGCAGGATTTTACGCAGGTTTTCAGCCTCATTGCGTGCGCAGAGAATTACGGAAAGTGGAGGTAGTTCTCGTGAAAAATGTACCTCTTCTTTGCGTACAGCCTTATTATGGGCATGTATCCGATTGTACAGACCAAAATAATAGATGAGCTGAATGATAAAAAGAATGCCTGCCGCTGATAAAAGAATCAGTTCGACAGTATTGAATGTAAATGTTTCCATCAAATTTTAGTGTCGTTTTTACAACGGCAAAAGTACACAATTTTTCGGTAGTTCTGTCATCTCGACGGGAGGTTATTTCGTAAGTCCAGATATTCTTTTTTAAACATATCTACAAAAAGGAAGAATAATGCAAGCAACAACGGACCGAAGATCACTCCCATAAACCCAAATAACGGCAGACCGATGACTACCCCGAAAATGGTGATAAGCGGATGAGTATCTGCCATTTTCTTTTGGAGAATAAACCGGATCAGGTTATCTGACTGTGATACGACGATGGCTCCGTATGCGGCAATCCCGATGGCGTTGAACCAGTCTCCGCTTATAGCCAGATAAGCGGCTACGGGAAACCATACCAATGCAGTGCCCACCATCGGAATAATGGTTGCAAAGCAGGTCAGGAACCCTAATAATAAGATGTTGGGTGCTCCGAAAAGAAGATAACCTATCGTGGCTACTCCTCCTTGAATGATAGCCAGCAGAGGAATACCGATGGCATTGGAACGGACGATCATATTGATTTCGTGGATCACTTCTTGCGTATTGGTTTCATTAAATGGTAAAATATCATTGACGTATGCCTCCATCTTTTTCCCTCCGATCAGCATGAAGTAAAGCACAAAGATCATGACGAACAAGTTGATGGCAAGGCTGCTGATGCTTTCCATTATGATCTGCCCGATGCGGGGAAGTATGGAGACTATGAAGGTCAGCGTATCTTTTCCTAATACATCGTATCCTGTTTTCTCTTTGATAAGTTCTGCTGCTTGTTGGATAGGCGCAATATATGTCTGTGGGTCCAGATTGATATCTTGTAGTTTATTTGCCACCATCCAGACAGTTAGTCCTAGAGGGATGAGAAAAACGAAAACCGTTTCTGTGGTAATCAGTAAGGCACTTATACTGCGTTTTAGTTTTCTTTTCTCTACCAAGTGATTCATCTGCCTACGTACAAGAATATAGATAGTGAGTGCTCCCAATAATCCTCCCAGGAATGGAGTGATTTGTCGGAAGATAATGATCCCCATAAATAGGATGATGACAATGAGGGAATATTTCCAGTATTGTTCTTTGGTGCTCATATCGTGTAAAATTCGTTTATATAATAAACAATTAAGGTATAGGAAAGGTTTGTTTTATGGTGAGATAACGATATGAAAACAGTTTGGTTTCATTGAGCGGATATTCGTTAATATCCAATCGATTTATGTTAAATGTTAACGGACTGGTTGTTTCTATTAAACCATGTTATAAGATGCGCTGCTTTGACCTGAAAATTTGGAGATAACCGAAAAGTCCGTATCTTTGTACTGTGTTTTTCATAGTATTAGATTTAAGGTTAACAAAGATTGGCTGTCTGGGATAGATAGCCTTTTTTTATGTTATATATTCTGCTCTGTTTGACTATCTTTCTATAATTCTACAATAGTGAAATCTTTATGATTGATCTCCGGTAATAACAATTTTAGAATATCTTCAAGTTTAATTTTCAGGCTGCATGTGTTTACACATGGATGACATCCTATGTAAGTTGCTTCAAGAATCTCTTTATCAATTAATAAATGAACTTTGTTTTCATTATCATAAATTAGTCCTAAAATACTGATAGCTCCGGGATAAGTACATAAAATATTTCCCACCGCCTCTTTAGAAGCAAAAGAAAGATGTGTGCTTCCTATTTGTTGTGCAAGTTTTTGGGTAGAAAGTTTTTTGTTTGCAGGTAATAGAAGCAGGTAGTATTCTTGTTTTTTATTGGTGAGAAACAGGCTCTTACATGAAGTACAATCTAGTATCTTGGATATTTCTGCCCCTTCCTCCATAGTCATTATGGGATTATGCTGTAAACATTGGTATTTTATTCCCAGTTTGTCAAGAGTCTGGTATATTATGTGATATTTAGAATTTTTGTGCATCCCGTTTATTACTAAATCTATATGAGTGGAGTTTTCATTGTTATATAGGCAAAGTTAATTTATTATGTTCAAATAGCCAACGACTTGTGTCAGCATTATTTTTTATGAATGATATTATACCTGTTTTTGGTTGCTTATTTTTATATTTGCATATAAAATGGTAATATTATGAAAACTCTGTTCATTAATACACTTCGTATCCTGATGATTCTCGTGATTATGATTTCATGTGGAGTTGCCTATGTAGTATACGAAGATACATTGGCTGACTGGTGGATACCTGTTGGAGTGGCACTTATAATAGTGATAGCAACAATTCCTTTCTATAAAGGATGGATTTGGCTGACAACAATGGATAATAAAGTAATTAATTGTTGTTGCCATTTGGTTTGTGTCGGTGCTATCAGTTGTGTATTGTTTCTTGGGGGGAATTACTGGTTCGCCGATTCTGCTTCCACGCATGAAGAGAAAGTCATGGTACAGAAAAAATATATAGAAACACATAAGAAAACCCGTAGGGTCGGCAGACATCGTTATGTGTCGGATGGCGTTCGTAAAGAATATTATTTGCAGGTAGCTTTTGAAAATGGGAATGTAGAAACATTGCATGTATCTCCTTCTACTTATAATAAAACAAAGACAGGTCGGCCGAAGATTCTGACTTTGCAAAAGGGCTTATTTGGGTTGCCTGTAATTACCAAAGGACTTTAATGAAAGTCACACCACCTTTAGAATGGGTTATATATCCTTTAAAAGCGATATTCTTCTTTTCTTTTATTTTTCATCTTGCTAATTTTGCATTTAGTCTACAAATGGGACGCGTTCGTCTCATTTGAAAAATTAGTGCTGATCTCTGCCTTATCTTCGTGACGAAATTAAAACGGAATAAAATCATGAAGATGAATAAAACTAGATTATTAGAGAAAATATCTATTCAGTCGGGCGTCTCTTTAGATGAGTGTGGGACAGTGCTCAAAACTTTTGAAAAAGTTCTAAGTGAAGAACTTTCCCGGAAAATATATCGTTATGGTGGATGGATCCTATTATTGACCGCTTTATTTGTGTCTGTAACAGTATTTAGCCAGACAACAGGGCGGAAAGGACGTCCGGTGCAGACCATCCGTGGGATTGTTATAGATGGAGACTCGAAGTTTCCGATACCGTATGCAACAGTAAAGCTATCTGAAAAAGAGGGGGCGGGTACGATAACAGACAGTCTTGGTCGTTTCAGTATACCGCAGGTTCCTGTCGGCCGACATACCGTAGAAGCTGCGTTTATGGGATATGAACCGGGCATTTTCAGAGAAATACTGGTGACCTCCGCCAAGGAAATATATTTGGAAATACCTTTGAAAGAAAGCGTGAACGAATTAAACGAAGTGATAATTCGTGCGCGGACGAACAAGGAAGAAGCAATGAATAAGATGGCTACTACCGGAGCACGTATGTTGAGTGTAGAAGAAGCGAGCCGTTATGCAGGTGGATTTGATGATCCCGCACGTTTGGTTTCTGCTTTTGCCGGAGTAGCTCCCAGCGTTTCTTCCAATGGAATTTCTATTCATGGCAATGCCCCACATCTGTTGCAATGGAGACTGGAGGATGTCGAAATTCCTAATCCGAATCATTTTGCGGACATCGCTACGTTGGGTGGAGGAATCCTTTCCTCTCTAAGTTCACAAGTGCTTGGAAACTCTGATTTTTTCACCGGAGCATTTCCTGCCGAATATGGAAATGCAGTATCCGGAGTCTTTGACATGAAATTGCGTAACGGCAACAACCAAAAGAACGAAAATACCATTCAGGTGGGAATTATGGGAATCGACGTCGCTTCCGAAGGCCCTTTGAGCAAGAAACATAAAGCATCGTATATTTTCAATTACCGTTATTCTACAACCGGCCTTCTGAATCTTGAAGGAGGAACGATGGATTATCAGGACCTGAACCTCAAACTCAACTTTCCGACACGGAAAGCCGGAACATTCTCTGTTTGGGGAACGAGCCTGATTGATAAGTTCACCAGTGATTTTGAAAAGAACACAGAGAAATGGGATTATTGGGGCGACCGCAGTGAATCAAGAGACAAGCAATATATGGCAGCCGGAGGTGTCAGCCATCGTTATTTCTTTAATAATGACGCATCATTGAAGACCACGATAGCCGCTACCTATTCGCAACTCGACGGAGGAGCAACCTTGTTCAACCATTCGATGGAGTCTACTCCTTATATGGATCTTGATTCAAAATATACCAACCTGATATTTACCACCACCTTTAATCGTAAATTCAGTAACCGTTTTACGAACAAGACAGGATTCACTTATACCAATATGTTCTACAAAATGGATCTTTCCATTGCTCCTTATGAAGCCGAACCACTGGAAATTGTATCTCAAGGAAAAGGTAATACAAGTCTGATTTCAGCCTACAATAGTTCATCGGTGGGATTAACAGAGCGTTGGACCCTTAATGCAGGAATCTATGGACAGCTTCTGACTCTGAACAATAAATGGTCTGTAGAACCACGGGTTGGCCTGAAGTGGCAAGCTACTCCAAAAGCAACCTTCGCGTTGGCTTATGGAATGTACAGTCGCATGGAAAAGATGGATGTATATTTTGTTAAAACGAAAAGTACAGGCAATCAATCCGTCAATAAAGATCTTGATTTTACAAAAGCACAGCACATTATGTTATCATTCGGTTACAAGATTTCTGATCGCATGAATCTGAAGATAGAACCATATATCCAGTTTTTGCATGATGTCCCAGTCATGGCGGATAGTTCTTACTCCGTACTTAACCGTTCTGATTTTTATGTGGAAGATGCGTTGGTTAATAAAGGAAGAGGACGCAATGTGGGAATAGACATTACCTTCGAACGTTTTTTGGAGAAAGGACTTTATTATATGATTTCGGGTTCCTGGTTTGATTCCCGTTACCGGGGTGGGGACGGTGTGTGGTATAACACGAAGTTTAACCGTAATTATGTGATAAACGGACTTATCGGTAAAGAATGGATGTTGGGAAGAAATAAACAGAATATACTTAGTGTCAATCTGAAACTAACCTTGCAAGGTGGTGATCGATATTCTCCGATTGACTTGGAGGCAACGATGAATCATCCGGATAAAGAAGTGCAATATGACGAAACGAAAGCTTTCTCAAAACAATATTCTCCTATGTTGATTGGTAATTATACTGTCAGTTATCGTATCAACAAGAGAAAAGTATCACATGAATTTGCAGTGAAAGGACTTAACTTTACGGGTGCTAAAGAACATTACGGTCATGAATATAATGTGAAAACTGGAAAAATAGATGTCAGCGACAATTCTACGATATTGACGAATGTGAGTTATAAACTTGAATTTTAGAGATACGGTATAGAGTCTAACCGGAAAAATGTTTTATCTTCGTCCCCAATAAAGCGTATGACAACTGAAACACTTGCAACAGGTAGTGAATCTACCTTTTTATATCGATTTCTCGTTAGTCCGGACTTACGATGGATGCGGTATTTGGTACTTATCCTGGTGCTGGGGACGATCTCTTTCAATCAGGTCTTTATTATCTTTTTGGATTATAAGGATATATTGGGCGGATGGATTTACACATTTACCTTTCTTTACCTGCTCACTTATGTAGCGGTTATCTACTTGAATCTTTTCCAACTCTTTCCGAAATATTTGTTGAAGAGACATTATCTGACCTATTTGTCATTGCTTTCTACTGCGATGATCGTAGCTCTGTTGATACAGATGTCAATAGAATACATGGCATATTCCTATTGGCCGGAACTCCATGCGCGAGGTTCTTATTTTTCGATGCACATGGTAGTGGACTATATTTCTTCTTTTATGTTATCTACGCTGTGTATGATAGGAGGTACGATGACAGTTCTTCTGAAAGAGTGGATGATTAACAACCGGCGTGTTTCACAAATGGAGAAAGCCATGTCGTTTCTGAAGTGGAACGGTTAAAAGAACAGATCAGCCTGAACTTCTTTTTAAAACATTGCACCAATCGGGAGAATTAACGTTGAGTGAGCCGGAAACAGCCTCAAAGATGTTGATGAAGTTAAGCCAACTTCTCCGCTATCAGTTGTATGACTGCAATAGGGCCAAAGTCTTGCTTAGTAGCGAAATTACATTTCTTACTAATTACCTGACATTGGAACAGACCTCCCGACCACAATTTTACTATGAATTTACTTCCGAAGGCGAAGTGAACAGAATGTTGGTACCACCTTTGCTTTTCATCCCTTTTGTACAATATATAGTCAAAGCAATAGACGAGCAACAGATGCAGCCTCCTGTTTCATTGAAAACTCATTTGAAAGCGGAAAAGGGTACGATTATTTTCGCTTGCGCTTGTCCTGAAGTAAATCTCTTGTCGTCCGATAAAGGGCTGGAAAGAATCAGACAAAGATTGGATATTTTGTATGGAAGCCGTTACAGATTATCATTGGCTGTCGGCAGTATATGGCTGGAACTGAAAGGAGGTGAGTCATGAGTATGGATACCAATCATGGTAATGACTTCAATAAAAATACCACTGACAGAAACATGAATGATAAAAGTGTCACTGCATTTCTATTGAGTCCCCGTTATCGGATATACAGGCATTTGCTGCTGCAATTGGTTGTTGTTTTGATAACAATCAATGTCCTTTGGTATGAGCCTTTACAAACAGTCTCTTTTGGGAGGCGACTGGGCGGATGTCTGGCATATTTTGCTTCTATGAATATGGTGATATATATAAACCTGTATGTATTGGTTCCTTATTTCCTGTTGAAGAATCGTTGGGGTAGTTATGTGTTGATGGCAGTCATTACAAATATAGCAGTCATTACTTTTCTTTCAGTTACCCAAGGTTTGCTTTTTGAAGTGATTCTGCCCGGAAAAGATCCCAATGGCTTTGCCACTTTTATCAATGCTTTTTCGGGCATACTGACCATTGGCTTTGTCATGGCAGGCTCTGCAGCTATCTCATTGTTCATGCATTGGCTACGCTACAACCTGCGTATTGATGAACTGGAATCCACGACTTTACAGTCGGAACTGAAGTTTCTTAAAAATCAGATTAATCCGCATTTTCTTTTTAATATGCTGAATAATGCCAATGTCCTGATAAAGAGAAATCCGGAAGAAGCATCCAAAGTACTTTTCAAATTAGAGGATTTATTGCGCTATCAGATAAATGACAGTTCGCGAGAAAGAGTCTCGTTAGCATCGGATATCCGTTTCTTAAATGATTATCTGAATCTGGAAAAGATCCGTCGTGATAATTTTCAGTTTACGATGGAGGAACATGGAAAGACAGATTCCATTTGGATTCAGCCGTTATTGTTTATTCCTTTTGTGGAGAATGCGGTAAAGCATAGTTTTGACAGCGAGCATCCTTCGTATGTGCACGTTTCGTTTAAGGTTGATAATGATAGATTAGAGTTTCGATGCGAGAATTCCACACCGGAAGTTGCCGTTAGTAAAGGGAAAGTCGGAGGGATAGGACTTGTGAATATTCAACGCAGATTGGGGCTGTTGTATCCCGGTCGGTATGAACTGAAGCAGATAGAGAATGAAAATAAATATACTGTAATTTTAAGTATAATATTATGAATTGTATTATTGTAGACGATGAACCATTGGCACGTGAAGCCATGAAGCTATTGATAGAAGAATCGAATAACCTTCAATTAATCGGGAGTTTTAATAGTGTGTCCACTGCTTCCGATTTCATGGAGCAACATGTGACTGATTTGGTTTTTCTTGACATTCAGATGCCAGGGATTACAGGAATTGAGTTTGCACGTACGATTTCAAAGAAAACACTGGTCATTTTTACCACAGCCTACACAGAGTATGCACTGGACAGTTACGAAGTGGATGCGATAGATTATTTGATTAAGCCTGTTGAAGCGGAGCGTTTTCAAAAAGCTGTGGATAAGGCTTTGTCTTACCATTCTTTGTTACTGAAAAAAGAGAAAGAAGCCATCGAAACAGTGGTTACTGCCGACTATTTTTTTGTGAAAGCAGAACGCCGGTATTTCAAAGTCAACTTCTCCGATATTCTCTTTATTGAAGGATTGAAAGATTACGTTATAATCCAACTTAGCGATCAGCGTATTATCACCCGTATGAGTTTGAAAGCCATATTCGATTTGTTACCCAAATCAACCTTCCTGCGAGTGAATAAGTCATATATTGTCAATACCGGTCACATCGAATCATTTGACAATAATGATATATTCATAAAATCGTATGAAATAGCTATCGGTAACAGTTATCGCGACGACTTCTTTGAGGGGTTTGTGATGAAACAAAGAGTGTGAGATCGTGATGTAGTATTATTCAATGTTTCTGCATTTTTTCAATTTGAAATATAAATAAGAAGATAAAGTGAAGTGCGAATATATGCAAATATGTTTGTTCTTATCATTTGGCATATATAAACAGCCCTCTATCCATCTTCTAAAGACGAATAGAGGGGCAGTTGTCATGACGAAGAAAAAGTCGAGTCTATTGCTTTGCTTCGTTATTTTGTTTCAGAAGAAATTCATCAATTGCTTTTTTAAGCTGGTCTTTAGGCATAGCTCCCTGCATGATTCTCGGTTCCTCTTTCATCGGAATCATCAATAGGGTAGGGATGCTGCGGATACCGAATGCCGCTGCCAGATCCTGTTCTTTGTCCACATCAATCTGGTAGATATCTACTTTGCCGCTATATTCTTTGCTAAGTTCTTCCAGAATCGGGTGCATCACTTTGCAGGGACCGCACCAGGTAGCATAGAAATCTACGATGGCAGGACGGCTGCCTTCAAATTTCCAATCGTTTGGATTGGCTTCATAGTTATATACCTTCTTTAAAAAATCTGCTTTATTTAATGCTACTACTTCCATTTTATTGTCCTCCTTTGTTGGTTCATTGCTTTTTTTATTTTCTCCGCTGTTTCCCGCGCAAGCCGTGGCTGCCAGTGTCAAGACGAAGACACTTAATAAGCTTTTTATCCGTTTCATATATTATCTTTCTTTTTGTTTTTATCTGATGCAAAGATAGACGATATAAAGGGACCATAAAATAGCAATTTGACAGAAATTCTTGGCAAAACTTCCCTCGGATAGTTATTGAACACTAAAATTTGTCTATTAATCTTTGGAAGATATAAAAATAAGCACTACTTTTGCCGCGATAAAATGAGTATTCACCCTTTAAAATTGATGGAAAGGGTATTAATTATGTTGGAGTTATAATATTTTCAAATTAGGACTAAGTTGTCTCGTCGGGAGAATGAGGCTTTGCAACTTATTATTTTTTATATTGAACTGATGGTTCTTACATTGACCGCAATTCTACTAACAGGCGGCAATGGTTGATTAGTCCTGCAATCACATTTATTATTTTTTTAATTAATCACTTCAATGCGGTGGGAGGGTATTTTATATCCGTATCCTAAGCATTGGTATCACGTGTATTGCATCGTCGTTTGCCGGTGAGGCTGACAGGGAATGTTGTATGCGAATGAAAAAAGAGTATGGGAATACGATTAAAAGATTTAAGTAAACTGGGATACCGGGATAATGTTGCCCGTAGTCTGGTAGTGGACATTGTGAGCAAACATTGCAAATATAACACGAAAGAACAGATTGAAATGACATTGAGCGATATACTCGAGCATCCCGAATCTTACAAAAACAATGAAATATGGAATAAGCTGGCCGAACGCCTTTCGCCGACTATAATAGCGAAAGAGTTTATAGCTTATGATTTACTGGATGAGCCGTTGATGTATAAAACCTATGGAGGTAAATTTATCGAGACGCTTGCCAAACAACAGATGAACCTGGCTATGCGCTTGCTATAACAGTGGCCGGAGCTTGATGCCTGACGCTCATGCCGGATACGGGTTGCCTATCGGTGGAGTGCTTGCTACGGATAATGCGGTGATTCCGTATGCCGTAGGAGTTGATATCGGCTGCCGGATGAGTCTGACAGTATTCGATGCCGGAGCAGATTTTCTGAAACGGTATGCCTATCAGATGAAAGAAGCCTTGAAAGATTTCACCCATTTCGGTATGGATGGCGGATTGGGTTTTAAGCAGGAACATGAAGTGTTGGATAGGGAGGAATTCCGTCTGACGCCTTTATTGAGGGATTTGCATGGAAAGGCCGTCCGTCAACTGGGGAGTTCCGGTGGTGGCAATCATTTTGTAGAGTTCGGCGAGATCACTTTGCAAGAAAAAAACGTACTGAATCTTCCGGAAGGAAGTTACTTGGCATTGCTGTCACATTCCGGTTCACGAGGATTGGGGGCTGCAATTGCAAAACATTACAGTCTGCTGGCACGTGAAGTGTGCAGGCTTCCCCGTGAAGCACAACATTTTGCCTGGCTGGATTTGAACACGGAAGAGGGGCAGGAGTATTGGATGAGTATGAATCTGGCGGGTGATTATGCCCGTGCCTGTCATGAACGGATTCATTTGAATTTGGCGAAAGCCTTGGGGTTGAAGCCTCTCGCTAATGTCAATAACCATCATAACTTCGCTTGGAAAGAGGAAATAATACCGGGGCGTATGTCAATCGTTCATCGTAAAGGGGCTACTCCGGCGCAAAAGGGACAAGCGGGATTGATTCCCGGAAGTATGGCTACCCCGGGTTATCTGGTTTGTGGCAAAGGGGTGGAAGAAGCGTTGAATTCGGCTTCTCATGGAGCCGGCAGGGCAATGTCCCGCCAAAAGGCAAAAGATAGTTTTACGCAATCGGCTTTGAAGAAGTTACTGTCGCAAGCAGGAGTAACTTTGATTGGTGGGAGCGTGGAAGAAATGCCGTTGGCATACAAGGACATTGACAGAGTGATGTATACGCAGGAGACACTGGTGGAAGTGCAAGGCAAATTTATGCCTCGCATTGTACGAATGAATAAGGAATGATGCGATGAAAGAAAAAGTCTATTTACAAATTACTTCCGGCAGAGGACCTGCGGAATGTTGCCGGGTAGTGGCTTTAGTGCTGTTTAGCTGTGCAAAAAAGAATAAGTATTTAATTAAAAAAAAAGAAGAAGATGATATCAGAGAAATATGGTCGTACCTATCACTATCCGTTCTCTCCCGGAACGACTAGTGATGACCGAATTAATCATACGTATTGGGAAGATATCCAACGGATTAAGACATTGGTGCATACCGAGAAGTTGGATGGAGAGAATAATTGTTTGAGTCAGTGGGGTGTCTTTGCCCGTTCGCATACGGCTTCCACCACTTCACCCTGGACGAGGCAACTGCGGGAACGTTGGGAATTGATAAAGAATGATTTGGGTGATATAGAAATCTTTGGAGAAAATCTATACGCCATACATTCTATTGAATATCAGCGATTAGAAACGCATTTTTATATCTTTGCAGTTCGTTGCATGGATCAATGGTTGTCATGGGAAGAAGTGAAGTTTTATGCAGCTTTATTTGACTTGCCTACTGTTCCGGAGTTGAAGATAGAACCTGTTTCCGGTTTAACGCCGGAGCTTTTAAAACAGGAAATCATCGATATGTCACAAGACCCGTCTGTTTTCGGTTCATGTGATCCGTGGACGAAAGTGGCTTGTACTCGTGAAGGAGTAGTCAGCCGCAATATCGAGGAATATCCGGTAAGCGAATTTGCGCATCATGTGTTTAAGTATGTGCGAAAAGGACACGTCAAAACAGATGAGCATTGGACGCGTAATTGGAAACGTGCCCCGCTTGTCTGGGAATTGAGTAATGAAAAGGAGAATAATGATGAATTGGAAATTGATAGAAGATAAATCATGGTGCTCGCTCGAACGACAGTTCGAGTGGGTACGCGAAATGAATGTCGTCCCGCAGGATACTCGTTATCATGCGGAGGGAAGTGTGGGCGAGCATACCCGTATGGTGTTGGAAGCATTGCAGCAGTCTTCTGCTTATCAGACTCTCTCCACCTTGGGGAAAGAAATTATTTGGACATCTGCATTGTTACATGATGTTGAAAAACGTTCGACTTCCGTGGATGAAGGAGAGGGACGGGTATCTGCTAAAGGGCACGCCAGAAAAGGAGAGTACACTGCCCGTACTGTTTTATACCGGGATTGTCCTGCTCCGTTCCATATCCGGGAACAGATTGCGTCTTTAGTCCGGTATCACGGATTGCCTGTTTGGCTGATGGAGAAACCGGATTCTGTAAAGAAACTCTGTGAAGCTTCTTTACGGGTAGATACTTCATTGTTGAAGATGTTGGCCGACGCTGATATCAGAGGACGTATTTGTGAAGATAAGAATGGGCTGTTGGAAGCTGTGGAACTGTTTGAGATTTTCTGCCGTGAACAAGATTGTTGGAGTAAACCGAGAGAGTTTGCCACAGATTGTGCACGCTTTCATTACTTCCATGCAGAAGACAGTTATATTGATTATATCCCTCACGAACAGTTTAAATGTGAAGTGACGATGTTGTCAGGACTTCCGGGAATGGGGAAAGACTATTATATTCAGTCTGCTGGCATGGATATGCCGGTGGTGAGCTTGGATGCCATTCGTCGCAAGTACAAATTGAGTCCCACGGATAAGTCGGCGAATGGACGGGTAGTGCAAATGGCGAAGGAAGAAGCCAGAACGTATCTTCGCAAAGGACAGGATTTTGTTTGGAATGCTACTAACATAACTCGTCAGATGCGTGCCCAACTGATTGATCTGTTTGTTGATTATGGTGCAAAAGTGAAGATAGTCTATCTGGAACAGCCATATCACACTTGGCGTCAACAAAATAAAAGCAGGGAATATGCACTTCCTGAATCTGTATTGGATAAGATGTTGGATAAACTGGAGGTTCCTCAACTGACGGAAGCGCATGAAGTGGTATATCATGTGGTATAAGTAACTTATAGAACTTATACAAATAATGACCGAATAGTTTCAAAATATGTTTCAGCCTTGAAACAGTTCGTTTCTCGGTGTGAAACACTTTGTTTCAATGCTTGAAACGCTTTGTTTCCCGGTGTGAAACACTTTGTCCCAAGTAATGAAACAAAGTGGAACTACTGTTAACCGGAAATTTTCCAGTGAGTAATTACGAGGCAGGTTGAAAGTAACCGTTTACCCTCCCACCTGTAACCATGATGAATAAGCGGTTTGAGCTAATAGGGAGAGGGTGTGAGGGTAAAGACATCGTAAACTTATTAGAGATATCTTTGGGGTAATCAACTGAAAATATAAACAATAATTCCGGTAATTGCCACATACACCAACGCATAAGGAATAGCCGCTTTCAGTATTTCACCTTCTTTTCCCTGTTGGTTTCCCGCAGAAGTAGCAATGGCAATACTTTGCGGAGAGATAATCTTACCACCTGTAGCACCTACTGTATTTGCAGCGGACAGCCAATCCGGGCTGACATGAATTTGCCCTGCAACACTTGCTTGCAACTTTCCGAAAAGGATATTGGAAGAGGTGTCGCTTCCGGTGATAAACGTTCCCAGACAACCGATGACCGGAGCAAACAGTGGATACAAACTTCCCGTAGCCGTAGCCAGTGCCGTGGCAATCACAGCAATCATTCCGGCACTATCCATAATTGTGGATAATCCCACAAGGCAGATCACGGTGATGAATGTTTTCTTTAATTGCTTCACTGTATTCCAAAGAACGATGAACAGGTCTTTTACTTTAGCTCCTTGAATTAATCCACCGATAAAAGTTCCGATGAAAAGCAATACCCCGGCATGAGTTAGCCAGGAAATGGTATAATTGACGGTGGAAGCATTGATGGGCAAACTGATTCGGGTTATCCAGTTATTCTCTAATGTATGACGCAATTCCGGGAAGAGGGGACTGGTCAGGATGATTAAAAATAGAATCAGCAAATAGATGCTCCATGCATTCAGTATATCTTTTGTTCTCAGATGGCTTTTCCGTGCTTTCTCTTCTTTAGAGGCAGTCAGTTTTCCATAAAGAACAATCACGATAATCGAAAGAATACTGCCGATAATGGCCGGAGATTCAGCACCCATGTACTTGGCAGCCAGATATTGGCTGACTAAAGAAACTCCACCTACTAATAAGGCAAGAAATATATTTTTGGGAAGCGATTTAAGTTTGGAGTCAGTAAGGAAAAGTAAAACCAGCGGAATCAGGAACATCAAAACGGATAACTGCAATACGACATTCGTGCTAAGATGCAATACATCCAAATTCGTTTCTTTGGCCAGCACTAATACCGGAGTTCCGATCGCTCCGAAAGCGGTGGCTACACTATTGGCTATCAAACTTACGGTTGCCGAAAAGATAGGCTTAAATCCCAGACTGATAAGAATGGCTGCCGGAATGGCAACTGCTGTCCCGAAGCCGGCCATCGCTTCCAGTAGTCCTCCGAATCCCCAAGTCAGTAATAACACCTGAATACTTTTATCGGTAGAAATAGAAGCGAATTGCTGTTTGATAATCTCCATCTTTTTTGTTTTCAACAATACGTTATAACTGAAAATAGCCATCAGGATAATGATTAAGATAGGAGAGACGGCTTTTAACGCCCCATATAAAAAGGAGTAAAACAGATTGTCTACTGAAAAAGCGAAGCCGAAAATAGCAATCAGCATCGTCACGATCAGAGAAATGATACTACTTTTGTCACCCGGCATTTTAAAGAATGCCATTAATATAATCAACAGTAACACCGGAATAATAGCAAGGATCAAGGTCATAATTATCAGATTTAAAAAGTGGAACGTCGTTTATTATTGATATAACAAACAAACGTCTCACTTTGGTCGGTTGAATAAAAAAAATTTTCTGTTTATTTCATCTTCACGCTAAGAATTTGTTGTAATTGTTTTAAGTTGGCCAGCGCAGCTTCGTTACCTAGCTTTGCTGCCTGCTCGAATGCAGCCATGGCACGGTTAATATCCCCGTTAAGGAAATTGTAGACTCCGGTATTGTTGATGAACTCGGCAGTATTGTGGTCGGCTTTCTCCATAAACTTCACTGCTGCATTCAAGTCTTTTTGTGATAAAGCGACAGCTCCTGCATTCAGGTTGGCTACGGCATCAGTCGGATACATCCGCACGGCGATATCGAATACATTAACGAAGTCTTTGCTGCCTTTCGGATAGTTGTTGGCTACCTGATACATTTCGTTCAGACTAAGGTATTTCGGATTTTCCCGGATAATGATGCGGCCTTGTTCAACATCGAAGTTGACAACGGTATAGGTTTTATTAAAAATGATAAGCGATAAACAGAAAAGCGGGGAAGTTTGTTGTCGCAACCTGCAAAAAAAGCTCCCTAAATAAATGGATAAAGATGTTTTAAGGCATAAATGCTAACATTTTCCACACATGAGGCGTTCATTATATAAAAGTACTTTGTGTAATCAATATGACAATGATTTCATATATTACTGTTTATTTTTACACACACATACAACTTTAATAACTATAGCCTATGAAAGAGCTTATTAACAACCTGGAAGAACTGAACAGGAAAGCAGAAAAAGGCGGCGGAGACGCTCGCATTGAAAAACAACATTCTGTGGGAAAACTGACCGCCCGTGAACGCATCGATTTATTATTGGAGAAAGGTTCGTTTATCGAACTGGATAAGTTGGTAACCCATCGGTGTACCGATTTCGGTATGGAAAAGCAGAAATTTGCCGGAGACGGGGTAGTGACGGGATACGGTATGATTGGCAAGCGCCTGGTCTATGTCTTTGCACAGGATTTCACCGTATTTGGTGGAGCTCTTTCGGAAACGCACGCTAAGAAAATTTGTAAAGTGATGGACATGGCTATGCAAATGGGAGCACCCATCATCGGATTGAATGACTCGGGCGGTGCACGAATTCAGGAAGGGGTACGTTCTTTGGCCGGATATGCCGAGATATTCCTGCGCAACTCTATGGCATCCGGAGTGATTCCACAGATTAGCGCGATCATGGGCCATGTGCCGGAGGTGCGGTTTATTCTCCTGCATTGACAGATTTTATCCTGATGGTGAAAAATTCCGGTTATATGTTTATTACAGGACCGGATGTGGTGAGAAGTGTGACACAGGAAGAAGTCACTAAAGAGGAACTCGGCGGAGTAGGCGTACACATGACAAAGTCCGGTGTAGCCCATCTTTCTGCGGAGAATGATATTGAGTGTATTAATTATATTCGTGAATTGATTTCCTATCTGCCGGGAAATAATATGGAAGAGCCTCCGTTTGTAGCTACAAACGATTCGCCGACCCGTCTGACTCCGGAACTGGCTAATTTGATTCCAACCAATCCGAATCAGCCGTATAATATAAAAGAAATGATTGAAGCAGTGGCTGATGATAATAGTTTCTTCGAACTTCAGGCAGAATATGCAGCGAATATTGTGACCGGCTATATCCGGCTGAATGGAAAAACAGTGGGAGTGGTGGCTAATCAGCCATTGGTACTTGCTGGTACACTGGATATTAACGCATCTGTCAAAGCTGCCCGTTTTGTCCGCTTCTGCGATGCTTTCAATATCCCTTTACTGACATTGGTAGATGTGCCGGGATTCCTTCCGGGAATCGATCAGGAATATGGCGGAATTATCCGTAACGGGGCAAAATTGCTTTATGCTTATTGTGAGGCTACAGTGCCGAAAGTTACGGTTATCACCCGCAAAGCATACGGTGGCGCTTATGATGTGATGAGCTCCAAGCATATCCGCGGAGATGTCAATCTTGCTTTTCCTACTGCCGAAATAGCAGTGATGGGACCGGATGGAGCTGTGAATATCCTTTTCCGTAAGGATATAGATAAGGCCGGAAATCCCGAAGAAAAACGGAAAGAACTTCAGGATGATTATCGCGGGAAGTTTGCCAACCTTACCGGGCGGCGGAATTGGGATATGTGGATGAAGTGATTGATCCGGCGGTAACCCGTTTGCGGTTGATTCGAAGTTTCGAGATGCTTGCCAACAAACGGCAGTCTAATCCTCCTAAGAAACATTCGAATCTTCCGCTTTAATAAGTTGAGAGTGGAGAGTTGAGAATGGAGAGTGTTCATTAAAAGAATAAAAAGATTATGATAAAGAAAATATTAGTAGCCAACCGCGGTGAAATAGCGATGCGAATCTTCCGTACCTGTCGGGTGATGAATATCTCGACGGTGGCTGTTTATACCCATGTAGACCGAGGAGCTTTGCACGTGCGTTATGCGGAAGAAGCCTATTGCATCTCCGAATCGCCTGAAGATACTTCCTACCTGAAGCCGGAATTGATATTATCCATTGCCAAAGAGACCGGAGCCGCTATTCATCCGGGATATGGTTTCTTGTCGGAGAATGCGGATTTTGCCCGTCGTTGTGAAGAAGAAGGAGTGATTTTTATCGGACCGAGTGCGGACATTATTTCCAAAATGGGAATCAAGACAGAAGCCCGTAAGATTATGCGTGAAGCAGGATTACCCATTGTTCCCGGAACCGAGACACCTGTGCAGGGGATTGATGAAGTGAAGAAAGTGGCCAATGAAGTGGGTTATCCCATTATGCTGAAAGCACTTGCCGGAGGTGGAGGAAAAGGAATGCGCTTGGTACGTACGGAAGAAGAAGTGGAAACGGCTCTTCGTTTGTCGCAATCCGAAGCAGGGACTTCTTTTGGCAATGATGCGGTATATATTGAGAAATACATCGAAAATCCCCATCATATCGAAGTTCAGATCATGGGAGATAAATATGGCAATGTGGTCCATCTTTACGAACGTGAATGTTCCATTCAGCGTCGTAACCAAAAAGTGATAGAGGAAAGTCCTTCTCCTTTTGTGAAAGAAGAGACGAGAAAGAAGATGTTGAAGGTTGCTGTGGAAGCCTGTAAGAAAATAGGATATTACAGTGCCGGGACATTGGAGTTTATGATGGATAAAGACCAAAACTTCTACTTCCTCGAGATGAATACCCGTTTGCAGGTGGAACATCCTGTGACGGAGGAATGTACGGGAGTTGACCTGGTTCGGGATATGATAACAGTTGCCGCCGGAAATCCGTTACCTTATAAACAGGATGATATTCAGTTTAGCGGAGCAGCTATCGAATGTCGTATTTATGCGGAAGATCCGGAGAATAACTTCATGCCTTCTCCCGGGGTGATTACTGTTCGTGAAGCTCCCGAAGGGCGTAACCTGCGTCTTGACAGTGCCGCTTATGCCGGATTTGAAGTCTCTCTGCATTATGACCCGATGATTGCCAAGCTATGTTGTTGGGGACGTACCCGTGCTTCTGCCATTTCCAATATGGCACGTGCTTTGCGCGAGTATAAGATTTTGGGAATTAAAACAACAATTCCTTTCCATCAACGTGTATTGAAGAATGCAGCTTTCCTGAAAGGCGAATATGATACAACGTTTATTGATACGCGCTTTGATAAGGAAGATCTGAAACGCCGTCAGAATACCGATCCGACAGTGGCTGTCATTGCTGCCGCAGTGAGACACTACGAACGGGAGAAAGAAGCGGCTTCCCGTGCCACAACGCTTCCGGTGGTAGGCGAATCGCTCTGGAAGTATTATGGTAAGTTGCAGATGACTGCTAATAATTATTGATGTAAGACTAAAAAATAACAGAACAGATTATGGGTACAACATTAGCTACATATTACGCCAAGCTCCAGGACATGCCGGATAGTGAATATAAGGTGGAAATACTGGAGGACGGACCAATCAAGAAGATTGCAGTCAATGGTAAGATATATGAGGTCGATTATAACATGGGTGGCGACTCTATCCATTCAATTATCATCGATCACCACTCGCATGGAGTGCAGATTTCTCCCTCTTCCAATAATTCATATACAATCATGAATAAAGGGGAGCTTTATCAGATTGAATTGCAGGGAGAAATGGAGAAGATACATAATGCCCGCACTGCTGCTGAGTCTGTAGGACGTCAGGTAGTACAGGCACCGATGCCGGGAGTAATACTGAAGACGTATGTAAAGAAAGGAGATAGTGTGAAACGTGGCGATCCGCTTTGCGTATTGGTGGCAATGAAGATGGAGAATGAGATACGTTCGGTGACGGATGGAGTAGTTAAAGAGGTATTTGTGGAAGATGGTATGAAGGTGGGATTGAACGACCGGATCATGGTAATTGAATGATTTTCAAAAAAAAACTAGCTTTTGCGTACTTATCTTCAAAAAAATATTTACTTTTGGCAGATAAGTACGCATTTATTCTGATATATCATGAACACCGAACAAAACCAAAAAGCACTATTAGAACAGCTGGAAGCGCTAAAGAAAGAAAATGAGCAGCTCAAAAAGGAGCTTTCTATTCTTAGGAATGAGAATATAAGTAATCGTCCCGTGAGTTTCAAAGAAAAATATGCTGTCAGGATTCTGGACTCTTTGCCGGATATGCTGACTGTCTCAATCAGAACGAAGTAGGCATTGAAGTTGTTTCCAATGAAGAAACCAATCATGTCGGGATATCAAACAAAGATTTTAAGGGAATGTATATGCGAGAAATGGTTCCACCGGAAGCATATCAGAATATTCACTCCAATATGCGTCAGGCTGTCAGCACGGGAGCTGTTTCAACCGCCCATCATGAATTGGATTTTAATGGCGAACATCATCATTACGAAAATCGTATCTTTCCGTTGGATGAGGAGTATGTATTGATTATGTGCCGTGATATAACAGAGCGGGTGACCACGCAAAGGCAACTGGAGGTTTTCAAGAGTGTACTCGATAAAGTGAGTGACAGCATTCTTGCCGTATCGGAAGACGGGACATTGGTTTATGCAAATAAACAATTTATAGAAGAATACGGAGTTACCCAACAGATGGGTATCCAAAAGATATATGATCTGCCTGTCTCTATGACAACAAAGGAGGCGTGGGAAAGACGTCTTCAGGAAATACGTGACAATGATGGCACTTTTGCTTATCGTGCTGCCTATATGCGGAAAGGTGAAGATAAAGAGCGGATGCATCAAGTATCTACATTTCTGATTCGTGAGAATAATGAAGAACTGACTTGGTTCTTTACACAGGATATTACTGATGTTATAAAGAAACAGGATGAACTTCGCGAACTAAATCTATTGCTGGATGGTATTTTGAATAATATCCCAGTCTATTTGTTTGTGAAAGACCCGGAAAATGATTTTAGGTATTTGTATTGGAACAAAGCATTTGCCGACCATTCAGGTATCCCGGCGTCTAAAGCGATCGGACATACGGACTATGAAGTATTTCCGAGTCATGGAGACGCAGAGAAATTCCGTAAGGATGATTTGGAATTACTTCAGACCCATAAGCGTATTGATATGCAGGAAACGTATCTTTCCGCCACTGGGAAAGCGCGTATTGTACAGACATTAAAGGCGCTTGTGCCGATGGAAGGACGCAAACCGTTGCTGATTGGTATCTCTTGGGATATTACTAATCTTCAGAATATTGAGCAGGAACTGATAAAGGCAAGGATTAAGGCGGAGCAATCCGACCGATTGAAAAGTGCTTTCCTTGCTAATATGAGCCATGAGATCCGGACACCACTGAATGCAATTGTAGGATTCTCTCAATTATTGCCTGCTGCCGAAACTGCTGAAGAGAAAAAGCTCTATTCGGGTATTATCAATCAGAATTCGGATATTTTGTTGCAACTGATTAATGATATTCTGGATTTATCGAAGATAGAAGCCGGGACACTGGAATATATCAAGCGTCCAATGAATCTGGGAGAAGTTTGCCGGACAATTTATGCTGTTCATAAAGAACGTGTGAAAGAAGGGGTAACTCTTGTTTTTGATAATGAGGATGAGAATTTATTCATTGAGGGAGATCAGAACCGTATCATGCAGGTGATAACGAATTTCCTGACTAATGCGAGTAAATTTACGTATGCAGGAGAGATTCGTTTGGGTTTTGAGCGGACGGATAAAAATATTCGTGTATATGTGAAGGATACAGGAATAGGAATAGAGCCGGAAAAAGTAGACCATGTCTTCGAGCGTTTTGTCAAACTGAACTCTTTTGCTCAAGGCACAGGATTAGGGCTATCTATCTGTCAGATGATTATCGAAAAGATCGGTGGAGAAATAGGGGTGACTTCTGAATTGGGTAAAGGCTCTACGTTCTATTTCACGATTCCTTATGAAGAAGCCGGAGAACTCGGCGAAATCTTTAAAATGTCAAAGACGGAATCTAAAGGAAATACTGTAAATCGTGTGCAACAGATCAAAAAGATTTTGGTAGCGGAAGATGTAGAAAGTAATTTCATCCTGCTGAAGAATCTGATCGGCAGGGAATATACATTGCTTTGGGCTAAGGATGGGGTGGAAGCCATTGAAATGTATAAGCAGTATCAACCGGACTTAATTCTGATGGATATAAAAATGCCACGCATGGATGGATTGGAAGCAACGCATATCATTCGTTCTTATTCCAAAGAGGTTCCTATTATTGCTTTGACGGCTTATGCTTTTGAAACGGATAAAGAATTGGCTTTGGAGATGGGATGCAATGATTTTGTGACTAAACCGGTTTCGGAAAGAACTTTGAGAAAGGCTTTGGATAAATATTCGACTATTGTTTAATGAATAGATGCGACAGAAGAGAAAAGCCCGCAAAATCAGTGAATAATTGTAGAATGTTCTACCATTACGCGCTTACGCAGCAGATATATAAGAAGGTTCCAGCGGATTTATAATCCGCTGGTCTTTTGTATCAGGATTTTTAGTCCGCTTGTCGTGTCCGATCGTTTAAAAACCTTTGTCTCTTTCGATTTTAATCGTACATTTATCCTCTCTAATCAAATTAGTATATCAATGGATACTGCGAATCGAGTTTTAGATGAATTATATTTTGTTACTTCTACCGTTGTCGATTGGATAGATATCTTTACCCGTCCTAAATACAAGCATATAATTCTGGAGTCACTAGCCTATTGTCAGGAGAAAAAAGGCTTAAGAATTTATGCCTGGGTATTAATGAGTAACCATTTGCACATGATTGTCAGTTCCGGAACAGAAGCAACAGCTTCGGATATCCTTCGAGATTTTAAAAAGTTCACTAGTAAACGTATTATGGCAGAACTCGAAACAGATCCTCAAGAAAGTCGTCGCGAATGGATGTTGGATCGTTTTCGCTTTGCCGGAGCTAATGACAAAAAAATATCTAAGTATCGTTTTTGGCAAGAAGGTAATCATCCCGAATTAATTTATTTGCATGACTTCTTTCTGCAAAAATTGAATTATATTCATAATAATCCGGTGAAGCAGGAGATTGTTGCACGACAGGAAGATTATTTATATAGTTCGGCGGTGAGTTATGCGGGTGATAAAGGACTGCTAGAGGTGATTTTGGTTTAGGAAGGTAGAGGTTAAGGAGCGGATTACAAATCCTGATACTCAAGCAATCGGATTGCAAATCCGATTGAACAGAGCAGATTGAACAGAGAACGGAAACCTACTTTAAATGATTTTATGGCGAACTTTCATGTAAGATGTGATGTTGTTTAGATAGAAAAATGTATCTTTGTAATGTAGTAAGTTTGATTCATTCATGCATTTAGAAAGAGTAAGAAATGAAGAGACCAGAGATTATAGAAGCTATTCGTGAAACATTAAAACGTGTTGCTCCCAATGCGCAGGCTATTTTATATGGCTCTGAGGCGCGTGGGGATGCCAGGCATGATAGTGATGTTGATTTACTCATTTTAGTGGAAGGTGACAAAATGACATTGGCTAAAGAAGAAGCTATCACATTACCTTTATATGAATTGGAATTGAAAACAGGTGTTAGTATTAGCCCGATAGTTGTTTTGAAGAAATTTTGGGAGAACCGGCCTTTTAAAACACCTTTTTATGTAAATGTGATAAACGAAGGTATTGTCTTATGAAAGAAATTCTAGATAAGGAAAGTAAGAAAGCACTGGTCGCTTATCGGATACAACGTGCTTATGAAACATTGAGAGAGGCTGAGGTTATGATACGTGAGTCATTCTATAATGCTGCTATTAACAGGCTGTATTATGCATGCTATTATGCAACTGTAGCTCTTCTTTTAAAATATGATATTCAAACGCAGACTCATAATGGGGTGAAGACGATGCTTGGTCTGCACTTTATTTCGACAGGAAAACTTCCTGTAAAAGTAGGAAAAACTTTTTCTACATTATTTGAAAAAAGGCATAGTGGAGATTATGATGACTTTGTATATTGTGACGAAGAAATGGTAAACAACTTATATCCACAAGCAGAGACTTTCATAAATAGTATTCAAGAATTAATAAGAGATAAAGAGTGGGAATCTATATAAGGAAGGTGAACCGTCCCAGTGGATTTTGAATCCGCTTGCTTCACTTATGTGTTGTTGATTTTTAAAAGAAGAGATTATGAGCAATAAAATTTATCCTATCGGTATTCAGAATTTTGAAAGCCTTCGTCAGGATGGTTATTTTTATATTGATAAAACGGCATTGATGTATCAAATGGTAAAGACCGGGCGTTATTACTTTTTGAGTCGTCCGCGCCGTTTCGGAAAGAGTCTGCTCATTTCTACTTTAGAGGCTTACTTTCAAGGAAAAAAAGAACTGTTTACCGGCTTGGCAGTAGAAAAGTTGGAAAAGGATTGGATTAAATATCCTATATTGCATCTCGACCTGAATATCGAGAAGTATGACACTCCGGAAAGTCTGGATAAGATATTGAATGATAATCTGGAATATTGGGAAAGCCAATACGGCACCCGTCCATCCGAGACATCTTTTTCCCTGCGTTTTGCAGGTATCATTCAGCGTGCTTGTGAGAAGACCGGACAACGTGTAGTTATTCTGGTAGATGAGTATGACAAACCTATGCTGCAAGCTATCGGTAATGAGGAACTGCAAAAGCAATTCCGAAATACTCTGAAGCCATTTTATGGCGCTTTGAAAACGAGGACGGGTATATAAAGTTCGCTCTGCTCACCGGCGTGACAAAGTTTGGCAAAGTCAGTGTATTCAGTGATTTGAATAATCTGGATGATATTTCAATGTGGAATGAGTATGTCGAAATTTGTGGTGTCAGCGAGCGTGAAATCCATGAAAATCTGGAAGCGGAACTACATGAATTTGCAGCAGCACGTGGAATAACGTATGACAAACTCTGTGAAGATTTGAGAGAGTGTTATGACGGTTATCATTTTACGCACAATTCAATCGGCATGTACAACCCGTTCAGTCTGCTGAACGCTTTCAAGCGTAAGGAGTTTGGTAGTTATTGGTTTGAAACGGGTACGCCTACCTATTTGGTGAAATTGCTAAAAAAACATCATTATGACCTGGAGCGGATGGCACATGAAGAGACCGATGTCCAAGTGTTGAACAGTATAGATTCTGAATCCACCAATCCCATCCCGGTAATTTATCAGAGTGGATACCTAACCATTAAGGGGTATGATGAAGAATTTGGAATGTATCGCTTGGGTTTCCCCAATCGCGAAGTGGAAGAAGGTTTTATCCGCTTCCTGCTTCCTTTTTATGCGAACGTAAATAAGGTCGAGTCGCCTTTTGAGATTCAGAAGTTTGTTCGTGAAGTGCGTTCCGGTGATTATAACTCTTTCTTCCGCCGTCTGCAAAGTTTCTTTGCAGACACTACTTACGAAGTGATTCGGGACCAGGAGCTACATTACGAAAATGTTCTTTTTATCGTTTTTAAACTGCTAGGTTTCTACACCAAGGTAGAGTATCATACGAGTGAAGGGCGCATCGACCTTGTCTTGCAGACCGATAAATTTATTTATATCATGGAATTTAAGTTGAACGGTACGGCAGAAGATGCTTTACAGCAGATTAACGACAAGAATTATGCTCTTCCTTTCGAAATGGACGGACGTAAACTCTTTAAAATAGGAGTAAATTTCAGTGCGGAAACCCGTAATATTGAAAAGTGGATTGTAGAAACAAAAAACTAGCCCGGCAAATAGTGAGGCTAGTCTTTTGAAGTCATAAGTCTTTTTATTCTTTTATTTCCGGAACTAATATAAATTTCGTATCCGGGAAATACTTCTTCAGCCAGTTTTGAATGAAGTTCATCGTATCATTCTGAATCGTTTTATCTTTTACGGTAGGATACATATTATAAAGTACTGTATCCAGTACAATACCGTGTTTTTGTATGGCTTCAAGGCTAAGCAAAGTATGATTGATGCTTCCCAATTTACCGGAAGTAACAAAGATAAGCGGATAATTCTCTTGGGCAATGTAGTCTATTGTCAGAAGCTCTGTTGTTAGCGGAACCATTAAGCCACCTGCGCCTTCGAGCAGAACAAAATCATAGCGTTCGCTCAACTCTTCCGTAGCACGTTTGATTTTGCCGAAGTCAATGGGACGGTTATCCAGTTGGGAAGCTAGATGCGGAGAGGCGGGATAAGAGAAAATTTCCGGCATAGTCAGTCCTTTTTTGTCTTCTTCTGTAAAGGAGATTCCCATGATACGACGATGCAAATCAATATCCTCGGAGTGACCAATGTTTCCTGTTTGGATAAACTTTTGAGTGATGGTACGCTGTCCGTTCTTGTTCCATTCACGAGCTAGAAATCCGGTGGCGTAGCTCTTGCCGGCATCGGTGTCGATACCGCTTACGAAATATACATTCTGTTTCATACTTTTTTCTTTTTTGCGATGATATAAATAGGGTGATAGGTCAGGGACACTGAAGTGCCCTGGGTAAATTCTTGTGTGTAACGTTCACTGAATAACTGCAAGTCACGACGTGTCCGCAGTTGTTGGGAAGAGGTGCCGGATATTCCGGTTACTCCTGTCTGCTTCAAATGATAAAGTACTTTTAGTGGGTTATCAAACGAAAGAGAAATAAGTTCTTCTTCCGAATGGAGTATGTCAAAGTGGGATGACAAGGCTTTAACAAGCTCTTCCCGTGAACGATAAGGGAGCCCGTTTCCTGTTAACTCTCGTATCTCTTTCATATTCTCTTTACCGAAAGTGCTGAAAGCGAAATAGCCTTGATTATTAAGCAGGGTGTTGCACCTTTTGAAAAAGTTTTCAGGAGATTCGAACCATTGCAGAGCCGAGCAGGAAGTAATTAATGTACTTTCAGCGGGGAAAGGAACTGTTTCTGCATCTCCCGGAAGAAAGGAAACCTGTTCTTTTCTTAATATATCCTCGCAACAGTACTTCATTTCCGGGCAAAGGTCGTTTAGCAATAATTCTTTCGGCCGAAGGGCCTGAAGTAGCATACGGGAATAAATACCTGTACCGCATCCGAACTCAATCACTTTTGAACAGGGAAAAGAGATGTGTTCTGTAAGCAGGTGAATCATTTTATCTGCTATTTGCCGTTGTACGTTTGCTTCCTGGGGATAAGTAGCAATGGCTTTAGAGAAACGTTCGGCGATTAGTTGTTTATCCATAAATCGATCATTAGTTGATTTGCATGATTACATTATCAAAAAGGTCTTGTTGATAATGAGCGGCTTCTGTATATTCAAGGGAATCCACTTTGTTTCTCCATGCCAACCATTGGCTATCCGGCAGGAAGATACGGTCGCTCTTTCCTATGATGGCTCTTTGCCATGCAAAATCCGACGGTGGCAATGATAAGTATTGCTTTTGTATGGCAGCAAGCTCTTCTTTGAGCTCTTCAACGGGACGTTGGGGAGCTACTGTCTGAAAAGCCTTGTAATCGGCTGCTGAACCGCACATTCTTCTTTGAAACTTTTGCAGGGATTGTTCATTCAGTCCTTGCAGGGTTCCTTCAAAAATGGTAGGAGTAATCCCTTTCGTTTCATGTATAGGAGAAAGAGTCCCATTGATAGCGATACTTTGGGAAAGGGGCAGGGATGGATATTGTTTCATTATCTGTGAGGCTGCCCATACTCCCATTGACCAGGCAATGAGGGTGATTTCGGAATATTCTTGCAAAATGTCGGCATCGAACTCTAATGAACGATAATCATAGCAAATCATCCAGTCCTTATCGGTCGGGTGAATTTGCAGGAATGGAGTTTCATCCATTCCCCAGCCTGCGAAGAAAAGCAATAGATGCTTTTGATTATTCTTTATGATAAAATACTGTTTCATCCGTTTATCAGTTTGATGAGTTGGTCGATTTCATGTTCGGTGATGTCCGCTGTCAGTGAGAAGCGGATGCGTGAAGTCCCTTCGGGAACCGTAGGCGGACGTACCGGCAATGCGTAAAATCCTTTGCGTTGGAGTTCTTCTGCTTTCAATATGGTATCTTCACTTGCTCCGACAATCATAGGGACAATATGGCTTACCGAGGGGCAATTGTATCCTTTGGTTGTAAGGGCTTCCTTTAGCTTTTCACTGATTTGTAGCAGGTGAGTTCTCTTATGTTGTAAAGCTGGAAGACGTTCTAACACCCATGAAGTCCATTGAATATTAATGGGCGGAAGTGCAGTGGTGAATATAAACGTGCGCATTTTATTGATTAGATATTCCCGAATGAGTTGTCGACAGACAATATAAGCTCCTGCCGAGGCAATGGCTTTCCCGAATGTACCTACCAGAAAGTCTATATCGTTGATACATTCTTGTTCTTCAGCACATCCTAATCCTTTTTTCCCTCGTACACCAAAAGCATGAGCCTCATCTATATAAAGAAGAATATTGGAATAGCTCTTTTTGAGTTGAATGAGAGCGGGAAGATCAGCTTCATCGCCATCCATGCTGAAGATACTTTCGGTAACAATAATAATCTGCTCATAAGCGTTATGATTTTCAGCAATCAGTCGCTGCAACTGGGAAATATCATTGTGACGATACCGTATACATTTAGCTGATGATAATTTAATCCCGTCTATCAGGCTTGCATGCACCAGCTTGTCAGCAAGAATCAGGGTGTGAGTATTGCAAATGGCAGGAAGTATTCCTGTATTGGCATGATAACCACTATTGAATATGAGTGCACTTTCGGTTCCGAACATGGTGGCTAGCTGTTGCTCCAACTTCTGATAGTCACTAAAATTACCGGTCAATAACCGGGAAGAAGAGGAGGTGGGCAGGAAAGTTTCGGGAGTGAGCGTCCTTAAGAATTCTTCCCTCAATGAAATGTCATTAGCCAGTCCGAGATAATCATTAGAAGATAGGTTCAACATTCGTTGTCCGTTCAGCAGAACATCTCGCCCTTTGTGGATTAGCGGTGGGAGAGAACGGTAATTCTTTTTCTCTTTCAAGGTCTGGAGTTCCTGGTTTATATACTCTAATGTCATGAATTGTTATTTTAAGTAATCAGTATTCGATAGATGAATGATTGAAAGTGTAATCTGTTGTTTATAAGATGTTTATCGTCAGAAGGACTATCCCGGAAGTTTCTCACCGACCAAGGCATCCTTCCTCGGTGAGGAAAGGTCCGTTCCTCACCGAGGAACACCCTTTTGCTCACCGAGGAACAGATCTTTGGGTGAAAATCCGGTAATATTCTTTTTATCTGTCATCTTTTTTGAATAACTTTAAGTAACCCGGAAGTCAGTTTGCTTAATTGTTCCGAAGTAATGATGAAAGGCGGCATCAGATATACCAGTTTGCCAAAGGGACGTACCCAGATTCTTTCTTCCACAAATCGTCGTTGCATATAGGCCATATTTACCGGACGCTTCATCTCAATGACTCCGATAGCTCCGAGTATTCGTACATCAGCTACTTCCGGAAATTCCCGTGCAGGTGCCAGTTCTTCTTTCAGTTGAGTTTCAATTCGCTTCACATTCTCTTGCCAACCGGATTCGAGTAATAGGCGAACGGAAGCGCAAGCCACTGCACACGCAAGTGGATTACCCATAAATGTAGGCCCGTGCATAAAAGCTCCCGGTACATGGTTGGAGATGGTATCTGCTATCCGGTTACTGGCTAATACAGCAGAAAGTGTCATATATCCTCCGGTCAGTGCTTTGCCGATGCACATGATATCCGGTTCTACTCTGGCGTGTTCCCACGCAAAAAGTTTGCCGGTACGTCCGAATCCCGTTGCTATTTCGTCGAAGATTAGAAGAATATTGTGCTTCCGGCAAAGCTTTTCTGCTTCACGCAGATACTGCGGATGATAAAACCACATGCCACCTGCTCCCTGTACCACCGGTTCCAGGATAAGCGCTGCCAACTCTTTTGAATGTTTTTCAATCATCTCTTGCAGAGGTAGTATATCTTCCGGATTCCATTCTCCGTCGAACCGGGAAGTGGGGGACGGGACAAAATAACGTACAGGCAATGCTGAACCGAAAAGACTGTGCATACCCGTCACCGGATCACATACAGACATGGCATTCCACGTATCACCGTGATAGCCGGAACGGATAGTCACGAAATTATTCTTTTCCGGTTTTCCTGCTGCATACCAATATTGTACAGCCATTTTCAGTGCCACTTCTACGGCTACCGAACCGGAGTCTGCATAGAATATTTTCTGCATGGAAGAAGGAACCAAAGGCAATAATAGTTTCCCCAATTCAATGGCCGGATCATGCGTCAGTCCTCCGAACATGACATGAGACATTTTATCTAATTGTTCTTTTGCCGCCTGATTCAATACCGGATGATTATATCCATGCACTGCACACCACCAAGAAGACATTCCGTCAATGAGCGTTTGTCCGTCTTCGAGGGTAATGGTGGCTCCCTCTGCCCGTTTCACTTTGTAGACAGGAAGCGGATCGGTAGTCGAAGTGTACGGATGCCAGATATGTTCGCGGTCAAACTGGGAACCGGCGAAATGATAACCTTCTTCCTGAATCATCTTTTTGTCTTCCGATACTTTGGAACCGAGAGTTGTCAGCAGGTCGCCTACGATAGCCGAGTTAATACCGATATATAATGCTTTGTGCATCGCCTCGGAAGAAAGTTGTGAACGTCCTCCGGCAAATCTTAGAAAAGCTGTCGGATTAATAAAACGAAAGATAGCGATGGTTTTAAGTATTTCTTCTTCGCTTAAAGGCTGCTCGTTTTCCAGTGGAGTTCCCGGAATCGGACTAAGCAGGTTGATAGGTATGGACTGAACATTCAGTTCTTTTAAAGTGAAAGCAAATTCAATCCGTTGCTCCATCGTTTCTCCCATACCGATGATACCTCCGCAGCAGATATCCATGCCTACACGACGGGCTGCATCGAGAGTAGCCAGTTTTTGTTCTTGTGTATGTGTAGTGCAGAGTTTGGAAAAATAAGACGGAGCCGTTTCCAGGTTACAGTGATAACGGGTGATTCCGGCTTCGTGTAGGGAACGTAGCTCTTCTTCGTTAAGTAACCCCAGAGAAGCACAGAGCTGAATGGACGAGTGACGTCGCATTTGGCGAACGGTATCGCAAAGTTGGGTGATCTGTTTGGGAGATGGTTTTCGTCCGCTGGTAACGAGAGAGAAACGGTTGACGTCTTGAGCTTCATTGTATTTCGCCTGTCGGAGACATTCTTCAGCGGGAAGGAGATCGTAAATATCGGCTTTAGTCTTGTAATGAGAGGATTGTGCACACCATTTACAGTTTTCCGGGCATCGGCCGGACTTGGCGTTGATGATGGACACATGTCGAATTCGTGCGAAGCACGTGCGACGGTAATCTCATGCGCGGCGGCATATAGCGCCTCGCTGTCAGCCATGTTGGCTAGCCAAGCGGCTTGGTCGGGCGAAATATCAATGCCTGCCAACACTTGGTCTTTTATTTCCTGAAGTGTCATAAATGTATGATAAGGGATAGTAATTTTAGCATTCTGCTTACGAAGGGCAACGTCCACAACATTGATGTGCAGATGACCGATTTGGAATTCACGTCCCATACTCGCAAAAGCGGCATAGTTCTTTCTGCCCCAATAACGGAAGCGGGAAAGAAGGGTACGTGTGGTCTGTATGTGGCGTTGTTGCTTCATTGATTTTTTACTTTTGTTCGTTAGAACGTGGCAAATGTACAAAGATTCTTTGGATAAGCAAGCAAGTTTACAATTTCTGATATCCGTACTTTTATTTCTTTTTCCTGTATTCTTTGCGCAAGTTGAAATTGAATCCGGCATATATCTGAAGAGTGCCGAAACCATTGTCTACAGAGAAATTATTCCGGTGGTAATTATAGTTTTTCCCAACGAAAGAAGTACCTACAAAGTATTTTCCGTTATTATAAACAACCCCTGCACGGAGTAGAAAATCCAGATTAAATTTGCCGTACCATGCTTTTCCCTCGTGAGTTTCCGCATCTACATCAGAGGCTTTATAGGCAATGGCAGGGGTGAGAGACAAACATGCCAGGCAGTTGCGGGCAAAGACCCAGTTGTAGGCATATCCGAAACTGATATTGGCATTGGTATATTTTATATCCTTGACTTTCATACCGGGATTCATTGTCTGCTGTAGAAAAACAGGAAGTTCTGTGTAGTCGAAGTCGAGATGATGCTTTGAAATAGAAAAACCGGCAATAAATGTTCCCGCGTTGCGTCGTTGGTTGGTGGACTGGCTGAAGGCGGCCGGATAAGAGAATTTTCTGTTATTGAAGATATAATATAAGTTCAGTCCTTTTATATCCACCTTTATTCCACTGAAATCCTCGGAATAGTTGGAGGGAATATCTTCAGAAAATCCTCTGATCTTATGTATCTTGTAATTGTTTCCGGTACGACGGTAGAATATATCTACGCCAAGTTTGGAACTATATAAGCTAAGGTCAAACTCTGTACCTCTATTCTTCCGGTTGGTTTTCCGATAGATATCATCCACATCTACGGACCATCCCAGGAAAATCCATCGCCAGCCGAAATACAATCCTATTTTATTATGCGGGTTGGGAGAGAAACTAAGTTTTTGTGGTTGAGGCTGTTCGCTGGTGACAGAGTAATATTCGAAGTTGCTGAAATGAGTAGCCATCAACGCATAATTATAACGGTTCGGGCTGATATAGAGCGTATCAAAATCACTGAAATTCATAAATTTCTTGATTGCTCTTTTGAAAGGACTGGACTGGGTGACCGTTGTGGAATCTATTCTTGTACTATCATTTGTAGAAAGGGCTTTCTCTTCACTTTGTGCCTGTAAGGACAGTGAAAATAACAGAAAAAGATATAGAATAACCCGTTTCCCCATGCGGTTCTTTGTTGTTTTAGATGTTTTTCGTTTCACGAATGTACTACCTTTCGTTGATTTATGCTAGTAATCTTCTAAAAAATGTTTCGTTTCCTAAACAAAAAAGTTCAATATACTGTTAGTTACAACAAGCAAATAAATCTTAAGCCACAAAATTATGAGAATCTATTTACGTTTATTAGTCGTGTCTCTTCTGCTTTTTGCAGGAAATATAGTATATGCGGAAGCACAGCAGGAGAAACGCGTGACGGGTACGGTGACTTCTGAAGGGGAGCCCTTGCCTGGTGTCTCCGTACAATTGAAAGGAGCATCCTCCGGCACCATCACCGATATTGATGGAAATTATTCAATTGAAGTTCCTGCTACCGGCACTTTAGTGTTCCGCTTTGTAGGAATGAGATCGGTAGAGCAACCGGTGAATAACCGAAGTGTGATTAATGTCACGTTGGAATCGGAAAGTAAAGAACTGGAAGAAGTAATGGTAGTAGCTTATGCTATCGCTAAGAAGTATAGTTTTACCGGAGCAGCTTCGACGATGAAAGCGGGTGAGATTGAAAAGCTACAGACTTCGAGCGTATCGCGTGTATTAGAAGGGACGGTGTCCGGAGTACAGGCTAGTGCGGCAAGCGGGCAGCCGGGTACGGATGCGGAAATCCGTATTCGTGGTATCGGATCTATCAATGCATCCAGCGCTCCGCTTTATGTGGTGGACGGTGTTCCGTTCGACGGTAGTGTGAATTCTATCAATCCTGATGATATATCTTCGATGACAGTATTGAAAGATGCGGCTTCTGCTGCTTTATACGGTTCACGTGGCGCAAATGGGGTGATTATTATCACAACCAAGCAAGGAGATCAAAATACCAAAGCGACCGTAAAGGTAAAAGCCTCTTTAGGAGGTTCCAATCGTGCCGTGCGTGATTATGATCGTGTCAGTACCGATCAATACTTTGAATTGTATTGGGAAGCACTTCGCAATCAGTACGCCAAGAGCGCGGATTATACTCCGGCAACTGCTGCGGCACAAGCATCCAAAGACCTGGTTACGAAATTGATGGGAGGTGGACCGAATCCATACGGTCCCCAATATGCGCAACCGGTCGGTACAGATGGAAAATTGGTGGCAGGTGCCCGTCCATTATGGAATTCAGACTGGAGTGATGCCATGGAACAACAAGCACTTCGCACAGAGTTGAATCTAAGTGTTTCCGGAGGCGGAAAAGCAAATCAGTATTTCTTTTCAGCCGGCTACCTGAATGATAAAGGTATTGCGCTTGAATCCGGTTATCAGCGTTTCAATCTTCGTTCCAATATCACCAGCGAAATGACTTCCTGGTTGAAGGGAGGAGTCAATTTGAGTTTTGCACATTCTATGCAGAACTATCCGGTTTCTTCCGACTCCAAAACCAGTAATGTGATTACCGCAGGACGTACCATGCCGGGATTTTATCCGATTTATGAAATGAATACCGACGGTAGTTACAAATTGGATGAGAATGGAGACCGCATTTATGACTTCGGCTCTTATCGTCCTTCCGGTTCGATGGCAAACTGGAATCTGCCGGCTACTTTGCCTTTAGACAAATCAGAACGAATGAAAGATGAAGTTTCCGGTCGTACTTTCTTGGAAGCTACGATTATTGAAGGATTAAAATTCAAGACAAGTTTCAACTTTGACTTGATTAATTATAATACGTTGGATTATACGAACCCTAAATTAGGTCCGGCTAAAGAAAACGGTGGCGGCGTCAGCCGAATGAATACCCGCACTTTCTCTTGGACATGGAATAATATTGCTACGTATGACAAGACAATTGGTGAACATCATTTTAATGTTCTTGCCGGTGTGGAGGCCTATTCTTACCGCTACGATGAACTGACAGCATCACGTTCCAAAATGGCGCAGCCTGATATGCCGGAGTTGGTAGTCGGTTCACAGTTGACCGGAGGTTCGGGGTATCGCATCGACTATGCGTTGGTGGGTTATCTGACTCAAGCATTATACGACTATCAAAATAAATATTTCTTCTCGGCATCCTATCGTCGCGACGGTTCTTCACGTTTTGCGCCGGAGACCCGCTGGGGAAATTTCTGGTCGTTGGGTACTTCCTGGCGTATCGACCGGGAAGAGTTTATGGCAAGTACTTCCGACTGGTTGTCTGCCTTGACTCTGAAAATGAGCTATGGTGCGCAGGGAAATGACAACCTGGGTACTTATTATGCAAGTAAAGGACTTTATACCATTGTTTCCAATTTGGGAGAAAATGCGTTAGTGTCCGACCGTATGGCAACTCCGAATCTGAAATGGGAAACAAACCTCAACTTTAATGTAGGTATCGACTTCTCCCTGTTTAATAACCGTTTTTCCGGTTCATTTGATTTCTTTACACGTCGTTCGAAAGACCTGCTTTATTCACGTCCGATAGCTCCTTCCCTGGGATATGGTTCTATTGACGAAAATGTAGGAGCCTTGAAGAATACAGGTATAGAAATGGTGCTTAACGGAACGATTATCAATCAGAATGGTTGGGTATGGAAACTGGGTATGAACTTGACGCATTATAAGAATAAGGTGACAGATCTCCCATTGAAAGATATGCCGCGAAGTGGTGTGAACAAGTTGCAGGTAGGTCGTTCGGTGTATGATTTCTATATGATAGAGTGGGCGGGAGTAGACCCGGAAAATGGAGATCCGCTGTGGTATAAGAATGAGGTGGATGCAAATAAGAATCCGACCGGAAAACGTGTCACAACAAATGATTATGGTTCGGCTGACTATTATTATGTCAACAAATCGTCTCTTCCGAAGGTGTATGGCGGATTCAATACGTCTCTTTCCTGGAAAGGATTTGATCTTTCGGCTATCTTTGCTTATAGTATCGGTGGATATATCTACAATCGTGATGTCACAATGATTCTGCACAATGGAAGTTTGGAAGGTCGCGACTGGTCGACGGAGATTCTAAGAAGATGGACTCCCGACAATCGCTATACCGATGTCCCTGCTTTGAGTACTACCTCTAATAACTGGAACTCGGCTTCCACTCGCTTCTTGCAGAATAATTCGTATATGCGATTGAAAAACCTGACACTTTCCTATAACTTACCCAAACAATGGATTAGTAAGTTGTCATTGAGCAGTGTGCAGGTATATGTACAAGGAGATAATCTGTTTACCATTCACCGGAATCAGGGACTAGACCCTGAACAGGGAATTACCGGTATCACTTATTACCGTTATCCGGCTATGCGAACCATCTCCGGAGGTATCAATGTTTCTTTCTAAATTCAGACTAAATTATGAGAAAAATAAAAATTCAATCCATTCTTGCGGCAGTTGCCGGACTTTTCCTGGCAACGAGTTGCAGCAGCAGTTTTTTGGATACGGACCCCACAGATGCGGTAAGTTCGGATAAGGTATCTGTACCCGAAAATGCGGAGGCACTTGTGAATGGTGCCTGGTATAATCTGTTTGATTATTCAAGTACCTATGCCAATATCGGTTATCGGGCACTTCAGTGTCTGGATGATATGATGGCAAGTGATATTGTTTCCCGTCCGAAATATGGTTTTAACTCTTCGTATCAGTTCAATGATATAGCGCAATCCTCAAATGGTAGAACAGAGTTTGCCTGGTATCTGATATATAAAACGATAGATAATTGTAATACTGCCATTTCTATCAAGGGGGATTCGGAAGAACTCCGTCAGGCACAGGGACAAGCATTGGCATTACGCGCCTTTTGTTATTTGCACTTGGTACAGCATTATCAATTCACCTACTTGAAAGATAAAGATGCTCCGTGTGTTCCTATATATACCGAACCTAGCAATAGCTCCACTGTACCGAAAGGAAAATCAACAGTGGCACAGGTTTATCAGCTTATTTTCGACGACCTCACTCTGGCGAAGGACTATTTGAAAAACTATGTCCGCAGCGGTGATAATCAAAAGTTCAAACCAAATGTAGCAGTAGTCAACGGTCTTTTGGCTCGCGCTTACTTGCTGACCGGACAATGGGAAGAAGCCGCAAAAGCTGCCGAAGCAGCACGTGCAGGATATACGTTGATGACAACTACAGCCGAGTACGAAGGTTTTAATAACATTTCCAATAAAGAGTGGATATGGGGATTTCCTCAAATTCCTTCCCAATCGGATGCCAGCTATAATTTCTATTATTTGGATGCAACATACGTAGGAGCATATAGCAGCTTTATGGCTGATCCCCATCTGAAAGATACATTTACCGAAGGTGATATTCGTTTACCTTTGTTTCAGTGGATGCGTGAAGGATATTTGGGATATAAGAAATTCCACATGCGTGCAGATGATACGGCTGATCTGGTCTTGATGCGTGCTGCTGAAATGTATTTGATAGAAGCTGAAGCAAAAGTACGCGATGGCGTAGCGTTGGCACAGGCTGTAGCTCCATTGAATACATTGCGTAATGCCCGTGGAGTAGGGGATTACGAGGTGACAGGAAAATCACAGGAAGATGTAATCAATGAGATTCTGATGGAACGTCGCCGTGAACTTTGGGGAGAAGGATTTGGTATTACCGATATACTTCGTACACAAAAGGCAGTAGAACGTGCTGCTTTATCGGATGAGATGCAGAAGACAGAAGTCGATTGCTGGCAGGAGGGTGGTAGCTTTGAAAAACGAAATCCTCTGGGACATTGGTTCCTCAACTTCCCGAACGGTAAACCGTTTACAGTAAATAGCACTTATTATTTATATGCTATTCCACAGAAAGAAATTAACGCTAACCCTAACATATAAATAGCTCTCTTAATTTTTTGACTTTGACCTTAACTTGTAGACCGGTATACGTCGTGACGATGCATACCGGTCGTTTTCTTTGGAAAAGAGGGAGCGCAAAATGTGACACACCCCATTTTATTTAATCTAATCTTATTCTATTTTTTTCTTCTTCAAATTCGGTAAAAAGAATGTGACCAATCCTAGTAGCGGCATATAAGCACAGATATTATATACATATTCAATACTCGTTTTATCCGCTAAATTACCGAGTACGGCAGATGCTACACCAGCCACCCCGAATGCAAATCCAAAGAATAACCCTGATATTAATCCGAGCTTGGTAGGAAGCAATTCCTGTGCATAAAGCAATATAGCGGGAAAAGCGGAAGAAAGCATCAATCCCACACAGAAGCTAAGGATAATAGTCCACATCAAATTAGCATGTGGCATTAGTAAACTGAACGGGGCAGCTCCCAAAATAGAAGCCCAGATCACATACTTCCGACCAATTCGGTCACCGACAGGTCCACCAATTAATGTTCCGATAGCAGTAGCTACCAGAAAGATAAATAAATATAGTTGCGAATCTTGTACGCTTACATTAAATTTATGAATCAAGTAGAAAGTATAATAACTCGTGAGACTTGCCATATAGATATATTTGGAGAAAATCAGAATCAGCAATATCGCGATTGAAAGGGCTGTCTTATCCATAGGCAAAGGAAGATGAACAGGTTTTCTGACACTGACGGTCTGTGCTTTCATCCGGTTTAGATATGATTTATACCATTTGCAAATTGGGTACATCACTCCGATAGCAGCTAAAGCCACAAATGCAAATACGATGAGATGTTGTCTGCCATAAGGAGCCACCAACAGAGCAACCAGTAAAGGACCTAATGAACCTCCGAAGTTACCACCTACCTGAAAGAGCGATTGTGCTAGTCCACGTTTCCCGCCGGAGGCAAGGAATGTGATACGGGAGGCTTCCGGATGTAGTACGGAAGAGCCAATTCCGATTAAGAATACGGAGGCTAATATCCAGTATAGATTATCAGAGAATGCTAAGTTTATCAAACCAATCAGTGTAAAGCTCATTCCGATAGGCAACGACCATGCAACGGGATATTTATCAAAAATGATTCCGGTAATCGGTTGAAAGACCGAAGCCGAAAGCTGATAAACCAGTGTGATAAGGCCGATTTGCGCAAAACTTAATCCTAAATCATCTTTGAATAGCGGATAAGCTGCTGAAACAACGGACTGTAAAAGATCATTGAGACAGTGTGAAAGACTTAATGCGATTAAGATGGAAAATGTAATTTTTCCTACGGGTTGTTCCTGATTTTGTACCATGATACCTATTGCTTTAGAAGTGTTCCTGAAAAATTGGCTGCAAAGGTACGCAAACTTTCCCGTTTCTCTAAGACTAAGGATTCTAAATTGTCGTTAATTCAATTTTGACTAACTGAACTATTCTCCGTACCTGCTGTTGTTAAATAAAAAAGGAGGATTATATGGGCTTTATTTGGTATATCATTATTGGTATTGTGGCTGGATTCCTCGCAGGTAAAGTAATGCGCGGCGGAGGCTTTGGTCTTATTATAAATTTATTACTTGGTATTCTTGGAGGTGTACTGGGCGGTTGGGTATTTGCCCTTTTCGGACTGTCAGCTTCAGGATTGATCGGAAGTTTGATAACTTCCACTGTAGGGGCTATCCTTGTATTATGGATTGCTTCCTTATTCTCGAAATCTAAATAGATATTTATATAATTTATTTTTAATCCTAAAAACAGAACTTAATTATGGAATGTAGACATGGAAATTTCTGGATTGGACTCGGAATTGGGTCAATCCTCGGCGCAGTAGCTTATCGTCTTTCACGTACAGCAAAAGCAAAACAGTTGGAAAGCGAAATTTATAATGCTATCCATCGTATAGGTCGCGATGCTGAAATAGCAGCTGCTCATGCTGAAAGAAAAGCAATGGATCTTGGACTTAAAGCAGTAGAAACCGGTGCGGAAATTGCTGATAAAGTAGCGGCAGAAGCCGACAAAATGGCCGGAAAAGCAAAAGATAAGTGGGAAAAGTAAGAATCCCAAAACGGGTAATCGATTTAAATATAATTGGTTACCTGTTTTATTTTTTGTATATTTAATCTTTTATCCCTAGCTTTATTTAGTCATCGTATCAATGTGTGTGCGAACACATTTAGGCTAATCTTCTTTATTATTATCGTTTCCTTCAAGAATTGGGAGTTACTTTCTCTCTAACTTTTCATCTGAAAAGAGTCTTTTTCTCTATACTATCTTTACTTTTTCTTATGTTTAACAACATGTATGTTTTCTGTTTGTTGGAGTTAATTGTTTGATTATTAATTGTATATGTTTGTTTTGATATAATGTGTGTGCGCACACACTATTGCTTAATTCAATAATTCATTTTACTTTTGCCGATGAAAAACAAGATGCTTATCAATATATGGATAAAGAGTTTTCAAATATTCGGATTGTAGACATTGCTAAGATGGCAGGTGTCTCTGTTGGCACGGTAGACCGTGTAATCCATAATCGTGGAAGAGTATCTGAAGAAAACAGGAAAAAAGTACAGGCTATCTTGGAAATGGTACATTACCAACCAAATCTGATGGCACGTTCATTAGCTGCCTCCAAAAAACAATATCATATCCTTGCAATAACTCCTTCTTTTGTGCAGGGGGAGTATTGGGAAGCTATTTCGGAAGGTATAGATAAAGCTGCGGCGGAAATGGAATCATATAATATCACCATTACCAAACTCTTTTTCGATCAATATAATAACAAGACTTTTGATGATATCATCCGAAATCTGCTGAATGAGAAAGTGGATGGGGTATTGATTGCGACTTTGTTTACAGATTCTGTTATCCGGCTTTCGCAGGAGCTTGACAGGAATGAAATACCATACGTGTATGTTGACTCCAACATTGGAGGGCAACATCAACTGGCTTATTTTGGAACGGAATCTTATGATGCCGGAGTGATTGCTGCCAGATTATTGATGGACAGGCTTCCTTCTTCTTCCGATATATTAATGGCACGGATTATTCATAGTGGGAAGAATGATTCTAACCAGGGAAAGAACAGGCGCGAAGGTTTCTGTCATTATCTCACTGAAACAGCGTTTAACGGAAATCTGCATGAAGTAGAACTGAAAATAAATGATTCAGTGTATAACTTCATGAAACTGGATGAAATCTTTGAAGCTAATCCGAATATTAAAGGCGCTATTATCTTTAATTCAACTTGCTATATTTTAGGAAATTACCTGAAAGCAAGAGGAATGCAGGCTGTCAAACTGGTTGGTTATGACCTTATCGGCAGAAATACGCAATTACTTTCCGAAGGTGTGATAACCGCATTGATTGCGCAGCGCCCCGAGCGTCAGGGGTACGATGGTGTTAAATCATTGTGTAATCATTTGCTGTTCAAGCAGAATAGTGAGAAAGTGAATTTGATGCCTATCGATATTCTCCTTAAAGAGAATCTGAAATATTATCTGAACAATAAATTATAAACATATAAATTTATAAGAACCATGAATGAATTATTTAACGTAAAAGACAAAGTAGTTGTTATCACCGGCGGAGCTGGTATTTTAGGTAAAGGTATTGCTGCGTATCTCGCAAAGGAAGGCGCAAAAGTGGTTGTACTCGACAGAAGTGAAGAAGCTGGAAAAGCATTGGTAGACAGTATCAAAGCAGAAGGAAATGAAGCAATGTTCCTTTACACTGATGTGATGGATAAGGAAGTGCTGGAAGGCAACAAAGTGGAAATTATGAAAGCTTATGGCCGTATTGATGTTTTGTTGAACGCTGCTGGAGGTAACATGCAGGTGCAACTATCGCTCCGGATAAAACTTTCTTTGATTTACAGATTGACGCATTTAAGAAAGTGGTGGATTTGAACCTTTTCGGTACAGTATTGCCTACAATGGTATTTGCTGAAATTATGGTAGAACAGAAGAAAGGTTCTATTGTAAACTTCTGCTCTGAATCAGCTCTTCGTCCATTGACTCGTGTCGTTGGTTATGGTGCAGCTAAAGCAGCTATTGCTAACTTTACTAAATACATGGCTGGCGAACTGGCATTGAAATTCGGTAATGGCTTGCGCGTAAATGCAATTGCTCCAGGCTTCTTCCTGACTGAACAAAACCGTACATTATTGACTAATCCGGATGGCTCTCTGACTGATCGTTCAAAAACAATTCTCGCTCATACTCCATTCAACCGTTTCGGTGAACCGGAAGATCTTTATGGAACAATCCATTATTTGATTAGCGATGCTTCCAACTTCGTAACAGGTACAGTAGCTGTAATCGATGGTGGATTTGATGCATTCTCAATTTAATAAATGGGGAATTGGGAATTAAAAATAGAGAATTGGCTGCGTAGCATCCGTATGCCGACTCTCAACTTTTAATTTTCAACTTTGATTTCTTAATTCTTAATTTTCAATTCTTAATTTAATAACAATATGTATTTATGTGAACAAACTTGGCGCTGGTATGGTCCTAACGACCCCGTTAGCTTGTGGGATATTAAGCAGGCAGGCGCTACCGGTATAGTAAATGCTCTTCATCACATTCCGAATGGTGAAGTGTGGACAGTAGAAGAGATCATGAAACGTAAGCAAATGATTGAAGAAGTAGGTCTGACATGGTCTGTGGTAGAAAGTGTACCTGTACACGAACATATCAAGACACAGACTGGTGACTTCATGAAATACATTGAAAACTATAAGGAAAGTATCCGTAATCTGGCGAAGTGTGGCGTAATGGTAGTTACTTATAACTTTATGCCCGTACTGGACTGGACACGTACTGACCTTGCCTATACAATGCCTGATGGCTCTAAAGCTCTTCGTTTCGAAAAGGCGGCTTTTGTAGCCTTTGACCTTTTCATCCTGAAACGTCCGAACGCAGAAAAAGATTACACTCCTGAAGAAATAGCTAAAGCAAAAGCTCGTTTCGAACAAATGAGCGAAGATGATAAGAAACTGTTGGTTCGCAATATGATTGCCGGACTTCCAGGCTCGGAAGAAAGTTTCACTGTAGAACAATTCCAGCAGGCATTAGACCGTTATAATGATATTGACGCTGAAAAGCTCCGTTCCAACTTGATTTTCTTCTTAAAAGAAATTGCGCCTGTTGCCGATGAAGTAGGCGTGAAGCTGGTGATTCACCCGGACGATCCTCCTTACACTATTTTAGGTTTGCCACGTATTTTGAGTACGGAAGAAGATTTCAAAAAACTGATTGAAGCCGTGCCTAACGAATCCAATGGCCTTTGCTTATGTACAGGTTCTTTCGGAGTGCGTGCCGACAATGACCTTGCAGGCATGATGGAACGTTTCGGTGATCGTGTAAACTTTGTTCACCTGCGCAGCACACAACGTGACGAAGAAGGAAACTTCTATGAAGCGAATCATCTGGAAGGGAATGTAGACATGTACAATGTGATGAAGAGCCTGATTCTTCTGCAACAACGTCGTAAATGCTCTATCGCTATGCGTCCCGACCATGGTCATCAGATGATTGATGATTTGAAGAAAAAGACAAATCCGGGATATTCTTGTCTGGGACGTCTTCGCGGACTGGCAGAACTTCGTGGCTTGGAAATGGGTATCGCTAAATCTATTCTTTAGTTGAAGTTTTAATTAGCACTTTATTATAAAAACACTATGACTATTATTGAACGTGATAATAGTTGTGGTGTTTTTTTTATTTATTCTTTTTCACTTGTTGAGGGATAAGTGAGGCGAATAAGTCTCCAACATGCGTATCTTTATCGGCTTTTTTTGCTTTCTTCGGTTTGGGAGGATCGGGGATAATAAGCAAAGCTATTTGTGCACAAGCTTCTGCGTCAGCAAGTGCGTGGTGGTGATTCTCTAAATTATATCCGCACCGTTCTGCTACCGTATGCAATTGATGATTGGGCAGATCTTTTCCGAAAACTTTTCTGGAAGTACGGCAGGTACAATAAAATTTGTAATTAGGATAAGTCATGTCATACAATTCGTGAACTGCCCGAAGACAACCTTCATCAAAAGGACTATTGTGTGCAACAAGTGGCAATCCATCTATCAATGGTTTGATTTCAGCCCATACATCGGGAAAATCTTCGGCTTCCACCGTATCGTCGTAAGTTAATCCGTGGATAGCCGTTGTCCATTGCGTATAATAATTAGGAGCAGGACGAATGAGACGATAGATTTTGTTCACGATCTTACCGTCTTTTACAATGACAATACCTACACTACAAACACTTGTACGTTTACCATTGGCCGTTTCAAAGTCGATGGCTGCAAAGTTCCTCATTTATTTCCTTGTTTTAGAGAAACAAAGATAATACAAAAAAGGGTCATGCAAAATATAGAAATAGGATTGATAACCAGGAAATTTATTGATTTTAATAAAAATGAATGTTTTTAATGGATGTTTTCAGTGAAATACCTTTCTTGTTGTGAAAATTATGCTATTTTTGCCAAACATAAACAAAAAAGCATGAACAAAACCTACTTCAAATATAAATACGTTTTAATATTCATTCTTTCATTGCTTGTTTTTATAGGTGGACTAAATTACAAACACTGGTATGTTACTGACAATTTGATGGTAAAGCGTATTTCCCTGATTTACTCCATATCTAAAGATGATATTGGCAACAGAAATATAGAAAAGTTGTTGTATCAGGAGTTTCAGAAACAAGGGATAGAGGTAACGTTTGATAAGTTTTATTTTGATTGTAGCAAATATGATGAGAAAGAGCGGATAGAACATGTAAGGGAATATCTTGAATTTCTAGAAAGTAAATCGACAGACCTTATTCTGACCGTTGGTGACCAGGCAACTAATTCTTTATTATCTACCCGTCACCGGTTATTATCTTCTATTCCTGTGGTAGCTTGTAATGTGCATTTTCCCAATGAAGAACTGATTGAAGAATACGATTCGCAGAAAGTTTATGTATTGCGTGATAGTCCCGATCTGAAACGTAATATCGACTTTATAAAAACATTGTATCCCCATAATGATATGGAGATTATTTATAATATAGATCTGACCTTTCTTGGACATAAATCTTTCGATAGCCTTTCCCGAGTGGTTGACAGGAAGAATGTGAGAGTTCTGGGCTATCAAAAAGCATTTGTGCAAGAGTGTGATTATAAGCATTTGACGGAGATGATTGAATATTTTAATCTGACCCCCGGCTTGATAAATGATAGTGCTAAAAGAAATGGTCTGACAATAAGTCTCTGTCCCTTTCGTTATATAAAAGGATCTTCTTTGCTGGTAATGTTGAAACAATCAAAGAGAAGACAACAAAATCAAGCGTTCTTACTGGATAAATTAGATATGCTGGCAATCCCGATAGTAACAGCTTTAAATATTCCTTCTTTTAGTTGTATTCGTGAAGGTTTCGGTGAAAATGCTAAGATTGTCGGTGGTTATATGGCTACAGAGGGTATTACGGCGAAGGCTGCCGCTAGCCTTGCTACACGTTTGTTAAAGAAAGAAAAAACAGGAATGCCTAAAATAAGAGATTTGGAAAAAGAGTATGTACTGGACTGGACATATTTTTCTGAATATGCGGGTGATATTAGTAATGTTCCGCAAAATGTTCGTATGATTAACTATCCCTTTTACGATCGTTATCGAAAAGAACTTTATTTGTTGGGTGGGTTGTTTGTTCTCTCTTTTATTTTGGTAACCATTAGTTTGTTACGTACACATCGCCGTTCGTTGATGGAGCGTAAGAATCTTCAAATGCTGGAAGAAGCGCACAAACGATTGACTCTTTCTATGAATGGCGGGAAAATTTCACTTTGGAATATTCAAGAAGGTGTTCTTGAATTTGATGATAATTATGTACGATTGGTTGGCATGGAACAACGGAGATTTACAAAAGAGGATATTATGAGATATACCCATCCTGATGATGTACAATTGCTTAGCTCATTCTACGAAACATTATATCAGTCTCCCAGTATGCAAATACAACGAATACGTTTTTGTTTTGGAGGGAAAGAGGCAGATTATCAATGGTATGAACTTCGATGCAGTACCTTGAAAGATGCCCAGGGGGAGATTATGTTGGCAGGCATTATGCAGAATATTCAAAACTTGGTAGAGCATGAACAACAGTTGATTCTAGCGAAACAGATAGCAGAAAAAGCAGAGCTGAAACAGTCGTTTCTAAATAATATGAGTCATGAAATCCGTACACCGCTCAATGCTATCGTAGGTTTCACAAATTTATTAATAGGTGAGGGGGCTGATGAAATAGAACCGGAAGAGAAAGCTGCCATGATTGAAATAGTCAATAATAATAATGAGTTGCTTTTGAAACTGGTGAATGACGTATTAGAGATATCTCGTTTAGATTCAGGCAACTTATCCTTTGATATAAAGGAACATAACATTACGAAAATAATAAAGGAGATTTATGTCACTTACCAAACATTGATTCAGCCTTCATTATGCTTTATCCTTGAACTTGATGAAACAGTTTCCTTACCCGTTAACATCGATTGCTTCCGTTTCACTCAAGTCATCTCTAATTTCCTGAATAATGCAAATAAATTTACCAAAGAAGGAACTATTACTTTGGGGTGCAGAATATATAAAGAGCATCAGGAAGTTTGCGTTTACGTAAAAGATACTGGCAAAGGGATTGATGATAAAGAACTAATGATGATTTTTGATCGTTTTTACAAGACTGATGAATTTGAGCAGGGGAGTGGTTTGGGACTTTCCATTTGTAAAGTGATTATTGAACGACTGGCTGGACGTATAGAAGTACATTCAGAAGTAGGAAAAGGAAGTTGTTTCTCCGTTATTTTGTCTTTGGCAAATATAATTTAGTACAATAAACAGAAGGTATTTAAAAGAAAAAAGCAAATAATGAAAGATAAGTTCAAACCCTGGCAGAGGTGGGTACTATTCGCTCTTGCAATGGCTGTTATTTTTGCATCGGGAGTAATTATTTCATTCCTGATGGAACACAGCGCAGAGGTTGTAAATATAGACTATAAGAAAAAGATAAAAATAAACGGAATAGAAGCACGCAGCATTATTTTTGCTGAAAACTATCCACGTGAATATAAGACGTGGGTGGATACGACATCGACCGATTTGCACAGTAGATTAAATGGAAGAACTTCTATCGACGTTTTAGCACAACGTCCTGAAATGGTCATATTATGGGCTGGATATGCTTTTTCTAAGGATTATTCAACACCGCGCGGGCATATGTACGCTTTACAGGATATTGTTCATTCACTTCGTACTGGTGCGCCTATGGGGGTTGCTGACGGTCCTCAATTTGCAAGTTGCTGGGTGTGTAAAAGTTCTGATGTTCCCCGTATGATAGAAGCTATTGGGGTAGATTCCTTTTATAATAATAAGTGGGCTGCATGGGGAGCCGAAATTGTAAACCCTATAGGATGTGCCGATTGTCATGAACCTAAAAATATGGATTTGCATATCAGCCGTCCGTCGCTCACTGAAGCTTTTAGCCGTCAAGGTAGAGATATCACTCATGCTACTCCACAGGAAATGCGTTCATTGGTCTGTGCACAGTGTCATTCGGAGTATTATTTCAAGGGGAATATAAAATATCCTACTTTTCCTTGGGATAAGGGCTTCACTGTTGAAGATTTGGAAAAGTATTATGATGAAATCGGATTTACTGATTATATTCATAAATTGAGCCGTGCCCCTATATTAAAGGCTCAACATCCTGATTATGAAATTTTCAAGATGGGCATACACGCCCAGCGTGGTGTGTCGTGCGCTGACTGTCACATGCCTTACAATGATGAAGGAGGGATAAAATATAGCGATCACCATATTCAGAATCCGTTAGCAGTGACTGAACGCACTTGTCAGACGTGTCATCGTGATAATAAAGAGACGCTCTGTAAAAATGTATACGAACGTCAGCAAAAGGCAAATGAGTTGCGTACACTTTTAGAAAAGGAGTTGGCAAAAGCACATATTGAAGCGAAGTTTACTTGGGATATAGGAGCTACAGAAAATGAAATGCAAGAAGCCTTGCTGTTAATTCGTCAGGCACAGTGGAGATGGGATTTCGGCGTATCTTCTCATGGCGGTTCTTTTCATGCCCCGCAGGAAACCATGCGTATTTTGGGGCATGGCTTAAATAAAGTATTCCAAGCTCGTATGCTTATCAGCAAAGTGCTTGTAGCGCATGGGTATACAGATAATGTACCACTTCCGGATATTACAACGAAAGAAAAAGCACAGCAATATATTGGTTTGGATATGGCTGTTGAAAAGGCGGACAAAGATAAATTTCTCAAAGAAATTGTCCTTGAATGGCTTCAAAAGGCTAAGGCAAACGGGCGTATTGTGAATTAGAATTTATTTTCACTATATTTGCCTGCAATATAAATCCAATAAGATTATGTCAACAAAAACAATGAAAGAGAAAGCAACCGAGTTGTTGCAGAGGTGTGAAGTGGTAGTGCTTGCTTCTGTAAATAAAGAGGGGTATCCCCGTCCTGTGCCGATGAGCAAGATTGCAACAGACGGAATTTCTACTATTTGGATGTCTACCGGAGCGGACTCATTAAAGACTATTGACTTTCTGGCAAACCCGAAAGCCGGATTATGCTTTCAGGATAAGGGAGACAGCGTAGCCTTAACGGGAACGGTGGAAGTGGTAACCGACGAGAAGATGAAACAAGAACTTTGGCAGGACTGGTTTATCGAACATTTTCCTGGAGGTCCTACCGATCCGGGCTATGTGCTGCTGAAATTTGAATCGAATCACGCAACTTATTGGATTGAAGGGACATTTATTCATAAGAAGCTGGACTAATCACTTCATACAGTTCTATTCCCGTGAGATCTGGAAATAAGAAGAGAGAAACATTCTTTCCTTTCGAAGAAGAATGTCTCTCTCTTTTTTTGATGATAGTTGGATAGATAGTATATCTATTCTTCGTGTTTCATTTAGAATTCGAACTTTTCTAGTTTCATTTCAGCTAATTCCTGAATGATACCTACGTACTTGCTGAAATGAGAAGATTTCTCGTGAGCTGCCAATACTTCAGCATTCTGCCATGTTTCACAAATCATGAAAACGTCGTGACGGGTACTGCTTTCGAAAGTATCATAAGCAATGCATCCTTCTTCCTTCAAAGAACAAGCAGTCAGTTCTTTAGCTGTCTCAATCGCTTTTTCGCGGTTTGTCTCGCTTACGCGGACGAAAACATTTAATCTAATCATAGTCTTTATTATTAAATGATTAAAAATAGCTTTATCACATCTTTGGTAATAAATCGCAGGCAAAGATACTATTTTTATGCTTTTTCGGATACCTTGTTCTTTAAATTTCACCAAAACGTCATATAATCATAAAAAACGATTATATTTGCCCTTGAAATCAAAAAGCAACTATTTTGGGCGCAACTCTTAAATTTGTTCTGGCTTAATATTAGCCTCACGAACCACAGGCTAATTTCTTTCGTTTGAGTAATTCCACTCGAACCGGTTTTTCATTTTGTTATTTTTATTATTTACTGCATGGTTTCTCGAAACGTATGCGATATGAAAACGAATGGAAAATTTCGTAAGAAATAGTAAGCAGAACATAGAAAAAGAGATTGAAAGAATTGAGCGACAGCCGATTGCCCCACTAGATAAGATTAAGCAGATTATTGATGTCATACAGATGTCTCTTATTCTGTTGAAATCCGCCGTTGCCGAATACCAATTTCCGAATCCGAAAGAAGAAATTCTTTTCTTTAAGACCTGGAAACCACAGATTTCCGGGCTGTTGATGTTTTATGTCCGCTTGTATCAGATTGAAAAGAAGCGTATCGGCGAATCTCCGTCTTCCCAATGCAAATATCTGAAGTCGGAACTGGAGAACCTGAAAAAATACTTCCTGAATAATTCCTTCTATGATTATTACCGTACCGGCAGGACGGAACTCGACGAACAATATTTTGTCAGAAGAAACTATGATATTCTTGCAGACACCCGTTTCGGGTTGCTGGACAGGGATTCTTCTTTCACTACCCTGCATGATTCAAGTGTGGCTGAAATCATAGCCAACAATCGTTTAGCGGAATACCTGTCTGCTCAAATAGAGATATTATCAGAGGAACTTCATTTGAAATTCACTTCAATGGTAGAAAACCGGCTATTGCAGTGGACGGACAGCAAGGTTGCTTTGGTTGAGTTTATCTATGCCCTGTATGCGGGCAAATGCTTCAACAATGGAAATACCAGTTTAAAAGACATAGCCTTCTGCTGCGAGACTCTTTTCAATATTGAGATTGGAGACTTTTATCGCATATTCCTGGAAATCAGAAACCGGAAGAAGAGTCGGACGCAGTTTCTTGATAAGTTGAAAGATAAAATTATAAAGATGATGGATGAGCTGGACAAATAAATTTCATGTCGTCTTGTGACATCTTGTGAATTATACAAATGGCTAATATCCAACTTTGCGGAGAAAAAGATTTGATTCACAAAGAAAGATAATAGCTTTTGTATAATTATGGAAACAACATTTACATGGGAGATAAAGGTGAAGAATACTCCTTTATTGATTAAAAAATGCAGCCACTGTGAGAGTGACCGCTTTTATTGCAGTGATAAGTTCAGGATGAATGCACAGAAAAAGAACATTGATGTCTGGCTGATTTACAGATGCGTGAAGTGCGATAACACTTGTAATATGACTTTGCTGTCACGTACCAAACCGGACTTGATTGATAAAAAACTGTTTCATAGCTTTTCTATGAATGATCGAGAAGTGGCTTGGCAGTATGCCTTTTCAGCCGGAATGGCAAGTAAGAACAAGCTTCAAATAGACTACGATAGCGTTGAATATGAGGTGATAAGTAATATCTCCTTCGAAGATATTATGAATATGAACAACGTGATAATAAGTATTCGGATCGAATGTGATTTTGAATTGAACCTGAAATTATTATCATTGATAAAAAGGTGTTTTTCTCTTTCCACTACCCGGTTGAAGCATTTTTTTGAAGAAGGAAATATTTCTTTGCTTTCCGGTAAGACGTCTCCAAAGTGTAAGGTAAAGAATGGAGATATTATTTTGATAGATCGAAAAAGCTTGATTGATATTTTGGGATAAGATCGATTTTACAGTTTTTTTTAATAGCTTTGTGATATAATCATTCGGATGCTGTAAATGAGGTTGTACTATAAAATCAAAGATATGAAAAAGGTATTTTTATTAGCTTTTGTTTTGTTTGCATGGAGTATGGTTGTCAATGCTCAAGAAAGTGATGGGAAATATATTGAAGTGACAGGTTCTTCGGAGATTGAAGTCGTTCCGGATGAAATACATTTTCTGATTCAGATTAAGGAGTATTGGCAGGAAGAGTACACAGGTAAATCTAATAAAGAAGAAGATTTTCGGACGAAAGTGCCATTGGCTATGATTGAAAAGGATTTGCGTCGGAGTTTGCGCAAAATCGGAATAGCGGATGATGCTATCCGTACACAGGAAATAGGGGATTATTGGCGCCAGAGAGGAAAGGAATTTCTGATAGGTAAGCAATTGGATATCCGGTTGACCGATTTTGAGCAGATCAATTCCATTATCCGTTCTGTCAACACATGGGGAATTGAGTCCATGCGCATCGGAGAATTGAAGCATAAGGATTTGCCAATGTATCGGAAGCAAGGTAAGATTGAAGCATTGAAAGCTGCCCGTGAAAAAGCATCTTACTTGGTGGAAGCGATGGGGCAGGAATTGGGTGAAGTGATCCGTATTGTAGAACCTGTTGATAATAATATAAGCCGTTATCTTCCTTTTCAGGCACAGAGCAATGTCAGCATGGGGACGGCTGCTACCGAACAGTACCGTGTCATCAAGTTGAGATATGAAATGACTGCCCGTTTTGCCATCAAATAAAAAATGCCTATCTTTGTGGCATGACTAAAAATAATAAATCGGATTTGGTTTGATAAACAATCTGTGTTTCTGACACAGGTTGTCCTTTCGTTTGCTCTCGGATGATTCCATTCGAGGGTGTTTTCTATATTTTTATAAATTCAATTTTTAACTTGCGTACAATGGTGTGAAAAGCATTGTTATGCTTTTCAACGTGTGCGCTCTATATATTAAGATCATGAATAACGAAAATCAAACAATTCACAAATCCGACGATAACCTAACTATTTATGGTTGGAATGAGAAACTCAATCAGCTAAAACAAGAATCAATATATAGTGCCCTTGCTCATGGGCGTGTTTCCATTGTACACCGTACTTGCTACGAGGTAATTTCCGGAAACGGATTGTTTCAGTGTGAACTCACGGGAAATATGATGTATGGAAAATCGGATGATGAATTACCTTGTACAGGTGATTGGGTCATTTTTCAACCGTTCGATGAACATAAAGGGATTATAGTTGATAGTTTGCCTCGTGAGCGGACATTGTATCGCAAGAAAAGTGGCACGGTTGCTGATAAGCAGGCCATTGCTTCTTATGTCGATAAGGCATTTATTGTGCAGAGCCTTGATGATAATTTCAATGTTCGCAGGGTAGAACGCTTTATGGTTCAGATAATGGAGGAAAATATCAGCTCTGTATTGGTTCTTAATAAAGCCGATTTAGATTTTGACAGACAGAGTGTTGAGGAACAAATAAAACATATCTCCAGTCAGATACCCGTATTTTTCACGAGTATTCATCAGCTCGAAACAATTGTCCGGTTACGGAAGTCCATATCGGAAGGCGAAACGGTTGTGTTTGTCGGTTCTTCGGGTGTCGGGAAAAGCTCTTTGGTGAATGCTCTTTGTGAAAAGCCGGTATTGCTCACATCTGATATAAGCCTGTCCACAGGAAAAGGCCGTCATACTTCGACCCGTCGTGAAATGGTATTGATGGACAGTTCGGGTGTTTTAATCGACACTCCGGGCGTCCGTGAATTTGGCTTGGCCATTGACAATCCCGATTCTCTTGCCGAAGTGTTGGAAATCTCCGATTATGCTGAATTGTGTCGCTTTAAAGATTGCAAACATATCAACGAACCCGGATGTGCTGTTTTAGAAGCAGTTAACAGTGGTGTATTAGATTATAAAGTTTATGCGAGCTATCTGAAACTTCGTCGGGAAGCGTGGCATTTCTCCGCTTCCGAACATGAGAAACGTAAAAAGGAGAAATCCTTTACCAAACTTGTGGAAGAAGTGAAGAACCGCAAGGCAAATCGTTGATCTCTATTGAAACGATGCAGGTATCTCCAGATGCCTGCATCGTTTTATACTAGCTTAAGCTTATATCTATTTGGGATTTATATTTAGAAGAGCTTTTTTATTACTTATTGTCGTATCTGCCTGTAAAAAGCAGTTTCCCTTTCTGTGTATATTGTTCTACGAAATCACCTTTGTGGGAAGTGTACATATTTCTGTCATGTTCATATTGTTTCCATAAATCAAGTTTAAGCCGTTCATATTCTTTCGCAATAGCTGTATTTGTTTGAAGATAATCTCTGAAATACAATTCATCATTATCTCCCTCATAACATAAGTGTAGATGAAATACCCGTTCGGCAAATCCTTGTAATGTATAACCTTTATTGAAATCAATGCGACTGTCGTTCTCTGCCATGCAGATATAGCCGCATCTTTCAATTGTACCTTTCAAATCGACGACTTTTTCTTCTCTTGGGATTTCCACAAGTATATCTATGGTAGGCTTTGCCCAAATTCCTTTAATTGCTGTGCTACCTATATGGCTAATACGTTCAATACAGGGAAGTCTCTCTTTCAGCAACTCCGCTTCTTCCTTATACCAATCTGCCCAATAGTCTTGGTGTGCAGTCAGGGTTATGGGGAATAATTGCCAAAGCTCGTCTAATGATAATTCAGTTAATTTCTTTTGTTCCATATCATGTGGCAATTGTTATTAATAATAAGTGACATAGCTATATAGATAAATTACAGTCAAAAATCAATTAATTCTTTTATTTCCTATTTCATTATCAACATTCTTTTTTGTATTAATGTTTTATGCTGATAATGGTTTGCAGCTTGCCGCCGTTAGGCAGGACAGGTGTATGTTGTAAGCTAAATTTCGTATTCAATCTTGTAATCTTCATATACATTGAATACCGTTTCACAATCTGATAAAATACTTTCAAGCAAAGGTTTGACCTCACTATTCCAATCTAACTTACCCAGCCCTGCACCTATTTTCGGTAGCGACACGGTTTTGATACCTCTGCTTTCGCACACTTTTTTCAAGCGTTTCAAACCTTTATTCAGATATGTGAGTTCCGCATGATACATATCGGGTTGTGTAGCGATGTAGATTATACCCGGAGAGAAACCTTTGATTTCTCCTATAAACACATTGCCAGCCTGGAACTTAGTGTTTCGTGTGTACTTCTTAAAGAGTTTTTGGATTTCAGGGAATTGACTTGACAGCTTAAAGGCAAGCCCAGTTCCTAATCCTTCTTGTGAGCCAACAGCTACACCTTGTGCTATGTACTCATCTTTACTCTGTAATATATCTCCCGAAATGTATTTTATCATATTGTTTCCGTTTTTCTATTGCTTATAATGGTTAGAAAGGAGCATCGTCAGATGCTATCTTTCGTTGTTAGCAACCTATTTGAAATAATTAATCAATTTATCGTTATTAGGAATATTCCCAGTATGCCACAAATGGATTTGTGACTTTATTACCTTCAATTTTTCCATAAACATATATACAGCCAGCCATGAAAACAGAAATATCTTTTATGCAAATTTCGTTGATTTGAAAAATGAAGCTATTTCCATCTTTAACCACTTTACCATCATTATCTAATCCCCATTGAATAGGCATTACATTACCCCCAAATTTGATTGCACAATTTTTTTCAGGCATATCTTTTTCTGTACTCATTTCGTATATTGAATAAATTTCATCTATTTCGGGGTGTTTATATCTATCACTTTTGCTTTGACTACTTAATTCATGTTCAACCAACAACAATTTACAATCGGGATATGTGTTATATTCCAATGCAACATCAAATTCCGGAGTGAAAATAGATATTTGCTTGTTGGGATTTAAAGGGTTTTGAAATGTTAGATAAAAATAGAGATTATCTTTGTCCGATAAATACTTATCATCAAAACAAGCTGGAGCATTTCCACCAACCAACCAAAGCAGTCTTTTTGGTATTCACCAATGCCGTAGTATATTGCATTTTCTCTTGTTTTAAGTATTCTTTCTATATCCATAATAACGATAATGATTTGATTGTTGCTAATGCGTTAATAACCACACCTCATAGTGTAGTTCCTAATCTCTATTATTCTCATATATTTACTATCTATTAGTTTCATATTATTAGTCCTTGTCGATAGGAAATGAAAGTAAGTCATCAATCATTCTGCTTTGAATCTCGGTCACCCCATTTCCCCAAAGTAAAGCTAATCTTTTGATAGCTTTAACTCCCTGTTCTTGTAATTTGGGTGAGAGACGCCCAGTGATTTTGATTTGTCCAAAGGCAGTAGCGTAAGTCACCATGTCGCTTTGTGTCATATCCATTTCTTTCTTTGAAGCTAGTTTTTTAACCACTTCGGGGTCAAGACTTTCAACAGGAATATATTCCATGCCCCAGTCGTGTTCTATCAGATACTTGGGATAATCAAGAAAGTTGAGTTTGGGATTTTTTCTGATCGTTTCTTCAAGAGAATCTAATGTATCACTTCCCTCATCGCTACCAAAAGGTGCTTCTTCGTCTACGCAATCATAATAGAGTTCTTCCGTGAAGTGTTCGGTAAATCGGGGATGAGAAGTTTTGGGGTGCAAACCATATTCTTCGGAATCAATATAAAATCTGTGCATGAAGTCGAAGTTGGCGTCTTCTACATATCCTTTTTTCTTTTTCGAGTGAATAAGTTTCTCTGCTTGTTTCAGGCATTCTTCTTCTGTATCGAAGTCTTTGATTTCAAATTTACCGATACTGTCGAACTTACCATAGTTTACAGCAAAATCACAGCCACTATAATCAATCCACCAAAATTTATGAGATTTCTCATCTTTATAAATAAATGCTCTTTTCATAATATTGTGTGTTTATTGTTGGGAGAGAGTAATATCTCTACTATACACAAAAGTAGGAAAACTGTTGAGTTATCACCTATATGTCTTCGTATTTCTTCTGTATTTTTACAAAATAAGTCTTGTTTATTCATTTTTTACTGTTTTTTCGAGAAAACAGCAAAAAAGTTTGAGTTACGCAAAAAGGTTGCGCACCACTACGCCTATCTTTGTCGAAGAAATAAGAAAACAGGTCAAGTACGGGTTACTTCAACACACTCTTTAAGGTAGAACATTACCAGCACGATTATCTGTTTTCCTATTTCGTAAAGGGGCAGTAGCTCAGTGGGTAGAGATGGTCGTCGGTTCGACTCCGGCCTGCTCCACAAAAAACAAATATAGAGGTAGGACAGTAGCTTCGGGATTATCTGAAATGAGGTCAACCGGGGCTTACTTCTTAACGGTGGATATTGCTGGTTCGAATCCGGCCTGTTCTACCTCTTTTTATCAACTTAAGGTCAAGGAAGACTTACTTCAACACTGCAGGAATGCTCCATTGATTCACAGTCTTCCGATTACCTTACTTAAAACACAATGTATGAAAAAAGATTAGTTGAAAGTACCTATCAGTCTAATTGTTGATCTCTATTGAAACGATACAGGTATCTCCGGATGCTTGCTTTGCAGATTGAAGTGCTGTTTGTTATTGTTATCAATATCGTATATCCGCGTGTTTATTATCTTTTCTTGATTTAAATTTGTCTTTTTCCTGTCATATCCGTAACTTTGTAAACTAAAGAATCCGATATGAATCAGGAGTTATTAGTAACAAAGCCGATACAATTCTATTCTTCGTAGATGCGCTTTCGGTGGTAAGAATTAAGATAGCCGGGAAACGAATTGTCAGGCTATTGAGAAAGAATGTACGATTAAGAATACAAACTAAAAATAGTGGCATAAATGATAACTTCCTGTATAGCAATAATATTCGGTTTTCGCTTTTTCGGCAGAGGATTGCATGAAATCTCTGGGGAAGAAATGGCGATTATTGCATTTTTCATGTTGTTTCTGTTTGTTCCGTGCCTGTGGCTTGTCAGGTATTTAAAAGATGACGAAATAGATTCAAACAGACAGGATAAGCTGGTGGAGATACATATTGCTGACCATCGTTCTGACTGTTGCGGGTGGTGTCTTTTCCCGGATGTCCGTACTTGTCAATAAGTGGATAGACGAACAACCGTTCATTGTTGCAGCTTACATAGCGTTGGCACTTAGTGTTTTTGGTGTCGTTATCGGCAAAGCTATTGATTTTTGGGTATATTATTTGAAGAAAAGAATATTCTAAAACAGTATGATAGAGTACATGAATATTCCGGTTTTGGTTTGTGTCTCCCTGTTAGGGGTGGGGGCTTTTGTTATGATAGTAGGCTCGCTATTGAAAAAGCAGTGGGCTACGGATGGGAAAAAGACTTCGTTATCCATTTACCTTTTATATCTTTTCGCAATGTCAGGTTCCGGCTGGACATGGTATAATAGCATACATAAAGCCCGTGCGTTGGCAGAAGGCAATCGATACACTTTAGCCACTTATGAAAAAGTGTCGGGTGTCATTAAAGGGGGACATAAGGTACGCCAGTTCGGTTTTTATGTGGATGGGGTGAAATATAATACTACAACGACATATCCCAAATTTTTGGGTGTCAGCAATCCTTTGCGTATTATAGTGAGGTATGCCGTCAGCAACCCTGAATACAATAAGGCTTTGGGGGACGAGTTTGTCCCCACATGGGTACTGTCCCCACCGGAAAAAGGTTGGAAACAATACCCGCCTGCTATTCATTGGGAAGGTGCTGTTCTGGATTCTGTTTATATGCAATCATTACAGGGTAATAATTAATCCGATGACGGTAAGTGCCGTATATACGCAGTTGATATAAAATGCAGCCATCAACAGCCGGGGAATATATTCAGACTTCTTGAATAAGGATGCAGACTGAATGATGAACAAAGCAGTAAAAAGAGCAATGCTAAAACCGACCTGACTTATCAGCAACCATTGCGGATATTCTGTAATGACAGCCGCAGACCATGCTTGGAGCAAGGGAGTTATATTTTGCAGAAATACGTGAGCCGCAAAATATCCTAGAGAAGAAATTGCTTCTTTCTTCTGTCGTAGAAGCGCATTGATAGCATAAGCGCCTATTCCGGCTTGTCCCAGCAGTATGGATAACTGGAAAAAGTCGAAAATCCAATAGATGGGATTGCTGGTAGTGCCATCGTTGGCAAAATAATCATAGAAACAGAGTGAGGATACGCAACTTGTTGCGACCAATCCTACACAGATAAATGAAATAATTCTTTTATTCATTGTATTTTATTTCTTTCAGATGTTTTTCCAATGCAATATACACTTCTTTCTGATAACTGATAAAAATAGTTTTATCTGTTGGGAGGAATGTTTCTTTTTCCCGTCATAGTGCGGAATATTAGATAAAAACAGGCTATATGAAAAATTCATATTCTTCTCTATTTTACGGGAAGGCTTGAATGACTTGGCAGGTATGTAAGAATAAATACCCTCTTTACAACGGTAGGGCTTATACATTTGCACAACTCCCCACGAATTAATCTCATTCTGTTTCATTTTTCGTTTATTAATTTATAAATTAAGTTCGGTGTCAGCATTTTAATTCAAGCTATCTTTCATCATTATTCGTAGTTGTTTTTGTGTAGGTAATGTTTTCCATCCTTTATCTGGTGCTTTTAGAGTAAACCAGGATGGTACGCTGTCTAATATTAGATGTCGGTCGGGGGCTTTTGCTAAGAATGTTACAAAGTAACGGGTTCCGATTGGAGTGTTTTTACTCTCGGCAAATGATATAAAAAAACTTCCTTTATATAAAGTCTTATTATATACAAATTCATATTTTGCACTTTGCCCTCTATAAGCAGAACTGTATTTAACAAGAGTTACTATAGAATATATGCCATCCTTTCTTACATTGTTGTTTCTAATTGTTGAGACAGCATACAATAGAATAAATACTACAATAGGGATTATAAATTTAAAAATCTTGGTTTGATTAATCATATTTATTGCTATTCTATAATACTTTCATTTTTTCCTCTGTCGATAATGTCCAGCAGCGTTCCGCTTTAAGCAGTAGTGCTGTTTGTTAGCAACTTATTCAATAATCAAAATATCTCCAAAGATATTTGAAAGCATTTTTCTATACTCTTTTATATCTTCAATTGCATTATCCTTATATGACACAGTTATTGAAGTAATATCGTCTTCATATTTATGTTTTACTGAAAAGACAATCTCATTTTGACGTATGACGACTTTACTACATAAACCATAACCAGAATTAGATTGATCTGAATATTCAAAGTAGTATGAATCCATACCCAATTTAATATCCTGTTCATCAAACTCTAATGCTCTTTCGACAATTACATATTCTTTGGGTTCATTCTTATCATCTGCGAAACCGACTAAATATGAATTGTCTTCTGTTACTTCATATACTATATCATTTGCTATAAAGTTTATTTCCATATTTCACCTGTTTTAATCAGTTGCTAACGTTATGCTAACAGCGATCATTTAATGTTTCGTTGTTATTTTTTCTAAGTATTTTATTAAATCTCTTCTTCAAAATATCGTCCAACGGATTTTTAATGTTTTGTTTATCAGTAAATTATATTCATATTGTTTTGCTATATATAATTATGCCTCTAAAAATACGGTTTTGTCTAATTATTCACAAAGGAATCTGTTAGTTTTTTCCTCTATCCTATACAATTTCATCCTTTGGCAGTCAATAACACAATCGTATGTTGTATAATTCGTAATTGCCTGTTTTCTGTTTACATTCGTACATCTATATCAAGTTATCAGGCAGAGAGAAGAAGCGTATAGCATCTCTATACCCAGTCTCTCCACAAAGATAAGCTATAATAATCCTCTTTCGGGAATAATAGCTAACTATATATGCTATATCGTCATTTCTTATCTATTTTCAACCTCATATCTTTGCAACATCAGAAAAACAATAGAATAAACTACTTATTAAATGGAGAATTATGAGAAAGAATTTATTATTTCTAACAGCATTACTAATGTCGGGAATGATTTTAGCTCAGAGAGGAGAAAGTATTATGAAGAAGTATGAAAATCAACTGCCACAGGCAGGGAGAGGAAATGTACATGTAGCCTACCAAGGAAAGGCTATTGATCAGATGATTTACGAATTTATAGAAGAGCAGGGGATACCGGGTATGACACTTGCCATTGTTCAGGCTCCTTACATTCCGCGTGTTGTAGGCTATGGAGTGACAGATTTTGAAAAAGGAAATCTGGCTGCGGCAAAAACTCTTTGGCCGGTAGGACCAATTTCACAGGGTTACGCCGCTGTAGCGGTGATGCAACTATATGAAAAAGAGAAATTGAAACTGAACGATCCTATCGGAAAGTATCTTAAGGATATTCCGGAAAATTGGAAAAATATCAGTATTCTTCAATTGTTGCAGCACAGTTCCGGTATTGCGGATTACCGTGCGCAGGCGGGATTCAATGTGTCGGAAGATTATCAGCCTTGCAACTGATTAAGACAGTCGAAAGTCTTCCTTTGGCTTTTGAACCTGGTACTAATGTGAAGCAAAGTGCGACAAACTTCCTGTTACTGGCTTCTATCATTGAAAAAGTAGGCAAAATGCCGTATCATGATTTCGTGAAAAAGTATCAGATTGACTATCTTGGGTTGCAACAAACTTATTTTGGTGAGGATTTGGCAAAAGTGAAACAGGAAGATGTAACGACTACTGCCAATGTGCATCAGACTTTTAAAAAGAACAAAGACTATATCAATCCGTCGGAAACAACTACCGGATACATGGAGAAAGATGGGAAACTGGTAAAAGCTCCTTCTGTGAGTCCGACAGCAATGAAAGGTTTTTCGGATATTTGGGCATCCGCAGAGAATGTGAGTCATTGGGATATCGCCCCGTAAAATCATATTCCGTTCGTCCTGCCTGTACGTTTTTCAGCACGCCCGACAACTTATCCATTGTAATCTGTGCGGCTACCGGAATATAAGGATTTATACTCTCACTCTGTATGCCATCCTTTCTTACATTGTTGTTTCTAATTGTTGAGACAGCATACAATAGAATGAATACTACAATAGGGATTATAAATTTTAAAATCTTGGTTTGCTTAATCATATTTATTGCTATTCTATATACTTTCATTTTTTACTCTGTTGGTAATGTTCGGCAAATAATCGAATATTAAGGTGCTTTATCTGTTTGTTAGCAATCTATTTCATTTCCATTTAATGATTCTATATCTCCTAATGCTTTATATTCTCTGTCCAAATCTTCTTTTGTGAATAGGTAATAGTTATCCTCAAATCTTGGCATATCATATCCTTTTACAAAAGATAAGAAAGAGAATATTTTTGCATCTATATCTATACCTTGATTACCCTTGTTGTCCAAAGTAAATAATAGATTATCAGCTTTCATCGAAACTCTATTTCTAATGCCTTCTACATTATATTCTTCGTTATCAGGTAACTCTTTAAGTATCTGATAGAAGTTTATTATCTGTTGTTTTACTTTCATTCTTAATTTGATTAGTGATATGCTAATGCTTGACAGCGTGCCGCTTTAAGCGGTATGCTGTTTGTTAGTAACCCATTTCACCATTCTTCAAAGTTCTCTTCTATAAAAACTTCAAGTGATGAAGCTAAAATTTCATTCTCTCCATTATCATGATAAAATATTAGCACTTCTCCTTTAGGATTAATCATAATTGGATTTCCTGCTCCATCATCTGCAACAGCATAGTTTTCTGAAGTTTCCGCATGAACTTCTCTCAAAGATTGAGTATAACCTACAACAGTTTCATTACCTTCAAAAGCAAAAATTTCAATGTCTGCCCAAGCACGACCAAAGTGTTTGATAAAATCAATATAGTCAGAACTAAACTTTACATTCAACACTTTTTCGGCTTGTTCTATTTGTTCGTCCGTAGCGGGAGTACCACGCATTTTATGTTTATTGAGAAATGTACTCAATCGTTCTATAAGTTTTTGTTTCATATTCTTCGCTATTTTTATGGTTACTAATGTCCGGCAGCGTTCCGCTTATTCAGTCGGTTAGCTATGTGTTATCGGTATCCAAATATTTTTATAATTAGTTTTTCATTATCAATATCATATTCAAATTTCCCAATCTTTTCAATTAAATCTTTCATTCTGGATAATTCGTTTATTGATTCAAAGGGGATAATGACATATTCTATATTCTTAGTCCTTATTGCCCCAGCTATGCCATCTGCTGTGTATTTCCCATTCCCAAGATAATCTGCAAGAAGTATATGCCAAAGAGTATCACACACAAGATCTTTTGCAAGGACTTCACTTGCAATGTACTTAATATCTGATTCTGCAATAGCTTTTAGTAACTTAGACCATTTGGCATTGCTCATATAACTACTTTTTAAAGTTACTGCTCTTTTAGTCATTTTATCATAGTTCTTCATCTATAATATGAAATTGGATTATTCTCATTATTTTAATACCGATAATGGCTGGCGAATAACTGATTGTTAGGGCAGTTCATTCGCTTGTTAGCAATAACTTATTATAATCCAAAATACCATTCCAAAAAAGAATTGAAGTCTTTCCATTGTGGAGACAACTTTCCATTCTGAAAATTGATTAGTTTCTCTCCCAATTCAATTTCAAGAACTTCTCCTGTATTACGGTTATAGAAAAAACCGCCTTCACCTTCAAAGCTATCAAGAGGTAAGTATTCGGAGGGAATGCCTAACACTGCTTGCCTTTCTATACCATAACTTAAATCATTAGAGTAAATTTTAAACCAACACACATTATAGATTTCGCCACATTGTCCTCGAAATGTTATTTCGGTAGTATTTAGATTAAACAGTGCAAAATCACTATTTAAATCAATTCCTAAATCAATCAAAGCCTTTTTATATGCTTTATCTTCTTTTTCTGAATATACACCTTGTTTATTCAAATAGTCTATCACTTTATTACTTAGCATGATTTGATGATATTTTATTTGTTTTACTTTATTGCTAATGTCCAGTGGCTAACCGACTTTTTGGGGCGGTTAAGCCATTTGTTAATCGTTTTACAAAACCTCTAAGTCATTTATTTTTATCTTATTCTCATTTTTGAAACAAGAAAGCGAAAGAGTGAGGTCGCTTTGACCTTCTTCTTCACTCCATAGAGGAATGTATATATCTACCTGTTTATCGGAAATTTGATAGGACAATGCCAAATCAAACGCTTTTACAGGTAGAGGTATAATTGTACAACCGTATTCCTCTATAACTCGCCGTATATCTTGAATAGGCACACTATTAGCCAACATTAGATTATTTACGGCTTGATAGTCTTTACGGACTAAACAATATATAAATTCTTGTATTCGTTTTTTATATTCTTCTATACTTGCCATTGTTTTTAGCGATTAATGTTTGGCAGCGTTCCGCTTATTCAGTCGGTCTGCTGTTTGTTATCGGTTTTTAATATTATAGTGGCTACTTTTTTATTGCCTGCATATACATCTACGGATTCTATGGTATTTAAAACTTCATGAGGTGCATGATCAACCAGAAAAGCGACCAAGCAATCACTTACATATTTATCAGGCTCAAGAATAAACATTTTAATGCTCCATGCTGAAGGCTCCACTTGCGGTAAAACTGTAACAGCATAACACAACTCATAAGTCGGCAGATTTTTCAATCCGCCTTCTTCTGGTTTGAGCCAATATATTACTCCTTCCTTTTCCATTTTATTAAACCGATAATGTTTGGCGGATAATTGATCATTAGGGCAATTCATCTGTTTGTTACCGATAGATTAACTTCCCTAAAAATTTTCCTGATAGAACTCCTGTATTCTTCTCCATCAGGGACGATTTTTATGATTAAATAATCATCTGTTTTATCACTTTTTAGAAAATGCAAATTAACTCCATTGCTCAAGAATAAAACCTTTTCCTCTTGGTCTGATACTTCACCGACAATTTTTAGGCTATTCATGTATTCTGATTTTTCAAGCTCTTTAGCGTAAAACAATCCTAATCTATGTACATACTTGGGGAAATTTCTTAATAACCCGATATTGAAATTTAAAGAATCGTGTACATAATAATGATCTTTATTATCATATACAATCTCAAAAGTTGTCACTTTGTTTATGTTTATCGAAATAATTATTGAATCAGACTCAGGCGTTGTCCATATTTCTGTTGCCATCTTTTTAAATTCATTTATTTTAAAATCGGCATATGGATTAATATGTTTAATGCCACCTGACAACAAGTAGTCTTTAATTGTAATATCTAACGTTTTATCTTTCAAATTCATTTTTATTATTTTATGGCATTATTGGTAATGGGTTGCAGCTTGCCGCCGTTAGGCGGAGCAGGTGCATGTTATAAGCTAAATTTCGTATTCAATCTTGTAATCTTCATATACATTGAATACCGTTTCACAATCAGATAAAATACTTTCAAACAAAGGTTTGACCTCACTATTCCAATCCAACTTACCCAAACCTGCACCTATTTTCGGGAGCGACACAGTTTTGATACCTCTGCTTTCGCACACTTTTTTCAAGCGTTTCAAACCTTTATTCAGATATGTGAGTTCCGCATGATACATATCGGGTTGTGTAGCGATGTAAATTATACCTGGAGAGAAACCTTTGATTTCTCCTATAAACACATCGCCAGCTTGAAATTTAGTGTTTCGTGTGTACTTCTTAAAGAGTTTTTGGATTTCAGGGGATTGACTTGATAGCTTAAAGGCAAGCCCAGTTCCTAATCCTTCTTGTGAGCCAACAGCTACACCTTGTGCTATGTACTCATCTTTACTCTGTAATATATCTCCCGAAATGTATTTTATCATATTGTTTCCGTTTTTCTGTTGCTTATAATGTCCGGCGGATAATCAACCCTTATGGAGATTAATCCGCTTGTTATCCACCACTATTTAATAAGAGCTATTTAACATTTTGATATTAAGATTGGAAAATAGTTCTTCATTTTCAACTACCCAAACATCTTCAAGAGGACAATCAATATATCCCCACTCATGCCAATTTCCTACAAGCCATTTAGTGCTCACTGCATAAGTTTCATAATTAGCATCTGAAGGTAATTTGTGCAATATCATACCTGCATAATATCCTGATATAGTCCATAATTGATATGCTTGCACGCCTATTTGCTCCGCTACCATAAAATATAAGGTATCTTCATAAGGGTATTTACCCTTACATTTTAGGATTGCTCCTCTTGAAAGATATTCTGTATAATTAATTAATTTAACCATTTTATTTTTTTATTCTTGGTGAATAATGGGGTTCAACTAACTGCGTTTAGCAGTTAAGGTGATTGTTACAAGCGTGATTAGCTTTCAGTTTCTGAATATTTAAGAAATTCCTTAAAGTAATCCATAAATGAATCATATAATTTTACAGGTTTACTCATATGGGGGGTATCATCTTCCCAATATACATCAGCTCCCCAAATAGAAGAATCTTTCAGATTATTACCAACTGGAATTTTATATAAAATGAGATATTCTCCTACCTCATAACTTAAAACGATCCAATCCATAGATAATTGAAATTGTTTTTGAATTTCCTTGGTTAATTCAATTATAGGATATGAAATAATTTCTGAATCTTTCGCTATTCCCGAAATGCAAACATCACTCCAGTTACACATTCCGCATTGAGATAAAAAAGTTTTGTATTGCAATGGGAAAGATATGCCTAATTCCTGTTCTGCATATTCTATTTCTTGTTCTGTTGCACCATCCCAATGAACAAAGCCTTCTTTATCTTCTATTAATTTCAAATATTCCATATTTATTAATTTGCTTGTAACGTTATGCTAACAGCGGTCATTTAATGTTTCGCTGTTGTTTTTATATTCTTTATTTCATCAGGCATATTATCTATATTATATGACTACCTATAAGTTGTCTCCTTGTCTATCCAATTACAATATTTGATAAATTTACACTATATGCTATAATTTCTTATTCTGACTTTTAATGTTTTGTTTATCAGTAAATTATATTCATATTGTTTTGCTGTATATAATTATGCCTCTAAAAATACGGTTTTATCTAATTATTCACAAAGGAATCTGTTAGTTTTTTCCTCTATCCTATACAATTTCATCCTTTGGCAGCCAATAACTTGCTTTACACTTATGAAAGCCAGTTCGGTGTAGTAGAGACAATGGCGCGTATCGAATAAACATTGAAAAATATGGGAATCCCAGTATTTGCGAAATTCGACCACGGCAAGAATGCTCAAGATGTGATGGCGACAGAATATGGGCTTGATAAAGAATCGGTGATTGGAAAGATGCAGAAGTTGCTGGAAAAGATTGTTATTCAATCGGCCAGCGTTTATTAACAAGAAATATAAAACAAGATACTTTATATTTTAAATCATATAGAGAGTGTCCCCTTTTCCGAAAAAAAAAGTTTGAGTTACGCAAAAAGATTGCGCATCACTGCATCTATCTTTGTCGAAGAAACAAGAAAACAGGTCAAGTACGGGTTACTTCAACACACTCTTTTAGGTTGAACATACCAGTACGATTATCCGTTTTTCCAGTTTCGCAAAGGGGCAGTAGCTCAGTGGGTAGTTACAGTCGTCGGTTCGACTCCGGCCTGTTCTACCTCTTTTTTATAAACTAAGGTCAAGGAAGACTTACTTCAAAACCGCAGGAATGCACCATTGATTCACAGTCTTCCGATTACCTTACTTAAAAAACACAACGTATGAAAAAAGATTTGTTGAAAGTATCTATCAGGCAACATGCAATTTATTTGCCAGCGATAGAAGGAACTGAAAAGCGCGAAGCATTGACTTCGACTACTGTAACATTGGTTGCTCAACTTCGAAAAGTGGGATATAGCTTATCCGAAGAGTTGCTGCATGCTGTCAATCAGTTGTATCCGGCACAACAGGTGGAGATTCTTCAGGTGATGAAAGAAGTATTGGGTGTGTCACTCAACTGGGCTCCATTGGTGAAAGGCTGGGATACACCTACCGGAGAAACACGTTTGGATCATTGGATTACATGGCTTGCTAATATGTTCAATAGTAAGAAAGGTGTGAAACTATCTTGCGGACACGTGATTCCTGATAATACATTCCCCTTGGAACGATACAACGGTTGTCCGTTCTGCGGAACTCCGTTTGAAACGGCATCTACAGAATATTTCGGACAAGCCAGTAAACTGAAAGTGTTGGAACTTTGGCAGGAAAAAGAGCTGAATGTTTTCTTTGGTGACTTGCTGGAATCACGTACGGCCCTTGATGCAACACAAGCGGACAGCTTGAAAATCTTGTTGGCTGAACTTCCGTTGCCGGCAGTCGGAATCAAGATGAAAGAAACTCTGATGCTGGTGATCGACACACTGGTAGAGCAGGATAGGGCACAGGAAGCGCAGATTTATTTCTCTGCTCCGAATGATATATTGCGTTATTTGTGGTATAAGAAAACCGGATTCTTGCAAATCATAGAGCCTAAGACCCTCATTCGTAAAGCGGGTAGAAACAATGCACATCTGTGCAATGCTTTGGATAAAAGCCGTTCGGCTGCCCAGGCAAAGCGGGAAGAATTAAAACTGAAATATACCCGTCGCGAGTGTAAAATGGTGGCTCTTTGGTTGAACAATTTGGCGATGACACCGGAGAAGTCTTGTGAAATGATGCATTCGAAAAGGGAAATGTGGGTACGTATGATACGTGCATTGCGTTTGGCGGAATATGCTCGTAAACCGGGATTCGAAAATTTGAAAGAGTTGATGGACGTATTCTACTGTCAGGCATATACAGTTTGGCAGGGAGAAGTGGAGCGTAGCCGTTTGAAAGCAGATGCGACACAGACATTCGCTTTGTTGAAGCAACGTCCGGGTATGTTTGCACGTTCCTTGTTTGCCAATATGCTTTGGTTCGGTCCGGAAGAGACGTTGACGGCATTTAAAGAAGTCGTTCATTTGTTGCCGGCTCGTTTGGTGGTCACTTTGGGTATGTATGCGGAGAGTTACTTTGAGCAAGGACATAAGAGAATGGTGAAGCCTTTAGGTGGTAATGCGCTTTTGATAGAGCCTCACTATTTGGTGAGTCTTTATATGGAAGACCAGCTTAAAGAGATGGTGAAAGAGGTACAGGATTTGTGTAAAGAGGTTGTTGCTGCCCGCTTTGCTAATGCGGGTGTCGGGAGTGGAAGCGCAAGTATGTATATTGATCCTATGTTGTTTCATATTCCATTGTCTATCGGCGACCGTAGCGAAACGGTTCAGGATACTTCCTGTGCCTTGCAGGGTACACGTTTCCCGGTGGAAGGAGATAAAGTTCGATTGTTTATGCAATGGGGAAAAGGACTTCCGGCACAGCATTTGGATATGGACTTGAGTTGTCATATCACTTTGCCTTCAACGACAGAAGTATGTTCCTACTTCAATCTGACTGTTATTGGTGCTAAACATAGCGGAGATATCCGAAGCATCCCCGACAAGAAAGGTACTGCCGAGTATATCGAATTGGATTTGAATGAGTTGAGCCGTGTAGGTGCGCAATATGTTGCTTTCACCTGCAATGCGTATAGCAATGGGGCTATCTCTCCTAATCTGGTGGTAGGTTGGATGAACTCCGCTTACCCGATGAAAATATCGGAGAGAAACGGAGTGGCTTATGACCCTTCTTGTGTTCAGCATCAGGTGCGAGTTTCTCAAAGCGTGCAGAAAGGACTTGTTTTCGGAGTCCTGAAAGTGAAGGAACGGGAAGTGGTATGGTTGGAAATTCCTTTCGGCGGACAGACGGTTCTTTCTTTGGATACACAGACTATTGAAAAGTATCTGGATAAACTGGAAGCCAAAACCACTGTGGGCGAACTGTTGGCAATCAAAGCACAAGCACAGGGTTTGAAGTTGGCTGATACACCGGAAGCCGATGAAGTATATACCCGTGAATGGGCATTGAATACGGCTGCTGTGACTAAGTTGCTGTTGGGTGATTAATTTCTAGCGGTTAACTGAATCTTTTCTTCCTAATATTTATAAGTTGTATTGCGATAAAGTATATCTTTGTATGCAATAAACTAATCGTCTGACTATAGTTACTTTTTCGTCTAACTATAGTCAGACGAAAGAATAACTATAGTTAGATGCAAGTTACACTATAGTCAGACGAATAAATATATGCTAGCCAAGAACTAATGATTGGTATAAGAGAGATTAAATATCAGGCAAGAAAATGATAAATGATAATCAATAAAATATAGCTGCTTATGAGTGCGTATTATGATTTGTATGAGACACCGGACGTTCAGAATACCGGCGAGAAGCAACCCCTTCATGCGCGGATAGTTCCGAGCGGGACTTATTCCCAAAAAGAGTTTATAGAACGTGTGTCACGTTATCAACATTTTCCCCAGAATATGGTTGACGGGGTGTTGGGGGCTGTAATAGATGAACTTGGTAGTCTCTTGGCGCGTGGCTATATTGTGGAGCTTGGAGAGCTGGGACATCTTAGTGTCTCTTTGAAATGCACTCAGAAGGTAATGACTAAAAAAGAAATCCGTTCCGAATCTATCTGTTTTGACAATGTACACCTGCGTACCTCCAAAAATTTTAAATTGAAGGTAAGACGGGAAATGAGACTTGAACGTGTGCCCAAATCGGGACGGACTGTCAGTAAAACGGAGATACCTATCGAGCAACGTCTTCAAATGTTACAGGAGTTTCTGAAGAAGAATGGAGGAATCACCCGCATAGAATACAGCAGACTGACAGGAGTAGCCCGGCTGAAAGCTGTTGATGATTTGAATACTTTTATTCAGGAGGGAAAACTGCGTAAGAGAGGGGCGGGAAGGAATGTGTTTTATGTATGGAAACAGGAAGAATAATATTATAATAAGTAATTGTCCTTCTTTTTGCTAACAATTTTGTACCTTTGTTTGTATATAGAGAAAATAGTAAGATTATGGCAAGAATAACTATTCCTTATGCAGTAGCGGATTTCATAGATTTGCGTGAACGTGGTTTTTATTATGTTGATAAGACTGATTATATTCCTAAATTAGAGGATTATAATGCTCCTGTATTTCTCCGTCCCCGTCGTTTTGGAAAAAGTTTGTTGGTTTCTACATTAGCTTGCTATTATGACCGTACAAAAGCGCATCGGTTTGAAGAACTGTTTGGGGGAACCTGGATAGGTAACCATCCGACAAAAGAGCATAACAGTTATATGATTATTCGCTACGATTTTTCGAAAATGGTAATGGCGGATACTATTGAAGGATTGGCTCAAAACTTTAATGATTTGAACTGTGGCCCGGTAGATGTGATGGTAGAGCATAACAGAGATTTGTTCGGTGATTTTCAGTTTACTACTCGGGGAGACGCTTCCAAAATGTTGGAAGAAGTTCTTAATTATGCCCGTTCTCATGAATTTCCAAAAGTTTATCTATTGATTGATGAATATGATAACTTCACTAATCAGTTGCTTACAGCATACAACGATCCGCTTTATGAGGAAGTGACGACGAATGATAGTTTTTTGCGTACTTTCTTTAAAGTGATAAAAGCCGGAATAGGTGAGGGGAGTATCCGTACCTGTTTCTGTACAGGTGTATTACCTGTTACGATGGATGATTTGACCAGTGGATATAATATAGCAGAGATATTGACTCTTGAACCTAATTTTCTGAATATGCTCGGGTTTACATACGAAGAGACAGAAACATATCTGCGTTATGTACTTGATAAATACTCCACAGGACAAGAACGTTTTGATGAAATCTGGCAGCTAATTGTAAGTAACTATGATGGTTATCGTTTCCGTCCCAATGGTGACCGGTTGTTCAATGCTACTATCTTGACTTATTTCTTCAAGAAGTTTGCGGCCAATGCCGGTAGTATTCCCGACGAACTGGTAGATGAAAATCTACGTACCGATATTAATTGGATTCGTCGGCTTACCCTTTCACTGGATAACGCGAAAGCGATGTTGGATGCATTGATTATTGATGATGAGTTGCCTTATAATTTCTCTGACCTCTCAAAGAAGCTTGATAAACAGAGAGTTTTTGATATAAGATTTTATCCTATTATTTTATTCTTTTATGGAGTGATAACTTTAAAAGATAAATATTATATGGCTTTTCCTGATAAAATAATGCGTAATATTCTATTGGCATAGTTGTGTATATCTCCATTTTGGCATTGAAAGAGATTAAAATCGAATAGGGTGTGTTATTGATTCTTTTTGATCGTTCACGATAACACATATTAAGCCTGATAATTTGCACCTTCTCTTTCATACATCTATATTTGTCCTCGCTATTCTATATTATCAATAGAGGGAGAATGTATCAAAAGAGAAACATAAAGGTATATATAGCGTGGGTGTTGTTGATGACATTCATTCCCTTCTTTGTGGTGAAAACCTTTCACTATCATGGAAGTGAAGATGAGACATCATGTTCCCATGCAAAACATTCCCATAATCCTTCTGATGATTGTGCGATATGTAAATACTCCCTTTCTCTTTTTACGGAACCTCAACCGGTAGAATTTCATTGTACGTTGACGCTCGTCCCATACGAGCCGGTTATTTATCAGGATAAGGTTGTTTGTAAACGAACTTATTCGCATCATTTACGCGGACCTCCCGTTGCTTGATTACATAATCATATTTTCAAAGGAGATAGATTGACCTTCAATCTGTTCTCCTATTCATTTTACACATTATATAAAAGATTGTAATTGATGCGTATCGGAATTATTTCGGGCGTAATAGGGGTATTTATAACCTTATCCGTCCATGCACAGAAATCCGATTCAATCAAGAGTATGCTTTTGCCTGATGTTGTGGTGACCGAAACGTACCAGCAGCGTCAAGTGAAAAAGTCTGCCCTTACGGTTGATGTAGCCGATCAGGATTTTCTGCGCAAACATTTTACAGGAAACTTCATGCAAGCGATGGAGAACATTCCCGGAGTGCAAGCAATGGATATTGGTTCGGGATTCTCCAAACCGATGATTCGCGGAATGGGATTCAACCGGATTGCCGTATTGGAAAACGGAATCAAGCAGGAAGGGCAACAATGGGGAGCCGACCACGGTTTAGAGCTGGATGCTTTCAACATCGGAGCGGTCAATGTTTTGAAAGGCCCTTCCTCATTGCTTTATGGTAGTGATGCGATGGGAGGAGTGATAGATGTTGTTCCATCGGCCGTGCCTGTGGATAATCGGGTGTTTGGAGATGTCACACTGCTGGGTAAATCAGTCAATGGAACCATCGGAGGATCACTGATGCTGGGAATCAAAAAAAATGCCTGGTACTCTTACATCCGTTATTCGGAACAGCACTTCGGCGACTATCATATTCCTACGGATTCTATTGTCTACCTGACACAGAGAATCCCCATCTATGGGCGTAAACTGAAGAATACAGCAGGCATTGAACGCAATATCGGACTCTTTACCCAATATCAGCGAAGGGCATATAGAGCGAATTTCTCCGTGAGTAATGTCTATCAAAAGACAGGTTTCTTCCCCGGAGCGCATGGCATACCCGATGCGTCCCGTGTGGAAGATGATGGAGATAGCCGTAATATCGAATTGCCTTATAGTAAAGTGAATCACCTGAAGGTGACCATCCATCAGCAATATGCGTGGGAGAAACTGATCTTGTCAGGTGATTTGGGTTTCCAGAACAATCACCGTGAAGAATGGAGTGCTTTCCATACTCACTATGGCTCGCAACCCGCACCAGAGAAAGACCCCGACAAAGAACTCGCATTTAATCTGAACACCTTCAGTGCTTCAGTGAAAGCTCGTTTTATCGGATCTTCTTCATGGGAACATACATTGGGGTGGGATGGACAGCATCAACGGAATGACATTGCCGGCTATTCGTTTTTATTGCCCGAATATCACCGTTCCACCACCGGAATGCTCTGGCTTACAACGTACAGACCTAACAATGTGCTCTCCGTCAGCGGAGGAGCTCGGTATGACTACGGATACATAAATATTTCTTCGCATGAAGATGTTTACCTTGCCGATTATCTTCAAAAACAGGGATATACCCAGGAACAGATAGACCTTTATAAGTGGAACAGTCACCAGGTGAAAAAACACTATGGTGATTATTCTCTTTCTCTGGGATTGGTATGGACTCCCTCCGACAAGCATCTGGTAAAGGTGAATATCGGGCGTAGTTTCCGCCTGCCCGGTGCGAATGAGTTGGCTGCCAACGGAGTACATCACGGCACTTTCCGCCATGAACAGGGAGATGCCAATTTAAAATCGGAACAGGGCTGGCAACTGGACGCTTCTTATCATCTGAAGTACCGGAGAATTTCTTTCTCCGTCTCTCCATTTGTCAGTTGGTTCAGCAATTACATCTTTCTGCGTCCTACCGGAGAGTGGTCTGTATTGCCTCATGCCGGACAAATCTATCGCTATACCGGAGCGGAAGCACTGTTCGCAGGAACTGAAGCTACCGTAGATGTTGATTTTCTGCGTAACTTCAATTATCGGATTTCCGCTGAATACGTTTACACCTATAATTGTGATGAACATATTCCATTGAGTTTCTCGCCGCCACCTGTTATGCGCAATACATTAACCTGGCAAAAGAACCGGTATATGTTGTATGCAGAATGGCAGAGCATTGCTCGGCAAAATAGAGTGGACCGTAACGAAGACCGTACAGCCGGAGCAAATCTCTTCCATTTGGGCGGATCTTTAAACATTCCGATAGGTGGAAATAATGAAATTGAAATTACCCTGACCGCCCGGAATATATTCAATACCCGATATTACAATCATCTTAGTTTTTACAGGAAAGTTGAGATTCCCGAACCGGGACGTAACTTCCAGATATTAATCAAAGTTCCATTTAAAAAATTACTGAAATGAAAAATAAATTTTATCTCCCAATGGTTAGCCTTTTGGCAACAGTTACTTTCATGTTTTCCTCTTGTGATAATGATGACTCCAGCGATACGATCAAACCTTTGATTGAACTTCATGAACCGGAAGAAGGTCAGGCATTGGAGATCGGAAACGAACATGGAGTTCATTTTGAGATGGATTTGTCGGATGACATCATGCTGAAATCCTATAAGATAGAAATTCATAGCAATTTCGACCATCATTCACACGGCGGTAATAGTAGGGCTGCACAGGAAACAGTAGATTTTAGTTTTAACAGATCGTATGATGTGTCAGGACAGAAAACAGCACATATTCATCATCACGATATTGTAATACCAGCCAATGCGACTGCAGGGGATTATCATTTGATGGTTTATTGCACAGATGCCGCAGGCAACGAATCTTATATCGCGCGCAATATTAAATTGAGCAATGAGGTGGAAGATGAAGACCACCATCATAATGAATAGACAACTATATAAAGGAACTGGAATATCTGTTGGCTACAGGACGATAGATAGGCTGTTTTTTGTATAAAGAGTATTTTTTCTTTCGAAAGGTGTAATAGATATTACACCTTTTTTGTTTCCAATCCTTTACTTTTGTGAAAAATTCTATTTCGTATGATGAAGTTTCCAATAATAAATCGACTCTTTCCTTCTTTTAAATGGAAGGTAGCGGCTGTCATCATTGGCGGTGTTATTGTGGGTGGAGGAGCACTGTTTCTGTACATGCTCCGGGCGCATACCTATCTTGGAGATGACCCGGCTGCTGTGTGAACTGTCATATTATGACTCCTTACTATGCAACTTGGTTTCATAGCTCACATGCCCGGAATGCTACCTGCAATGATTGTCATGTACCGCATGAAAATGCTGTGAAAAAATGGACCTTTAAGGGGATGGACGGAATGAAACACGTAGCTGCATTTCTTACCAAAAGCGAGCCGCAGGTGATTCAGGCTCATGAAGCCAGTTCCGAAGTGATAATGAATAATTGTATTCGCTGTCATACACAACTCAATACGGAATTTGTGAAGACGGGGAAGATTGATTATATGATGTCACAAGTAGGAGAGGGGAAGGCTTGCTGGGATTGCCATCGTGATGTTCCTCATGGTGGAAAAAACTCTCTGTCCGGCACTCCGGGAGCTATTGTTCCTCTTCCGGAATCGCCCGTTCCCGAATGGCTCCGGAAGATGGTGAATCAGAAAGATAAATAGGAAATGAAATACGTAATAAAATAATAAAACCGATATACAATGGAAAAGAAATTAAAATCATGGCAAGGATGGCTGTTGTTCGGAGGTTCAATGGTCGTTGTATTTGTTTTAGGATTATGCGTTTCTGCGTTGATGGAACGGAGGGCGGAAGTTGCCAGCATTTTCAACAACCGTAAAAACGTCATCAAGGGGATTGAAGCGCGAAATGAACTATTCAAGGATGATTTCCCCCGTGAATATCAAACTTGGACGGAAACTGCAAAGACTGACTTTGAAAGCGAATTTAATGGGAATATAGCTGTGGATGCCTTGGAAAAACGTCCTGAAATGGTGATTCTATGGGCGGGATACGCTTTCTCTAAAGATTATTCTACTCCACGGGGGCACATGCATGCCATTGAAGATATTACGGCATCGTTACGTACCGGTGCACCTGTGAACCCGACGGATGGTCCGCAACCGTCTACTTGCTGGACTTGTAAAAGTCCGGATGTTCCCCGTATGATGGAAGCATTGGGTGTCGATTCTTTCTATAATAATAAATGGGGAGCTATGGGGGCCGAAATCGTAAATCCGATTGGCTGCTCTGATTGCCACGACCCGGAAACAATGAATCTTCATATCAGCCGTCCGGCTTTGATTGAAGCTTTCCAACGCCAAGGTAAAGACATCACCAAAGCTACTCCGCAAGAAATGCGTTCATTGGTCTGTGCGCAATGTCACGTTGAATATTTCTTCAAAGGTGATGGCAAATACCTGACTTTCCCTTGGGATAAAGGTTTCACGGTAGAAGATATGGAGGCTTATTATGATGAGGCCGGGTTCTATGATTATATCCATAAATTGAGTCGTACTCCGATTCTGAAAGCACAGCATCCTGATTATGAGATTGCTCAAATGGGTATTCATGGGCAAAGAGGTGTTTCTTGTGCCGATTGTCACATGCCGTATAAGAGTGAAGGTGGTGTGAAATTCAGCGATCACCATATTCAGAGCCCATTGGCTATGATTGATCGTACCTGTCAGGTTTGCCATCGCGAGAGCGAAGAGACTTTGCGTAATAATGTGTACGAACGCCAACGTAAAGCGAATGAAATCCGTAACCGTTTGGAACAGGAATTGGCAAAGGCGCATATCGAAGCTAAATTTGCCTGGGATAAGGGTGCTACGGAAGCACAGATGAAAGATGTGCTCGCACTGATTCGTCAGGCACAATGGCGTTGGGACTTTGGAGTGGCTTCACATGGAGGCTCTTTCCATGCACCGCAGGAAATTCAGAGAATCCTTTCTCACGGACTCGACCGTGCTATGCAAGCCCGTCTTGCCGTATCCAAAGTATTGGCGAAGAACGGATACACTGGTGATGTTCCGATGCCGGACATCTCGACGAAGGCAAAGGCACAGGAATATATCGGCTTGGATATGGACGCTGAAAGAGCTGCGAAAGAGAAATTCTTGAAAACAACGGTTCCCGCCTGGTTGGAGAAAGCGAAAGAAAATGGACGTTTGGCGCAGATATAAAACAAATATAAGCATAGATATATATGTGGAGCAAACCGTGGAGTTATAAAGAAGGGTTGGCGATTGGCGCAGGATTACTGATAATAGGCATATTGCTGCAAATGACAGTGGGTGCTATTAACTGGGATTTGTTTGCCTGTCCGGTCAACGTGATTGTGCTGCTGGTTTATATCGTTGCCTTGATAGCCATGCACCTTCTTCGTAAACGTGTGTATTTATTCAGTTGGTTAAGCCATTATTCCGCTGCCGTCTCCGCTTTGTTGTGGGTGGTCGGCATGACGGTAGTTATGGGACTTATCCGGCAAGCTCCTTCCGGTCATGCTCCAAATGCTTCAACGGATTTGCTGGGATTCTCACAGATGATTGCATCCTGGCCTTTCGTTCTGCTTTACTTTTGGATGGTCACTGCATTGGGACTGACGATACTTCGTGCCAGCTTTCCTTTTAAGTGGAGACGACTTTCGTTCCTTCTCAATCATATCGGATTATTCGTCGCGTTGATAGCGGCCACTTTAGGAAACGCCGATATGCAACGGTTGAAAATGACAACCCGCATGGGCAATGCCGAATGGCGGGCTACTGACGATAAAGGTCAACTGATTGAACTTCCATTGGCTATCGAACTCAAGGATTTTACTATCGACGAATATCCTCCAAAACTGATGCTGATTGACAACGAAACCGGGCGTACGCTTCCCGAAAAATCTCCTGAACATGTATTGCTGGAAGAGGGAGTGATAAAGGGAACATTACAAGACTGGCAATTGACAATTGAACAATCTATCCCGATGGCAGCTTCTGTAGCTACTGAAGATACTGTGAAGTTTATAGAATTTCATTCGATGGGAGCAACTTATGCTGTTTACCTGAAAGCTGTCAATCAGAAGAATCAAACAACGAAAGAAGGTTGGGTAAGCTGTGGCAGTTTCCTCTTTCCTTATAAGGCAATCCGATTGGATTCTTTAACCAGTCTTGTGATGCCGGAACGGGAACCGCAGCGGTTTGCATCGGAAGTGAAAATCTATACACAAGAAGGAACGATAACGGAAGGCACCATTGAAGTGAACCGTCCGATGGAGATAGAAGGATGGAAAATCTATCAACTTAGCTACGATGAGACAAAAGGACGATGGAGTGATGTCAGTGTCTTCGAACTGGTTCGCGATCCGTGGCTACCGTTCGTTTACGCAGGAATTATAATGATGATGGCAGGAGCTGTCTGCTTGTTCGTCAGTGCACAAAAGAGAAAAGAGGAGGACAAAGCATGAATTGGGAGTACTTTATATTATTTGCAATAGCTGCACTGGTTTGTTGGGCTTTAGGAGCTTTTGCTGCCTGGAAAGGAACAAAACCGGGATGGGCTTATGGATTTACTTTCTTAGGGTTGGCTATTTTTTTCAGCTTCATTATCGGAATGTGGATTTCATTGGAACGTCCTCCGATGCGAACTATGGGAGAGACCCGGCTGTGGTATTCTTTCTTCCTTCCGTTGGCGGGATTGATAACCTACGTACGTTGGAAGTATAAATGGATTCTTAGTTTCAGTTGCATCCTTTCGTTCGTCTTTATCTGTATCAATATCTTCAAACCGGAGATTCACAATAAAACGTTGATGCCCGCTTTGCAAAGTCCGTGGTTTGCTCCTCATGTCATTGTGTATATGTTTGCTTACGCTATGTTGGGAGCGGCGACGGTGATGGCTGTCTATCTGCTTTGGTTCAAGAAGAAAAAGATTGAACGGAAAGAAATGGATTTGTGCGATAACCTCACTTATGTAGGTTTGGCATTTATGACATTAGGTATGCTTACAGGAGCTATCTGGCGAAAGAAGCCTGGGGACACTACTGGGCTTGGGACCCGAAAGAAACCTGGGCAGCGGCGACTTGGTTTGCTTATCTGGCATATATCCATTTCAGATTGGGAAAGCCATTGAAGGCACGTCCGGCATTGGTTATTTTATTGGTCTCTTTTGTCTTATTACAAATGTGTTGGTATGGAATCAATTATCTTCCGTCCGCACAAGGAGTCAGTGTACATACGTATAATTTGAATTGAAATATCGAATCATTTAAACTGCACTATCAATGAAAACATTTTATTGGTCATTCTTGCTTATGCTATTGCCAAGCATGGCATACACACAAAACACGGAGAAAGAGAATGAATTTACGATGTCTATGCAAATCAGACCTCGTGCAGAGTATCGGAACGGTGCCTTGACTCCCCGGGATGAAGGGGTGGCTCCTACGTCCTTCATCAATAACCGCGCACGTTTGTCGATGGATTATAAACGTTCGGATCTGGAACTGAAGATGTCGGCACAGCATGTAGGTGTTTGGGGACAGGATCCGCAGATTGAAAAGAACGGGCGTTTTATGCTGAATGAGGCTTGGGCAAAGATGAACTTTGGCGAAGGATTTTTCGCTCAACTGGGACGTCAGTCGTTGATTTATGATGATGAACGTATTTTGGGAGGATTGGACTGGAATGTAGCGGGTCGTTATCACGATGCGTTGAAGCTGGGGTATGCCAACAAAAATAATGAAGTGCATTTAATTCTTGCTTTTAATCAGAATAATGACAGTAGAACAAGCGGAGGCACTTACTATGATTCTTCTACGGGACAGCCTTATAAGAATATGCAAACCGTTTGGTATCACTATAAGGCGGACAATGTTCCGTTCGGGGCTTCTTTATTGTTTATGAACTTGGGATTGGAAACGGGCGATAAAGCTACGGATGACTCTCACACTCGTTACTTGCAAACAATGGGAACCTACCTCACTTATAAGAACAGTAACTGGAATCTGGATGGTGCTTTCTACTATCAGATGGGTAAGAATAAAACTGCTGATAAAGTTTCAGCTTTGATGGGAAGCATACAGGCTGCTTATACGTTTGACCATACATGGGGAGCTGTGGCTAGCTTTGATTATCTAAGTGGTGATAAGGGAAATGGCGGTAAGTACAAAGCTTTCGATCCTCTTTATGGAACTCATCATAAATTCTATGGAGCAATGGATTATTTTTATGCTTCTACCTTTGCGAACGGTTATGCCCCTGGATTGATGGATGCCCGTATCGGAGGCCGTTTCCGTGCTTCTGACAAAGTGGATATGGAACTTAATTATCACTACTTTAGCACAGCCGTAAAGGTTCAGGACTTGAAGAAATATTTAGGTTCGGAAGTCGATTATCAGATAAACTGGTCGATCATGAAAGATGTGAAACTCTCTGCCGGATATTCTTTTATGCGTGGCACGAAGACGATGGACGCTGTGAAAACCGGCAATCATAAAAGCTGGCAGGATTGGGGTTGGCTATCGTTGAATATTAATCCGAAGATATTGTTTGTGAAGTGGTAAATCCAAGGGAATAGATAGAATTTAAATAAAGAGAGAGTTTTTGAAAGTTTTTGAATTTATAAAATCATCCTTACTACAGTATATCTGAAGTGAGGATGATTTTTTGTTTTAACCACTTCTTGATAGTACACTCTTATTGTTACGTCTGTTGTTACGGATATTTTTCTAAATACGTCGTTACAGATACTTTTCCAAAGTTGTTTTATCTAAAATCTCGATTCGTTTTCCTTCCATGATGACGAGTCCTTCTTTCATCATCTTATTGATTTCTTTAGATAGAGCAGGGCGTGACACATTTAAATATTCGGCGAGCTGGGATTGGGTGTGCATGATATCTACTACTAACGAGTCTTTTTTCTTATGTTCGTATAGATAGACAATGAACCTTTCCCGTACGGTTTTGCGTGAAAGAGGTTTCAGGCGGGATACAGTACAGATGTTACAATTACCTGCGATACAAAGAAAATTATGAAGAACTTGTGGGTCCTGACTAATTACTTTGAAGGTTGAATCTTTGGTTGCCATAAGTATCACACTGTCCTCAAGAGCAGTGAAAGTAGCCGGCAAAGTATTGTTCGAATTAAAAAGATGAGGAGTGGCGAAGGTACGTGGAGCGATAATGTATTCAATCATCACCTCATTACCTAATCCGTCAATAATATCTGTACGTAGTTTTCCTTCCAAAAGTACAAATAACTTGTTGCAGGGTGTTCCTTGTGTAACGACTATCTCTTTTTTATTAGCCGCATAGATTACAAAATCCAGCTTTTCCAATAAGGACTCTTTGATGTTTAAAGGTAAATCCCTGAATAAGGGGATTTGAAACAGCTTTTCTTTATGTGAGTCGGTCAGTTGTATTTTTTTCATTGTATCATGTTGTCTGTATCACGGGCAAAGATATAAATTATATATTAGTGAAAGAAACTTTCAGAACTATTTGTAGAATAACTATATACAAGAAAGTTGTTAAAACGAATGTAAAATATAGAATCTGTAATTATGGTATCTTTCTCTGTAATTTATCTACATGCAGGATACCTTTATTTGTCTATTTTTGCAACATGAATCATTGATAAAAAGAATTCTGAAAATAAAAAGTAATAAAAGAAAGTTATGGCTAAAAAAGTTTTGATAATTTCGTCCAGTCCACGTAAAGGTGGTAATTCGGATTTGCTTTGTGATGAATTTATGAAAGGTGCTATCGAGGCGGGCAATGAAGTAGAGAAGATTTTTCTGAAAGACAAAACGGTTCATCCTTGTACGGGATGCAGTGTTTGCAGTATGTACGGTAAACCTTGTCCGCAGAAGGATGATACAGCGGAAATCGTGGAGAAGATGATTGCTGCCGATGTGATTGTAATGGCAACTCCTGTTTATTTCTATACCATGTCCGGGCAGATGAAGATTATGATTGACCGTTGTTGCGCACGTTATACGGAAATAACCAATAAGGAATTTTATTTCATTATTGCGGCAGCAGAAAACGATAAAGCAATGATGGAGCGTACTATCGACGGCTTCCGTGGCTTCCTCGATTGCTTGGAAGGACCACAGGAAAAAGGGACGGTCTATGGAATCGGTGCATGGAAAGTAGGAGAGATTAAAGATACTCCCTACATGCAGGAAGCATATAATATGGGAAAGATGGTGTAACTGTTTGTTTTCCATATTAAAGATATTCATAAAGAATATGATAAATGGATTTGTTCGAATATTTGAGATATAGTTTTGAACTTAACTTTTAAAACCTGACGGGAAATCTGGAAAAGACGGTTATGTTTTCCAGATTTTCCCCTTTTTACGATTACTTAATTGACTGGATTGCTTGTTCTGCCACAGAATTATTATAATTTTGTGGCAGAACTTTTTATTTTGTATAATTCGTTTGATAACTAACTAAGTATCATGGGCTATAAAATAACGACTCTTGTGGAGAATTGTGTCTATGGACGTAAATTGCAGGCAGAACATGGTCTTTCTCTATATATCGAGACTCAAGAACATAGATTACTTTTCGATACGGGAGCATCTGACTTGTTTATCCGTAATGCCCGCTTGTTGCATATTGACTTGCAAAAAGTCGATTATTTGATATTATCTCATGGTCATAGCGATCATACGGGCGGACTACGTTATTTTTTGGAATTGAATACGCAGGCAACCGTTGTCTGTAAGCGTGAGATTTTTTCTCCTAAATTCAAGGATGAACGTGAGAACGGGATGATGCATACACAAAATCTCGATCGTTCCCGTTTCCGCTTTATTACAAAGCAGATCGAACTGCTTCCCGGAGTTTTCCTTTTTCCCTCTATTGATATTATAAATCAGGCAGATACCCATTTTGAACGTTTTTGGGTTCAGCAAGAAGATGGATGCAAAATACCGGATACTTTTCAGGATGAATTGGCGGTGGTATTGGTGGAACCGGAAGGATTTTCCGTATTAAGTGCCTGTTCTCATCGGGGAATAACCAATATTTTGCGTACGGTTCAGGCTGCCTTTCCCGAATCTCCTTGTAAGTTACTTCTGGGAGGTTTTCATATCCATAATGCGGAAAAACAAAAATATCAGGTCATTGCAGATTATTTACAGGAATATCTTCCCCGACAGATTGGCGTTTGTCATTGTACGGGAGTGGATAAATATGCCTTCTTTTATAAAGATTTTGGTGACAACACATTTTATAATTACACGGGAAAACTAATTCAAACCGATTTATCGGAATAAATTTATAATAATTTGATATGAAGAAACTAATAACTTCTTTAGCGCTGGTATTATCAGCATTATCCAGCTATGCAATTACTCCTTTGTGGATGCGTGATGCACGTATATCACCGGATGGATCAGAAATTGTTTTTTGTTACAAGGGTGACATTTATAAAGTCCCTGCACAAGGAGGAACAGCTGTTCAACTCACCACACAAACCTCTTATGAAGCCAATCCGGTTTGGTCGCCCGATGGCAAGCAAATTGCGTTTGCCAGTGACCGGAATGGAAATTTTGACTTATTCATTATGCCTGCTGACGGAGGTGCCGCCCGGCGACTGACCTATCATTCTGCATCAGAAATACCGTCGGCTTTTACTCCGGATGGAAAGTATGTCTTTTTCTCTGCTTCTATACAGGATCCGGCAAGCACTGCCCTGTTTCCTACAGGAGCAATGACGGAATTATATAAAGTTCCTGTTGCCGGCGGACGTACCGAGCAAGTGCTGGGCACTCCTGCTGAACTGGTCTGTTTTGATAAAACAGGGAAGAATTTTCTTTATCAGGATCGTAAAGGGTTTGAGGATGAATGGAGAAAGCATCATACTTCTTCCATTACGAGAGATATCTGGTTATATAATACCCAAACGGGAAAACATACGAACCTGACAAACCGGGGAGGAGAGGACCGTAATCCTGTGTATGCACCTGATGGTAATGCTGTCTATTTTTTAAGTGAGCGTGATGGAGGTTCCTTCAATGTGTATACTTTCCCTTTGAATACCCCACAGGAAGTGAAAGCTGTGACTACTTTCAAAACTCACCCGGTACGTTTTTTGTCTGTCAGCGATAAAGGTACCTTATGTTATACCTATGATGGTGAGTTATACACACAGAAGTCTGGTGCACGTCCGGAAAAAGTAAAAGTAGAACTTGTTCGTGATGATGAACAGCAGCTTGCTACACTTAAATTCTCGCAGGGAGCAACTTCCGCTTCTGTATCTCCGGACGGTAAACAAATTGCTTTTATTGTACGTGGTGATGTGTTTGTGACTTCAACTGATTATGCTACCACCAAGCAAATCACAAATACTCCGGCAAAAGAAGCTGCCGTTTCTTTTGCTCCGGACAACCGGACACTGGTTTATGCCAGCGAGCGAACCGGTAACTGGCAACTTTATACCGCCAAAATAAGTCGTAAGGAAGACCCGAATTTCCCTAATGCCACTCTTATTGAAGAGGAAGTATTATTACCGTCTAAAACGGTAGAACGTACTTATCCGCAATATTCACCGGACGGTAAAGAATTGGCTTTTATCGAAGACCGTAATCGTTTGATGGTACTCAATTTGAAAACAAAAAAGGTACGTCAGGTAACGGATGGTTCTACATGGTATAACACCGGAGGTGGATTCGATTACGAATGGTCGCCTGACGGTAAATGGTTCACTCTTGAATTTATAGGCAACCGCCACGATCCTTATTCGGATGTAGGCATTGTCAGCGCACAGGGAGGGGCAATTACTAATCTGACAAATAGTGGATATATCAGTGGTGCTCCGCGTTGGGTACTCGATGGGAATGCTATTCTTTTCCAAACCGAGCGCTATGGTATGCGTGCGCACGCTTCCTGGGGATCGCAGCAAGATGTGATGTTGGTGTTTCTCAATCAGGATGCTTATGATCGTTACCGTTTGAGTAAGGAAGATTTCGAATTACTCAAGGAATTTGAAAAGGAACAGAAGAAGGCAAAGGAGAAAGACGATGAGAAGACGAAAGACGCAAAGAAGTCTAAAGCAGAAAAAGCAGATAAAGGAAATGCTAACAAGGGAAAGACTGATAAAAGCAAGGCCGACAAGGAAAAGAGCAAAGTAGATAGCAGCAAAGACAGTAATCAGGATGAGTCTGCTGATGATAAGGCAGATCAAAAAGAGATACTTGTCGAGCTGAACGGCATTGAAGACCGTATCGTACGTCTGACTCCCAATTCATCCGACTTGGGTAGTGCCATACTTTCAAAAGACGGGGAAGATCTTTACTATTTCTCTGCGTTCGAAGATGGATATGACCTTTGGAAAATGAATCTCCGTGAAAAAGATACGAAGCGTCTGCACAAACTCAATACCGGTTGGGCATCGTTGATGTTGGACAAAAAAGGAGATATCTTTTTGTTGGGAAGCCGGATTATGCAAAAGATGGATGCCAAGTCGGATGCGTTGAAGTCCATCAGCTATCAGGCTGAAATGAAAATGGATTTGGCTGCCGAACGTGAAACGATGTTTGACCATGTGTACAAACAGCATCAAAAACGTTTTTACAATGTCAATATGCACGGGGTTGACTGGGATGCTATGACTAATGCTTATCGTAAGTTCTTGCCTCATATTGATAACAATTATGACTTTGCAGAATTGTTGAGTGAGTGGTTGGGTGAGCTGAATGTTTCACATACCGGAGGACGTTATTCTCCCAAAGGAAAAGGAGATGTCACTTCTAATCTCGGACTTTTGTTCGACTGGGATTATCAGGGAAAAGGAATGCAGATTGCCGAAGTAATAGAAAAAGGTCCGTTCGATCATTCACGTACCAAAGTAAAGACTGGTTGCATCATTGAAAAGATTAATGGAGAAGAGATAACTCTCGATAATGACATAACCTGCTTGCTGAATAATAAAGCAGGGAAGAAAACATTGATTTCAATCTACAATCCACAAAATAAAGAGCGTTGGGAAGAAGTGGTGATGCCGGTCACCAACGGGCAACTGAATGGATTGTTATACAAACGTTGGGTAAAACAACGTGCGGCAGATGTTGAAAAATGGTCGAAAGGACGTTTGGGATATGTTCATATTCAGTCGATGGGAGATGACAGCTTCCGTACTGTATACTCGGACATTCTGGGAAAATATAACAACTGCGAAGGTATTGTGATTGATACCCGTTTCAACGGTGGTGGCCGTCTGCATGAAGATATTGAAATACTGTTCAGTGGTCAGAAGTATTTTACACAAGTAGTGCGTGGACGTGAAGCCTGTGATATGCCGAGTCGTCGTTGGAACAAACCTTCCATTATGCTGCAATGTGAGGCCAACTACTCGAATGCACACGGAACTCCGTGGGTATATAAACATCAAAAGATTGGCAAACTTGTCGGTATGCCTGTTCCGGGTACTATGACAAGTGTGTCTTGGGAAACTTTACAAGATCCTTCACTGGTTTTTGGTATTCCTATCGTCGGTTATCGTTTGCCTGACGGCAGTTATTTGGAAAATACCCAATTGGAACCGGATGTAAAGGTTGCCAATAATCCGGAAACAGTAGTCAAAGGAGAGGATACCCAACTAAAGGTGGCTGTGGATGAACTTCTGAAAGAGATAGATAGTCAGAAGAAGTAAATACGAGTATAATTATATCTAAAATAAAGAGTCGCTTCTTTGAAAGAATCAATCAGATTCTAACAGAGAAGCGACTTTCTTTTATAGTGATTTCTTATATTGACCTTTTTATATGACTCCTTTTATAAGGCGTTTATTTTAAATAGATATAGGGCTTACTTCCAGACCGGCAGTAATCTATGGAGGGTTTTTCTAGTCATTATCTTCTGATTCAGGAAGCTGACGATATACCCCGTTATACAAGCGGCAATGAGTGATCCTTCGCGTACTCCCTGAATACCTTGAGTCAGCAGGAGCGAGAGAATCACGGCTAATGTAACCAAAGTAATATCAAAATAAACTTTGAACTTTCCAAATTCCTTGTTATAATGGCGGGATGCATATTTCACAAATGCTTCTGCGCTCATCATGGCTACTTTGGGTTTCAGTTCAAGCACTACTCCGATAGACTGCACCATGCATCCTGTAAGTAATAAAGCAATCGACATACTATAATTAGCGGGATGCAGTTCGCTTGTCAGCATCATATTGAAATCAATGAATGCCGAAAAGATAAAAGAGAACGGTAGTTGAAGAAGAATTTCAATAATATCCTGTCGGGTTCTATTCTTTCGGATTAACCAGAACTGTCCCAGGATAAGCACCATGTTGATGATAAATGTGCAAGTACCCAACGATAAAGGACTATTCAGGCTTAATACATAATTGATGCTCGATATGGGAGTAGTTCCCAATGCCGAGCGTATAATCAACACGATACCTGCCGCTAAAAAATAGAGTCCGATAACAAACACTAAATACCTCTTAAAAATCTCTTTCATTTCCATGTCTTTTTAACCTCTTTCTATTGATTCCTTTTTCATGTATTGAAAAGGATATGCAAAGGTCTTGTTTTTTACTCTGAAATAGATTATCTAATTCCATACAGTTTTTGTCATATCCGAAACAAATCGTATTTTTACGTCATAAAATAAAGGTGTAAATGGTAAAATCTCGTATATTTGATAATACGCAACTATTGAAGGAGCATCCTGAACTTCCTCATTATAAAGAGGAGGTAGTCTGTTTCCGGAGTGAATATAAAGATAGAAGTTATCCGGCAAATGAATGTTATTTCAATCGGGAGCTTTATATGATATTCGTTCTTGAAGGCCGTTCGGAAATTCTACTGAATGGAGAGTTTATTGCGATAGAACCGAATATGTTACTTATTCACGGAGCAAATTATCTCACGGAACATCTTTATTCAAGCCGGGATATTAAATTTATCACTCTCGCCCTTTCCGAATCTATGCGGACGGACGATTCATATCTGACACAAATCACGGCAATCCTGTTGGCAACCATGAGGCGGAATAAGCAATATACGATTCAGTTGACAGAGTATGAAGCTCAAATCATCCATAAGGAGCTGGAAGTATTGATGCATCTGATGAATATTGAACATCATTTCCTTTTCCGGCGTATACAGGCAGCGTGCAATTCTCTGTTTTTGGATATAGCAGATTTTCTTTCCCGAAAGACCGTTATCAAAAAAGAGATCAGTCGTAAAGATCACGTTCTGCAAGAATTTCATGCACTCGTTACCCGTAATTTCAGGGAAGAACATTTCGTGAGCTTTTATGCGGATAAACTGGCTATTAGTGAACAGTACCTGGCACGCATTGTACGTCTTGGAACAGGTAAGACTATCAATAGCCTTATTAATGAATTGTTAGTAATGGAAGCGCGTACTTTATTGAGTTCTACCAAATTTACGGTTGGCGAGATTGCTGCTAAACTGGGGTTTAGTGATGCAGCCGGTTTTTGTAAGTTCTTTAAAAGAAATGCGGGACAGACTCCGTTGAATTATCGGAAAGGATTATTGATTTGAACGGAAAGGATTGCTGAACTGAATGGGGAATTACTGAACTGAATAGAGAATATAATGAATTTAAATAATAAGTTGGCTGATTTGAATAAAAATGGAAGTAGGTTGATGCAACTCAACTGTCCTTAAAGACCGTATACATCAACCTACCTGAATATATAGTGAATGGGTTTGATTTTAACCGATCACTGCTGTGATATCTTCTACAATCTGTTCATCCGTCAGATGATTGGCACGGAGAAACTCCTGTATATCATATCGGTCAACAAATTCTTTTTTAGCTCCAAAGTTCAGAACTTTCATGTTTGTAGCACCATAATAACGGGCAATCTTTTCACCGAAACCGCCATCCAATACACCGTCTTCCAACGTAATCACTAATTCGTGATCTGCTTTCAGTTCATCCATCAGTTCGTTGTCTACACCGGTGATGTAACGCGGATTGATGAGTGTTGCGTCAATATTGGCTTTTTCTTTCAGAAGTGATGCAACCGACTGTCCCAATCCATAGAACGAACCTAAAGCAAGAATGGCTACTTTCGCTCCACGATGCGTCACTTTATAGCGATTGAGAACACTATAATCAGTCTCCACCGGTTCCCCACAAGTAATTACATCTGTTGCCGGTACACGGATAGCAACCGGGTATTCATTTTGGCGGATACTCCATTCTAGCATAGCAAGATATTCCTCTTTGCAAGTCGGTGCCAGATAAACCATATTAGGAATATTGCTGATGAGCGGAATATCGAAGAAGCAGAGGTGAGTTACATCATTCATTCCAGACAGTGTTCCCCAGAATACCAACAAAACAGCCGGGTTATTATTGATACAGAGGTCTTGCGAAAGTTGATCGTATGAACGTTGGATAAATGTACTATACACTCCGTAAACAGGTTTTCCGCCATTGGCTGCGATGCCCGAAGCAAGAGCTACTGCGTGTTCTTCTGCAATGCCGACATCTACAAACTGTTTGCCAGCTTCCTTGCGGCGGTCCGGAGTGAATCCGAGAACGGCAGGAGTACCCGAAGTGATTGTTACCACTCGCTTGTCTTCTTTCATCTTTTTCAGCAGATATTGGGCAGTCATTTCGCTATAATCTTCCGCATCCTCGGCAAACTTTGGTTTTCCGGTTTCTATATTGAAAGGAGTGAGCCAGTGAAAAGTTTCCCTATCTTGTTCTGCAGGTTTATAACCTTTCCCTTTCAGAGTATTAATATGTACTACTACCGGATGCTGAATATCTTTCACTTTAGAGAAAGCCTTAACCAATGCTTCCACATTATTGCCGTCGTTCACGTACATATAATCCAATCCCATAGCCTTGAAGAAATTACATTCGCACTGACCGTTACTGTCACGCAATTTTTTCAGGTTCTTATATAGTCCACCGTGATTTTCGGCAATAGACATCTGATTGTCATTGACAATAATAATCATGTTTGTACCAAGCTCCGCCACATAATCCAATCCTTCAAATGCTTCGCCGCCACTTAAGGAACCGTCGCCTATCACGGCTATGATATTCTCATTGCCACCGGTCAGGTCGCGTCCTTTCGCCAATCCGCTAGCCAGGCTGACGGAAGTGGAAGTATGACCGATAACAAAAAAATCATGCTTACTTTCTTGTGGTTCGGAATAACCGGATACGTTGTCATACTCTGCCGGATAGAGAAAAGCATCTTTCCGTCCGGTCAGCATCTTATGTACATAACTCTGATGCGATACATCAAAAACAAGCTTGTCTTCCGGTGAATTGAATACATAATGTAAAGCGATAGTCGCTTCCACCATTCCGAAATTAGGGCCGAAATGCCCGCCGTGTTCACTCAACTTTTGCAGGAGTGATGCACGGATTTCATTACTTAAATCATTGAGTTCTTTAAACGATAACTTCTTTACGTCTGCGGGAGAGTAAATATTTTCTAAATACATATCAATTTGTTTTTTACGTTTATACCTATTATCTTTATCACACTGCAAAGATACTGCTGATTTTAGATTCGATTTGTATATAGATTACGGATTATTTTACCTATATTACCGACCTTGGAAAATAGGACTGACGATAAACATAAAAATAGTAGATAATATATATTGGAGGACAACATATATGAATAGTGATTATAAAGTGGGCGATTTAATTTATGATGCAAATATTTATGATGCGATGAATACTAATCTAGATGATTGGTACTTTTATAAGCGATGGCTGCCGGAAAACAAGGATGCCAGGATACTTGAACTTTGTTGTGGTACGGGCAGGCTCACTCTGCCCATTGCAAAGGAAGGATATGATATTACTGGGATTGATTATACCCCTTCAATGCTTGCCCAGGCAAAAATTAAAGCTTCCGAAGCAGGATTAGAAATAAGTTTTATCGAGGCAGATATCAGAACTTTGAATTTGCCGGAAAAATACGACTTTATCTTTATTCCGTTTAATTCAATTCATCATTTATATAAGAATGAAGATTTATTTAAGGTATTTAATGTCGTTAAGAATCACCTCAAAGACGGTGGCTTATTTCTGTTTGATTGTTTTAATCCGAATATCCAATATATAGTTGAAGGTGGAAAAGAGCAGAAAGAAATTGCTGCATATACAACCGATGACGGTAGAGAAGTATTGATAAAGCAGACTATGCGATATGAAAATAAAACTCAGATTAACCGTATCGAATGGCATTATTTTATCAATGGCAAGTTCAACTCTATTCAAAATCTGGATATGAGAATGTTCTTCCCTCAAGAGTTAGATTCATATTTGGAATGGAATGGTTTTCATATTAATCATAAGTATGGCGGATTTGAAGAAGAGGCATTTGACGATAATTCGGCAAAACAGATATTTATTTGTCAATGTGATTTAGTGTATTGAGATTTTATTAATAAATAAGTGAAAATGTAATTTGTCGGCAATCAGTATGGTAGCGTGGTTGCCTAAAGACCTTTTGGGGCTGTCTTTATCCTTTTGAACTGGAAGTACTCATCAGAATTCTTTTTCAGTTTCGACTTTTCTCATTTTGTTTAATGATTCTTTAGTTACTTCTCGTAATAAATTTGGCGTTCGCTAAAGTAGGAAGTCTGACTTTGGCTTCCTTGGTTTTGATACTTACTTCATTTCCTTAAATAGGTTAGAATAGATATTATAGCAGATTGATAAAAAATAGAATCTGTAATTCGGGTAATAATGTCAGTAATTCATCTACATACAGTCTCTTTATTTCACCCTATTTTTGCAACGTAGAAAATAGATAATCAATTCTTTAATTATTAAAACACAAGAGATATGAAACGGATTTTATTATTAACAACTGTATTTATGATGATGCTTGGAACTAGTTTTTCTTCTGCACAGACAGATGCAGATAACTTTTATAAAAGTGATTTGGTAAGTGTGGAGAAAGTTTCTTTTTCCAACCAGTATAAAATGAAGGTAGCCGGAAATTTGTTTCTGCCTAAGAATATGAAAGAAGGGGACAAATACCCTGCAATCATTGTCGGACATCCAATGGGAGCTGTCAAGGAACAGAGCGCGAATCTTTACGCAACGAAAATGGCCGAACGGGGTTTGTAACACTCTCCATAGACCTGTCTTTTTGGGGTGAGAGTGAAGGCGAACCGCGTAATGCTGTTCTGCCGGAAGTTTATGCGGAAGACTTTAGTGCCGCAGTTGATTTTTTAGGTACCCGTCCATTTGTTGACCGGAATCTGATTGGAGTAATCGGTATTTGCGGTAGTGGAAGTTTTGCTATCAGTGCAGCGAAAATAGACCCTCGCCTTAAAGCCATTGCGACAATCAGTATGTACAATATGGGTACGGCTAGCCGTAACGGGTTAAAACACTCATTGACATTGGAACAGAGAAAGCAAATAATGGCTGAAGCGGCAGAACAGCGTTATGCTGAATTTTTAGGTGGAGAAACTCAATATACAGGTGGCACCGTACATCAACTGACAGAAAAGTCCAGTCCGATTGAACGGGAGTTCTATGAGTTCTACCGTACACAAAGAGGAGAATTTACCCCCGACGGAGCAACTCCTATGACCACCACTCATCCTACACTTTCAAGCAATGTGAAATTTATGAATTTCTATCCTTTCGAAGATATTGAGACTATTTCACCCCGTCCTATGCTTTTCATCACCGGTGAAAATGCCCACTCACGTGAATTTAGTGAAGACGCCTACCGATTGGCCGCCGAACCTAAAGAACTGTATATAGTACCCGGCGCCGGACACGTAGACCTTTACGACCGTGTAAGCCTTATACCATTTGACAAGCTGGAATCTTTCTTCAAGGAGTATCTGAAGAAATAGTGATAACAGGAAGTGTAAATGTAACTTTTGAAATAACAGATTAAAGAATAAACTAATGGAACAAATAAGAAATAAAGAATATGGAGGCGAACGTCCTCTGTTCGCGACCCACGACCTTCAACTGGAAGATGTAACAATTCACGCCGGTGAATCTGCATTGAAAGAATGTAGTAATATTATAGCAATCAACTGTCGCTTTGAAGGAAAATATCCTTTTTGGCATACCAACGGATTCATTGTGAAAAACTGTCTCTTCACAGAGGGAGCCCGTGCTGCTCTATGGTACTCTCAAAGTCTGCAAATGGCAGATACCTTGGTAGAAGCACCGAAGATGTTTCGTGAAATGGACGGAATAAAACTCGAAAACGTGCAGTTGCCTAATGCTTTGGAAACGTTTTGGTATTGTCGTAATATAGAGCTGAAGAACGTACAGATTGATAAAGCGGATTACCTTTTTATACACAGTGAGAATATTAAGATACAAAACTATGCCCAAAACGGGAACTATTCGTTCCAATATTGCAAGAATGTAGAAATCCATAATGCAGTTATCAATTCCAAAGATGCTTTCTGGAATACGGAAAATGTAACAGTCTATGATTCCGAGCTGAACGGAGAATATCTGGCTGGCATTCTAAAAACTTACGTCTGGTAAATTGCAGGATTTCGGGGACTCAACCGCTTTGCTACGCACATGATCTGGTGATGGAAAATTGTACGATGGCGGAAGATGCTGACCTTGCTTTTGAACACAGTAGTGTGAAGGCAACGATTAAAAGTCCCGTTCATTGCGTAAAAAATCCTCGTACGGGAAGTATTGTTGCCGAAAGTTTCGGAGCAATCATTTTGGACGAAAATATTAAATCACCAGCAAATTGTGAATTGAAACTTTGGGACGATCTAACCTGTTTTAATTGAAATATGAAATATAATTTCGATGAAATTATTCCACGCAGAGGAACGAATTCTTATAAATGGGATTCGGCTGAAGATGCGGATGTATTGCCGATGTGGGTAGCTGATATGGATTTCCGTACGGCTCCCCCTGTCGTGGAGGCATTGAAGAAACGGGTGGAACATGGGATTTTCGGTTATGTACGTGTACCTGATGCATACTACGAGGCAGTTCTAAATTGGTTTGCTCAACGGCATGCCTGGCGGATGGAAAAAGAGTGGATTATTTACACCACCGGTGTTGTGCCGGCAATATCTGCTGTGATTAAAGCATTAACGCTGCCCGGAGATAAAGTAATGGTGCAGACACCTGTATATAACTGTTTTTTCTCCTCTATCCGTAATAACGGATGCGAGATGATTGCCAATCCTTTGGTATATAGAAACAGGGGCTATCAGATTGACTTTGATGATTTGGAGCGGAAAGCTTCAGACCCGAAGGTAAAACTTCTGTTGTTATGCAATCCGCACAATCCTGCCGGAAGAGTGTGGAGCAAGCAAGAGTTAAGGCGGATAGGTGAGATTTGTCTTCGAAATAATGTGTTTGTGGTTGCGGATGAAATTCATTGTGAATTGGTATTTCTGGGGCATGAATATACTCCTTTTGCTTCTATATCAGAAGAATTCCTACTGAACTCGGTCACTTTTGTTTCGCCTAGCAAAGCCTTTAATTTGACAGGACTTCAGATAGCCAATATCATTTCCGCAGATGCAGATGTACGGAGGCGGATAGATAAAGCGATTAATATAAATGAAGTCTGTGATGTGAATCCTTTTGGAGTGGAGGCGTTGATAGCTGCTTATAATGAGGGTGAAGAATGGCTGGAAGAACTTAAAATCTATTTGTTTGCGAATTACATCTATTTAAAAGGTTATTTCGAGACCTATCTTCCGGAGTTTCCTGTAATGATGTTGGAAGGTACGTATTTAGTTTGGGTAGATTGTTCGGTTCTGCATCAGGCGTCAGCGGAAATAGTCAAAGACTTGTTGAAGAAAGAAAAACTTTGGGTGAACGAAGGCAGCCTGTATGGAGAGGCTGGTGAAGGATTTATCCGTATCAATATTGCCTGTCCGCGACAGCGGTTGATAGATGGATTAAACAGATTGAAGCGGGCTTTGAAATAATAAAATAATTGTCAGTTTATTGAGAGATCCCCCTTCTCACTCCCCGTAAATACGAATGAAAAGAAGTAATATGGAAAGTCTGAATTGTTCGAAAGGGAATACGGTAGGTATTGTTGTTGCCTATTTTCTCATTTATGTAGTCTGGGGCTCCACCTATTTTTTTATCGGTGTGGCCTTGAAAGACTTTTCGCCTTTCCTTCTCGAGCGCTCCGGTTTACGGCTGCCGGGATTATACTTCTGGGAATCTGTTATTTGCGGGGAGAACAAATTATAAAGAAAAGCTTGGTAAAACGTTCCGCCGTTAGTGGCATTGTATTGTTGTTTGTAGATATGGCTGTCGTTATGTTGGCGCAACGTTATCTGACCAGTAGCCTTGTAGCCATTATCGCTTCTTCCACAGCCCTTTGGATTTTGCTGTTGGATGTCCCGATGTGGTGTACTAATTTCCGTAATCCACTTACTATAATGGGAGGTTTGATTGGTTTCGGAGGGGTAGTGATGCTTTATGCAGAGCAACTCAATGTCAGATGGTTACATTTGTATAGTGAGCGTGGTATTCTGCTCCTTATTTTTGGGTGCATATCCTGGGCTTTGGGAACGCTATATGCCAAATATCGTTCTTCTCGTGAAGAAAAAGTGAATGCTTTTGCCGGTTCTGCCTGGCAGATGCTTTTTGCCAGTGGAATGTTTTGGCTTTGTGCTGTTATCAATGGAGATGTTCGGGAGGCCGATTTGCGTGAAGTCTCGGTTACAAGCTGGCTCTCCCTGCTTTATTTAGTCTCTTTCGGTTCTTTACTGGCATATTCGGCATACGTTTGGCTGTTGAAAGTGCGTCCGGCTGCGGAGGTAGGGACACATGCTTATGTCAATCCTTTTATTGCTGTTCTTTTAGGAGTCTTTTTAGGAAACGAACAGGTTACTTTTATTCAGGTTTCCGGTTTGCTGGTTATTCTGTTGGGAGTGATGTTGATAAGTCGGAAGCGTAAAGCGCAATAAATAGAAAACGATGTACATCTTATACCATTTCGATAATATAATTCCTTATATTTGTATCAGGATGAATAAACCAATAATTTGAGAAATGAAAACAGAAAAAGAAAAAATGTTGGCGGGAGAAGTTTATGATTGTGCTGATAATGAGTTACTGACCAGGTGGCATAAAGCAAAGCAGCTTCAACAGGAGTATAATAATACTCTCACTACTGATGCAGGTAAAATTTCTGATTTATTAGATGAATTAATCGGTTCAAGGGGGGATAATGTCTGGATTAGTGCTCCTTTCTTTGTGGACTATGGTGAGAATATTTATATCGGGAAGAATGTAGAGATTAATATGAATTGCGTTTTTCTTGATTGTAACAAGATTGTTATCGGTGATAATTCGGGGATTGGGCCGGGAGTACATATTTATACTGTTTTTCATTCTACAAAGGCATCGGAAAGAACCTCTGAAAACAGTACTTTTTGGAAGTCACAGACAGCTCCGGTGATTATTGGCAATAATGTGTGGATTGGTGGAGGATGCATCATTCTTCCGGGAGTAACTATTGGCGATAATACAACTATTGGGGCAGGGAGCGTTGTCACAAAGTCTATTCCGGCCAATGTGCTGGCGGTTGGCAATCCGTGTAGAATCCTTAAACAGATAGAGGATTGACGCTTCTTTAATATTCGTATTATCTCGTCAGTAAAAAAGTCACTTGTAATGCTATGTTAAGCACTTCCCATTCATAACGTAAAAAATACCAGAACGGGGAGTATTAGGGAGAAATGTGTTGATCTAATAATGACGCTATATCTCTGTATTTAAGATGTCAGGTTTGCGTGCGGAATTTATTAGGAGTCATCCCGACAATTCGTTTAAACATTCGGTTAAGATGTTGTGGATACTGGAATCCGATTTCGTAGGCAATCTGACTCGTTGTTTTATCCGAAGACAAGAGTTGTTCTTTTGCCAGTTCAATCATTTTATCCTGAATATATTCGGAGACGGTTTTACCAGTTTGCTTACGAATCATATCGCCAAAGTAGTTGGGAGAAAGGAATACTTTGTCGGCAAAGTATTTGACCGATGGCAATCCTAAATGTTGCGGAGCATCTCCTTCAAAATATTCATTGAGCAGATGTTCGAAGCGGACGATAATATCATTGTTAACTTTGTTTCGGGTTTCAAACTGTCGTTCGTAAAAGCGCATACAGTAATCAAGCAGCAATCTGATATTGGTACAGATCAGGCGGCGACTGTGTCTGTCGATAGCATGGTTTAGTTCGATTGCTATTTTTTGCAGGCAATCCATTACTATCTGTCGCTCCTCTTCAGAAAGATGGAGTGCTTCATTGGTTTCGTAAGAGAAGAATGAGTAGTTTTTTATTTCTTGTCCGAGGCTGGTGCCTCGTATGAGGTCGGGATGGAATAGGAGGCCGTGCGCATTGGGCTGAATGTTTTGGATCAATTCCAAATCAGTAATTTGCCCGGGGCCAAAACAGACAATGGTTCCGTCTTGATAGTCATAATATTGACGACCGTATTTAATATCACCGCATTTTACATTTTTCAAGAATAGCGCATACACTTCATAGCGAAACCATGCGCGTGTAGGCCATGTGGTGGCCTTGGTGAGATCGATGATGCTGACCAACGGATGTTTGGTTTCAAGTCCGAATATTTCGTTATAACGATTCACGTTATCTATTACAATCATTTCGTCTTTATAATTCTCTTCCATAGCGTTGTCTGCTTTTAGTAGGTTACAAATATAATTCTTTTATCCATAAAATTAGTTCTCCATCTTCAAAATCCATGATTGGGGTATAAATATCCGTAAATCGTCTACATCCGGGGTGGATGATTCCCAGTAACTTTGTAATCGGTAATTTAATACTGAAATTCGAACTATCATAAGTTATCAAGATGAAAAAGTTACTGATTGCTTTTCTATTGTTTGCTGCCGCTATTTCGGCCAGCATCATTAAACCGGTTGAGCGGTTTGCCACCGAAAATAATAAAGTACGGTTGTCTCGCATAACAGTCGATTCGGCACGACTGGAAGAATATAATGCTTATCTGAAGGAAGAAATCGAAGCCTCCATGCGATTAGAACCAGGTGTGCTGGTACTCTATGCCGTAGCGGAGAAAGAACGTCCCCACCATGTGACAATTCTTGAAATTTATGTTGATGAAGCAGCTTATAAAAGCCATATTGCTACGCCTCATTTTCAGAAATATAAAAAAGAAACGCTTGATATGGTGCAGTCGCTCGAACTGGTAGATACCACTCCACTCATTCCTGGGCTGAAGATTAAGTAAATTGAATCAGTAATATTGGTTTCTATATCCGTAATTTGTATCATAAAGAGTTGGAACAGAATAGCTAACTTTGCATTATCAGAGAGTTCATAAATAATAAACCATACGTAGTTATATGAGAAAATTGTTTTTTATTATTGTAACAGCCATCGGAATGATGCAAATCCCGATGCAATCTATAAATGCACAGAATATGAAAAAAGAAGAAGTACCTCAAAACATCAGCGCATTTCCGGTAGGAAAAGCGAATACAGGATTCGAACAATATTTCACGGGTAGATCTTGGCTGGCACCGCTGACTGGTAACAAAGACTTGAATGTACCCATGTCCAACGTTACTTTTGAGCCTGGCTGCCGGAATAATTGGCACAGCCATACGGGTGGACAACTCCTGATTGCCGTCGGCGGTGTGGGATATTATCAGGAACGTGGTAAAGCGGCGCGTCGTTTACTTCCCGGTGATGTGGTTGAAATTGCTCCAAACATAGAACACTGGCATGGCGCCGCTCCCGATAGTTGGTTTTCACATCTGGCTATCGGATGCAATCCGCAGACCAACCAGAATACATGGTTGGAACGAGTGGATGACCAACAGTATGCCGAAGCAACGAAAGGTAACGTAGCAATCGGACTGCAAGCTACCGATCCTGAATTGGACGATATATTTAGTAATTTTACAAAAGAAGTGCAAGAATACGGTGCACTGGACATTAAAACCCGTCTTATGGTAACATTGGCATCCAATATTGCTTCACAAGCGCAGGCCGAATACCGCATCACACTCGAAAGCGCACTTAATGAAGGCATTGCTCCGATAGAAATAAAAGAAATCCTTTACCAGTCAGTAGCCTATGCGGGCATGGCTAAGGTCAGAGATTTTATCGGTATCACCAATGATATATTGCTCGCCCGTGGCGTGCGTCTTCCTTTGGAAGGACAATCGGTTGTATCATCCGAAACACGTTTCAATAAGGGACTGGAGTTGCAGAAATCCATATTTGGCGAACGGATAGAACAGATGCATAAGAACGCTCCCGACAATCAGAAGCACATCCAACGTTACCTCTCCGCCAACTGTTTCGGCGACTATCAGACACGTAGCGGACTGAATGTAAAGACCCGCGAACTGATTACATTCTCGATACTTGTTTCTTTAGGCGGCTGTGAATCGCAGGTAAAAAGTCACATACAGGGAAATGTCAACGTAGGGAATAATAAAGATACGTTGCTGGCAGTCGTAACGCAACTCTTGCCATTTATTGGTTATCCGCGCACACTCAATGCCATAGCCTGTCTGAACGAAGTGATTCCGGAAAAATAATAAAGACATTGATGCATCCCGAAAGGTAACGATTAAAATCTATCCGGGACTTGACAAACGCTTTTTAATGTTGTATATTTGTAGTCCGGGAAAGTATGAAACGAATGAATACTAAATGAAAAAATAGACGGAATATGGATATGAAATGGATGGAAAATAGTATAATATAACAACGAACTTAGCTCATTCCCTTAGCTTATACTAGAGGATAAGGCAACAGATATAACCCAAAGGCTGCGAACTTTACAGAGTTCGCAGCCTTTTTTGTAACCTATTATTGAATATATTTATGCAAATTCAGATTTTAAAGTTTATAATAAACAGGGGGGACGTTTATAATAAACGGTCACAGTATTTATTAATAACGCTCTTTATGTTTATGTGGTAGGTTGTTATCTTTTTTGTATAACCTTTCTCTAAAGGATAGAAACTTGTGCGGTTGTGATAATAATAATTGATATATTGACTGGGTAATTTAATTTTATAAAATATAGTTTCTCCACTATTCTTGTTATTGTTACTCTATGTTATCTATCAGCTTTGTTTTGAAATGCACCTTGAATACCTGTTTTTATCTGTCGGAAACTTTGCAGGACGAGATAATAAAACCTCATATTTGATGATCGATTCACTGCAAGATTTGTTATCTTTGCAAAGGTTTCATTTATAAAGAGAAGAAGTTATGGATATCATGGACCGTTTGAAAGAACCCCGGCGCAATCTGCCTATCGGAATACAAAGTTTTGAGAGACTTCGTCGCGACGGCTATTTGTATGTTGACAAAACAGCATTTGTCTACGAACTTGCCTCAACGGGCAATCCGTATTTCCTTAGCCGTCCGCGTCGTTTTGGCAAAAGTCTGCTGCTTTCTACGCTGGAAGCGTATTTCTGTGGAAAGAAAGAGCTTTTTGAAGGACTTGCCATTGAACAGCTCGAAACAGAATGGAACGAACACGCTGTATTGCATCTTGACCTTAATGCCGAGGATTACTCTGAAATAGAAGGATTGAGAAACGGACTTGAATTGCAGCTTCGTAGTTGGGAAAAAGTCTATGGAACCAGTGAGGAAGGTTTGAGTTATTCCGGTCGTTTCATGCAAGTCATTAAAGAAGCTTATCGACAAACAGGTCGTGGCGTAGTTGTTCTTATTGACGAGTACGACAAACCGCTGCTTCGCTCCATGCATAATCCGGAATTACAAGACAAGTTCCGCGAAATGCTCACCGCTTTTTATACTGTACTGAAATCAGCAGACCCCTGGTTGCGCTTCGTCTTTATCACCGGAGTGACCAAATTTGCTCAAATGGGTATATTCAGCACTCTCAACCAACTGATCGATATCAGCTTCGACCCGCAATACAATGCTCTTTGTGGTATGACCCGCCCGGAAATTGAAGCCAATTTCGTCCCGGAACTGGAACGGTTGGCAGAAAGGAACGGTTTGACAAAAGAAGACTGTATGGCATACCTTACTCGTATGTATGACGGATATCATTTCAACTATGTCCGTAAGGAAGGTATGTACAACCCGTTCAGCATACTGAATGTGCTTAGGAGCGGGATGTTTGAGAATTACTGGTTTGCCAGCGGAACACCCACTTTCCTTGCCGACATGCTGAAGAAGACCCATTATGATTTGCGTGAACTGGACGGATTGGAAGTAACTGCTGCCTCTCTTACCGACGACCGTGCTGACGTAAACAACCCTGTGCCGATGATTTATCAAAGCGGCTATCTGACCATTAAAGGATATGATACAGAACTGCGTCTCTACAAGCTGGGTTACCCCAATGATGAGGTGAAGTATGGCTTTCTTAATTTTATCACTCCGTTTTATACCTCGTTGGATGAATCGAAAGCCCCCTTCTATATCGGACAGTTTGTAAAGGAACTAAGGGCAGGAGATGTTGAGGCTTTCCTCACCCGTCTTCGTGCGTTCTTTGCCGATTTTCCCTACGAACTGAATGATAAGACAGAGCGTCACTATCAAGTGGTATTCTATCTTGTTTTTAAACTACTGGGGCAGTTTATTAACGCCGAAGTGCAAAGTGCCCTGGGACGTGCTGACGCTGTGGTGAAAACAGCAAATGCTGTTTATGTCTCGAATTTAAGCTAAACGGTACCGCAGAAGAAGCATTGGCACAGATTGATAATCGCGGCTATCTCATACCTTATACTACTAATGGTTGCCGTATAGTGAAAATAGGTGCAGAGTTCAGTAAGGAAGAACGCAATTTGAGTCGATGGTTAGTAGAGGAAGAAGGATAGTAGGGAATTGATAATAAAAGTATAGTATATAATTTCACCCCCCAAAAGTAACGCCCAAACGGTAAAACAGCATCCGTTTGAGCGTTTTTTTTTAGAAATCTTTTTGGAAGGACGAGGAAGGAAACGATAGCTTATATCTTCCATTACTCCGTTCCCTATGCGATATAGACGTTGATTTTAATGTTTCCTTTGACAACTCCCGGTCGATGTTCTATTTTTCATATTTTAGATTGCTCGAAAACACAATAGATGTTAATTGGCTACCAGGCTTGCGAACTAATTTTTAATATGATATGTTGTTTAAAGTGAATAACGAATTAAAAAATGAACTAGAAAGTTAGATATGGACAAATAAAGCATTTCTAATGATTTAGCAGATAAAACATTACATTATAAAACTTATGATTATGAGAAAATCGATTATTTTATTAGCCTTGATATTGGGTGGACTTACAGCAAATGCCCAATCAGTTGTAGAAGGTACAAAAGTAACAGACAATTGGTCTGTGGAAGTCAATGCCGGTGCAATCACTCCCCTTACTCACAGTGCTTTCTTTAAAAGTATGCGTCCTGCTTTTGGAGTGGGAGTTTCCAAGCAATTAACTCCTATCTTCGGTTTGGGATTCCAAGGAATGGGATACATTAATACTACTCCGAGTAAAACATCTTTTGATGCTTCCGACGTCAGCCTGTTGGGTAAAGTCAACCTGATGAACCTGTTTGCTGGTTACAAAGGCGAACCCCGCTTGTTTGAAGTGGAAGCCGTTGCAGGAATGGGCTGGTTACATTATTATGTGAATGGTGATGGAGATCAGAACACTTGGTCTACACGTTTGGGATTGAATTTCAACTTCAACTTGGGTGAAAGCAAAGCATGGACATTGGGTATCAAACCTGCCATTGTATATGATATGCAAGGCACTTACCCCGAAACAAAGAGCCGTTTCAATGCCAATAACGCAGGTTTCGAATTGACAGCCGGATTGACATATCACTTTAAGACAAGTAACGGAACACATCATTTTGCAAAAGTGAGAGTGTACAACCAAGCTGAAATTGACGGATTGAACTCTTCCATCAATGCGCTTCGTTCGGAAGTGAACAACAAAGACGGTCAGATCAGCAACGCCAACCAGCGCATCAACGGACTGCAAGAAGAACTTGAAGCCTGCCGTACAAAGGTTGTTCCGGTAGAGACAGTAGTGAAAACCGCCCGTGTGCCCGAATCTATCATTACTTTCAGACAAGGTAAATCATCGGTTGACGCTTCCCAACTTCCTAACGTGGAACGTGTAGCTTCCTACATGAAGAAATATGCCGATGCAAAAGTAGTTATTAAAGGATACGCTTCTCCGGAAGGTAGTGTGGAGGTCAACGCAAGAATCGCTGCTGCACGTGCAGAGGCTGTAAAAACTATCCTTGTTAATAAATACAAGATTAGTGCATCCCGCATCACTGCTGAAGGTCAGGGCGTAGGCGACATGTTTACCGAACCGGATTGGAACCGTGTAAGTATATGTACGATTGAAGATTAAACAGATAGATTACATAAATAGAATAATGAAGGCTGCCCAAAAGGCAGCCTTTGTTGTATGTACTGGTTTTATAGATAAGCGGCTTATTTTTGAATAAGCCTGAAAGATTAGTAAACAGATTTCTTTGTACATTATATAAAATAGCTATTTTTGCAAGTATTGTTCATGCGCGTTCTGTGTTGAGTGTGCAAATATCAACCATTAAAAACTGTATTATGAAGAGAGTATTCGTTTTTCAAGATTTTAAATCGCAGAAATTCTGGAGTATAGAGGTAGTCGGGACAGATGTTACTGTAAATTATGGTAAGCTGGGGACTGCCGGACAAACACAAGTGAAAAACTACGCAACTACTGAAGAAGCTGAAAAGGCTGCCAACAAACTGATTGCAGAGAAGACAAAGAAAGGTTATGTGGAAACTGCCGAAGAAACGGCACGTGAAATGAAAGTGGAAGCTAAGAAATATACATTGAGCTATGATGAGTATGAAAACGATGTGAAGCTTTTGGATAAGATATTGAAAGACAAGCATCTCTCTGAATATAAGCAAATAACGATTGGCTGTTGGGATTATGAAGGTGATGACTGTTCGGCTTTATTACAGGGCCTCATTGAAAATAAGGACAAGTTTGCGCAGATAGAAGGCCTGTTCTGGGGTGATATTGAACAGGAAGAACAGGAGATTTCATGGATTGAACAAGCCGACCTTAGTCCGCTGCTCGATAGTATGCCTAAATTGAAGGATCTGAAAATAAAAGGAACAAACAATCTGCGCTTGGGAAAAACTTCACGTCCGGAGTTGCGGTCGCTGGAAATAATTAGTGGTGGTATGCCTACTGAAGTGGTAGAGGACATTCTTGCTTCTGACTTTCCCAATCTGGAAAAACTGATTCTATATGTTGGTGTGGAAGATTACGGATTTGAAGGTGATATTGAGATCTTCCGTCCGCTTTTCTCCAAAGAGCGTTTCCCGAAGCTGACCTATCTGGGGCTTGTTAACTCTGAAGAACAGGACAGCATTGTAGAAATGTTCCTGGAATCGGATATTCTACCTCAACTTGAAACCATGGATATTTCGGCCGGTACTCTGAAAGATGAAGGTGCACAGTTGTTGCTGGATAATATGGATAAAATCGCTCATTTGAAGTTTATCAATATGCGCTATAATTATTTGAGCAAGGACATGAAGAAACAGTTGCAGAACCTTCCTATGAAAATAGACATTGCCGAAACCGAAGAGGCGGATGAATATGATGGTGAATTGTGGTATTACCCGATGATTACAGAATAGGAGATGCAGATAATCGTTGTCAGCAACTCTTTATCCAAACGTATAGAATATTTTGTTGAAGCAGGTAAGCACTTGCAGACAGAAGTTTGTTTTATGACTTATGAGGAACTTTTTAGCTGCTTGCCGCTATTGCGGCAGGCAGTTATCAAACTGGAACCCTGTGTAAGTGATGAAACTGATTTCCTGAAATATGCGCTGTTGAATCAGGCATATAAGGAGACATTGCAACGTTTGAGCGAGATGAGCCTGCCTGATGATGTGTGCTTTTTAAATACTCCTGATGCTTTGTTGCGTGCTCTTGATAAAAAGGAAACAAAAGAAGTCCTGATGGACAAAGGGCTGAAAGTGACTCCGATGTTACCGTCTCCACAATCCTTCGATGAGTTACGGCAGCTTCTTGCCGATTGCGGTAGAGGATGCTTTTTAAAACCCCGTTATGGTTCGGGTGCGGGAGGCATTATGGTGATTCGTTATCAGCCCAACCGGAATAAGTGGGTAGTCTATACTACGTTGCGGCAAGTGGACGGAGTGATTCATAATACCAAACGAATCAATCGTTTGAGCGTGGAAAAAGAGATAATCCCGTTGGCAGAAGCTGTGATACAAACAGGAGCTATCCTCGAAGAATGGATTCCTAAAGCACAATTGCAAGGAGAAAATTACGACCTCGGGTAGTGTGCCGGGAGTCTGAAATAGATTATATCGTTGTGAGATGCAGTAAAGGAAGCATAACGAATTTACACCTGAACAACAAGGCGCATTGGTGGAATGAATTGTCTCTATCCGAAGAGGTACGGCAACAAATCTATTTTCAATGTCAGGAAGCTGTGCAATCCTTGGATTTGCGTTATGCAGGAGTAGATGTATTGATAGAAAGAGGGACGGATATTCCTTATATAATAGAAGTCAACGGACAAGGAGACCATGTTTATCAGGATATGTTTGCTCATAATTCTATTTATACTCAACAAATAAAAAACATAAAAAAGAAATATAACCATGCAAATAGATGAACTGCCGGCTGGCGAACAGACCCGTCATCCGGATCTGGATATGAATCAGGTGGTGGGTACTCATGATATATTGATGCTTTGCTTTGACACCTTGCGGTATGATGTCAGCAAAGAGGAAGAAGCGGCCGGAAGAACGCCTGTACTGAACAGCCATGGAGGAGAATGGGAGAAAAGACATGCTCCGGGAAATTTCACTTACCCGTCTCATTTTGCCATCTTTGCCGGATTTCTGCCTTCTCCGGCAGAACCTCATTCGTTGCGTAGCCGTAACTGGTTGTTTTTCCCCGTGCAAGCGGGTACAGGACGTATTCCGCCCAAAGGAAGTTATCCATTTACAGAAGCGACTTTTGTGCAGAGTCTTGCCCATACAGGCTATGAAACGATTTGTATAGGTGGCGTAAATTTCTTTAGCAAGCGTAATGAGCTGGGGCGTGTATTCCCCGGTTACTTTACTAAAAGTTATTGGCTGCCTACCTTTGGATGCACAGCACCCGATAGTACTGAAAAACAGATTGATTTTGCATTGAAAAAACTAGAAAATTATCCGGACGACAAACGGATCTTTATGTATATCAATTTTTCTGCTATCCATTATCCGAACTGTCATTATGTGGAGGGTAAAATGAAAGATGATAAAGAATCACATGCAGCTGCCCTGCAATATATTGACAGTCAGCTACCTCGTTTGTTTCAGGCTTTTCAGAAACGGAGCAATACGCTGGTGATTGCCCTTTCCGATCATGGCACTTGCTATGGTGAAGATGGGTATGAATACCATTGCATATCTCACGAAACGGTTTATACAGTCCCTTACAAACACTTTATTTTAACGAAACAATGAATCAACCGCTACCACGATATGTAGACTATATGTATAGCTATCCACATAAAACTGCCTATCGTTCTTTTCCATCTCCGGTTTCGCTGCTTCCTTACCTGGAACAGGTGGAAGGGCAGAAGGCATCACTCTATTTCCATATTCCTTTTTGTAGTCATAAATGTGGATATTGTAACCTGTTTTCTCTACAAACCAATCGTGCGGATTATATCGCAACTTATTTGGAAACCCTTCATAAGCAGGCACAACAATTGTCACCTCTCACCACCGGACTGATCTTTAACAGTTTCGCCATTGGAGGAGGCACGCCATTGCTTCTCACCGTTTCCCAACTGGAATACTTATTGGAGACGGCTGCCCTGTTCGGAGTCCATCCTTCACATGCTTTTACTTCCATAGAAACATCACCGGAGTATGCTGATCCTGCCCGTTTGACATGGTTGAAACAGGCAGGAGTGGCTCGTATAAGTATCGGTATACAAAGTTTTCTCAACGAAGAGTTAACCGCTTTGAAAAGACGTCCCCGGCAAGACACGATCAATCAGGCGTTGGAAACTATCCGGAAGATGGAATTTCCTTTTTTTAATATCGACTTGATTTACGGAATCAAAGGACAAACAGTGGATAGTTTTCTCTATTCTTTAGAGCAGGCTCTTCTGTTTCAGCCTAACGAACTCTTTATCTATCCGTTATATGTGCGACAGGGAACAGCTATCACGGAGCGGGAATCTGATGATGTCTGTTTCCGGATGTATTGTGCCGCCCGTGATCTGTTGAAAGACAGAGGCTTTCTACAAACTTCGATGCGGCGTTTTATTCATCATCCGTCTACTGATGCGGAAATTTCCTGTGGAGATGAAGTGATGCTTTCGTGTGGTTCCGGCGGACGTAGTTACTTGGGTAATTTGCATTATGCCACCCGGTATACTGTTTGTCAGCGCTATATTGCCGAAGAGATAGATGACTATATGGGCACTACTGATTTTACAGTAGCTCGCAATGGATTTATCTCTCTCAAGAAGAACGAAGGCAACGTTTCATCATTAAAAATCTGATGTATTATATGGGGCTTGATAAAGCCGAATATGAGCGTCGTTTTGGCGAATCACCGGATGATATTCCATTATTCCGGCAACTGGCAGAACGGCAATGGATAGAAAATACAGATGACCGCATTTGTCTTACTTCCGAAGGAATAGGATATTCTGATTATATTGGTCAGTTGTTCATTACTCCTGAAATAAGAGGGCTGATGGAAACTTATTCTTATTGAACGAAATGAAAATGAAAAACGAGGGGGATTTACTTTCCATCAAGCGTATCTATTATCGCGGTAAATTGAATAGCTGCAATTATACCTGCTCTTACTGTCCTTTCGGCAAAAAGTCACATCTGACAGCCACTACGCAGGATGAACAGGCGTGGAACCGTTTTATTACGGCTATTGAACAATGGAAAGGGGGACCGTTGCAGTTATTTATTATTCCTTACGGTGAAGCATTGATACATCGTTATTATCGGAAAGGGATCATTCATTTAGCGGCGTTGCCACAAGTGGCTGGAATTTCCTGTCAGACTAATCTTTCTTTTTCTGCTGATGAATGGCTGGACGAATTTCCGGCTACACCGACATTGATAAGTAAGATCAAGATTTGGGCCAGCTTTCATCCGGAAATGACTTCAGTAGAAAGTTTTGTCCGGCGACTTCATACACTTTATAATGCAGGAATACAGGTCTGTGCCGGAGCGGTAGGCAATCCGATGGCAAAAAGCGTACTTAGTGATTTGCGAAATGCTCTTTTGCCGGATATTTATTTGTTTATTAATGCTATGCAAGGTTTGAAGTCTCCGTTAAGCATAGAAGATATTCGTTTCTTTACGCAACTGGATAACCTTTTTGAATATGATTTAAAAAACGCTTCGGCTCAATGGACTATCTGTTCGGGAGGGAGAAGTAGTTGTTTTATTGATTGGAAAGGAGATATCTTTGCTTGTCCCCGAAGTCAGGTGAAGATAGGAAATTTTTATCAGAATCAAATGTTGGCCCCCTTGCTTCCTTGTCGGCGGAAGGTCTGTGACTGTTACATTGCTTTCAGTAATTTGACTAATCATCCTTTGCATCGAATAATGGGAGCAGGTGCATTTTGGCGGATCCCGGATAAGCCTTTCATTACTTCCGTGTTTTTTGATGTGGATGGAACACTTACCGATGCCCAGGGAAGGGTTTCGGAAAGTTATGCCCATGCTTTGCGGTACATAGCGCAATTTGTTCCCTTATATCTTGCTACTTCTTTATCTATGCAACAGGCGCGGAGAAAGTTAGGCAAGGCTCTTTTCAGCCTGTTTGAAGGAGGGGTGTTTGCTGATGGTGGATTACTGGTATATGGCGGGCAGAGCCGGTGTATGCCGGTTGAATTACTACTGGACATAAACGAAGAATCAGCAAAGATAACGGCGCATAGCTATGAAGGTCAAGTCTATAAATACAGCATGCTGGTTTATGATAAGGAAGAGAGAATAAATATTCTTTCTCGCTTAAAAGAGAAACCTTATCAGGTGTTTTATAAACCACCTCTTATTACGGTTATCCATAAGGAAGTTGACAAACGGAAAGGAGTGCTTCATATATGCAAGGCTTTAGCTTTTCCCCTTGACCAAGTATTGGTTGTCGGAAATTCATTGAAGGATTGGGAGATGATGTCAGTAGTATCTCATTCTTGTGCAGTGATGAACGCCGAACCACTTTTAAAAGAACGTGCCCGCTATACGCTGAATCCGGACCGATTGGCTGCTTTCTTCCGCTTCCGGGAGTAGAAAAGCGACTGCAATAAAAGCTTCACATTGATACCTGATTGTACCATTCAAAAATAAAAATCAGTTATAATTTGGTAGTTATAAAAACAAAGCCCATATTTGCAGCCCGAAAATAGGGACAGGCATAAAAATCCTCATCGGAGGGTGCTATAATAGATAATTATAGTGCTGGATAAGATGAATGGTGTAAATCATTCGCTTGTCCGGCACTATTTTTTATTGTAACAATTTAAGATAAGAGGTAAAGTAGCGGAGAAACTATGAAAGAGTTAAATTTGACACAAGGAAGTGTTCCGAAGGTATTGCTGCAATTTGCAGTGCCTTTTCTTATTGCCAATGTGCTTCAGGCACTTTATGGTGGAGCCGACTTGTTTGTTGTGGGGCAATATGATGATTCGGCAAGTGTGGCGGCTGTGGCTATCGGCAGTCAGGTGATGCAGACGATTACGGGTATTATTCTTGGCATTACGACAGGCACAACCGTGCTGATTGCTATCGCTATCGGAGCAAAAGATGACCGGAAAGTAGCTTTTACAATCGGTTCTTCCGTGTGGCTATTTTCAATCGTAGGAGTCTTGCTGACCTTGGTCATGCTGGCATTTCATGGGCAGATAACCGAACTGATGCACACGCCTGCGGAAGCGATGGCTGATACTAAAAACTATATTCTGGTATGTTCGGCTGGTATTCTGTTCATAATAGGGTATAACGTTGTATGTGGTATCCTGCGTGGATTGGGTGATTCAAAGACACCGCTTTATTTTGTAGGCTTGGCATGTGTAATCAACATAATGCTCGATTTTATACTGGTCGGCTATTTCCATTGGGGAGCTACAGGAGCGGCTATTGCTACTGTAACCGCGCAAGGCGTCAGCTTTGGAATAGCGCTTTGGTTCTTATACCGGCATGGATTCCACTTTGATTTCTCGCGGAAGGATATCCGTTTGAACCGGAATCTGTCTAAAAAGATCATGGTATTGGGAGCGCCTATTGCTTTGCAAGATGCTTTAATCAATGTTTCATTTCTGATAATCACTGTCATTGTGAATCAGATGGGAGTCATTGCGTCTGCTTCTTTAGGGGTTGTTGAGAAAATCATAGTGTTTGCCATGCTGCCTCCGATGGCTATATCATCGGCTGTGGCAACCATGACTGCACAAAATTACGGGGCGGGACTTATCAAGAGAATGAATAAATGTCTTGCTTCCGGAATAGGGATTGCTCTTGTTTTCGGTGTGTCGGTTTGCGTGTATTCGCAATTCCTGCCGGAGACTCTTACCGCTTTCTTTACGAAAGATGCCGCTGTGGTGGCAATGGCAGCAGAGTACCTGCGGGGATATAGCATCGACTGTATCGTAGTCAGTTTTGTGTTCTGCATCAATTCTTATTTCAGCGGACAAGGGAACTCGTTATTCCCGATGATTCACAGTCTGATAGCTACTTTCCTGTTCCGTATACCATTGTCATACTGGTTCAGTCAGATGGATAGCTCGTCGCTGTTTATCATGGGATTTGCTCCACCCATTTCAACGGTGGTTTCATTATTGATTTGTATCTGGTATTTGCGATATACGCAAAGGAAATTATACTTGAGAGGCACATTGATGCCTGCTATGTCGAATTAGGTGTTTTTAAGTGACATATATTAACTAAAATCTATTTTGTATGGAAGCTTATTTGAAGAAACTCTGTTTTGAGTATCAGGTTGATGAAAAAGAAGTGAAAGAGCTGTTGGCTCGTATGGAAATGGTGTATCTGGATAAAGGAGAAACGATTGCATCTGCCACAATGCCCGAGCAGAGCTTGTATATTATTGTTTCCGGCATTCTGCATACATACACGACCCATGAAGGAGAGGACAGAACCATCCGGTTTTTATCTGAAGGGGATGCTGTATTGTGCTATAACTCCAGTCAGTATGCTGTAAAGGCGCTGACGAAATGTGCTGCTTATTACATCAGCGAAGAGGAGATTGAAGAGTTGTGCGCAACATCTATTTCGTTTGCCAACTTGGTTCGTCAACTGATGGAATATCAGTTCTATTTTAAAGAAGAAGAGAATATGAACGTTCGTAAACTGACGGTAAGAGAGAGGTATCTTTCTTTATTGGCAGAAATCCCAGATATTCTGTACAGGGTACCTTTGAAGTATATTACTCATTATCTGGGTGCCGATGTAACCAGTTTGGGATATATGGCTGGAAGTTCTAAATAGGAAATATGACCTGGACATCTATTTTTCTATGTATTCCTTATCAGATGGTTCATTGACTATTCAAAATTGAGTTTGAAAAGTCTTTGGATTATTTGGTAAGGAATATTATTTTTGTATTCCAAATGAAAAACTCAATACCTCGATATACTTTTTATAAGAATAAGTATGGAAGCGAACTTTTGGTCGATGTGGTAGAACTGAAATATGTGAAGAAGTTCTTGGCTGAAAGTGCTATTCACACGTTGAATTATTATGATGTTACTTTTATAACAGAAGGTAAAGGGACGTTTTCAGTCGATAACCAAACCTATGAAGTAACCCCATGTGACGTTCTATTCTCTAAACCGGGCGAAATCCGGAACTGGGATACGCGTCATATCATCAATGGTTATGCGCTGATTTTCGAGGAAGAGTTCTTGTCTTCCCTCTTTAAAGATTCTTTATTTGTACAGCATCTTTCGTTTTTTCAGCTGGAAAGCTTTTCATCAAGACTGCATTTGCCCGATGAGCTTTATGCCCGTATACTCCAAATTTTGCATCATATAAAGATGGAGATCGACTCGTATCAGCAAAACGATGTGCATGTATTGAGAGCGTTGCTTTATGAAGTCCTGATGTTATTGGACCGGGCTTATCTTAAAATGACTTCGATAGAGGAGGGCAGGAGCAGAGAAGCGTCTAATAACCATGTAAGTAAATTCATGAATTTGGTAAATATCCATTCGAAAGAGCAACACTCGGTTCAGTATTATGCGGATAAACTTTGCATTACTTCAAACTATTTGAATGAGATGGTAACCTCGACAATGGGGTTTAGTGCCAAACAATATATTCAGAATAAAGTGATGGATGAGGCTAAAAGACTGCTCGTTTATACAAATTTCCCCATATCGGATATTGCTTTTGAACTCTGCTTTTCAACGGTCTCCTATTTTATTCGCAGCTTCCGGCAACATACGGGAGAAACTCCATTACTTTATCGGAAAACACATAAACCGTAAAAAGTGCTATTTTCCCCTTTCTTTTTATTACGTCGTGTTTCTTCTATTTCTCTACTTTCGCATCAGATAATAACTAACAATAAAAAATGAAATGATGAGAGACGCAGAAAAAACAGTAGGGAGCATGATTGATAAGTTGAAAACAGCTTTTATCGGTTCTATAGACAGTGAAGGGTTTCCTAATATCAAGGCAATGTTGCAGCCTAGAAAAAGGGAAGGGATCAGAACGATTTATCTGACAACGAATACTTCATCCATGCGTGTGGCACAATACGGGGAGAACAATCATGCCTGTATTTACTTTTGTGATACAAGATTTTTTAGAGGTGCGATGCTGCGGGGTACAATGGAAGTATTGACAGACAGTGCCAGCAAAGAAATGATTTGGCAGGAGGGTGATACCATGTATTACCCGGAAGGAGTGACAGATCCCGACTATTGTGTATTGAAATTTACGGCAACTTCCGGTAGGTTTTATAGTAATTTCAAATCGGAGAGCTTTATCGTAGAATAAAACTCATAGTATATAAGAGATACTAAGAGACAGCGCTTTTATAGTCTCAATGTGCTATTTTTAAGATTGTATAAAAGAATAGCAACTTTAAAAACAATGAACCAGTGAATAAACGGCATAAAATAGTGCAATAATATGCGGAAATGCAGGTCTATTTCGCATAAAACTACATACGGTATGCATCTTTTCTTGTTGGCAAAGCGTTCGTTCCTCGGTGAGGAGCGGGGTGTTCCTCGGTGTGCGTCGCTAGCTTCCTCACCGAGGAACTTGTTTGTCATCGGTGAGGAAGCTGAAACTGGTCTTTTTGAGGGTGGTTTTTCTCTAGTTTGGCATAACTGTTAGAAAGGATAGGAATAATAAAAAGAACGGTTATCTTAATATTTTATGTTGAATGGTGAATGAATAATGGAAAATAGCTGCTATTTGGATGATATATGTCCCAAATGATAATAATAAAGAACTTTCTCCCGACAGATGCCGGGCTTTTTTCTATTTTTCTTAAATCGTTATGCTATTGTCTCTCTTTCTGATTGCTTAAATATTCCTTTTTTAAGAATGGTCATTCTTTCATTCATTTTATGCTCCCGGACAGAATCCGTTTTTATAAAACAGATAACTTTCCTCTATCGCATCGGCAGTATCAGCTTCTAATGCATATAATATTTCTTTGCAAAATTCCAATTGCCCGGTTCCGTTGGCAGTTACAATATTCTCGTCTCTTACAGCTTGTTCATTGATATAGTTCGAATCGCCTGTATATTTATCCCCAGCATACTGTTTTAGATAATTGAGCGTATTGCTGGTATGCTTTACCTCATTAAGGAAACCGTGCATACCCAGAAAAACAGAAGCATTACATATTCCGGCAACTAATTTCTTTTCTTTAATAGCTTTTTCTACAAGTGGAACTATCAATTCAGCTTCAGGTGAGAACCAGTTCATACCGCCAATTAACACCAGCCCCGCATAATCTTCCGCCATATCTTTTAGCCCATAATCAGGCAGCACTCTGAATCCGCCTATTGAACTTACGGGTTCTTGAGTTATTGATAGGGTTTTCACTTTATAACTAATAGGATTTCCGGGCTTGACTCCCTGATTCAAACAGGTAGCTATATATGCGCCTTCCCAGTCGGCGAACCCTTCTAAAATTACAAATATTACTTCTTTCATATATGATTCTAATTTTTAGTGAGTACAAAGGTGTGATATTTAATTGACTTTTGTAGTAGTAATTGTGGTAAAATATCGAATAATACAATTAAAATATGATTATTCAGTTTACAATAGGAAACTTTTTATCATTCAAAGAGCAATGATGAAGGGCGTGAAGTAAAAACTATAACTTTTCCATTCAGGAAAAATGAATTGGAAGGTACAATACCTTATGGGGGAGTGCGATACGCTCGGAAAAGAAATGACTCAATTAACGGAAGATAAATTTTTGTCCGTACTGGGACTGTCAATACACAAACAGGTAAACTTGTCGTCGCAGGTTATTATGATACAAACAATAATAACAAGTATGACAAAACAGATAAGGATGAAATCTTAATCTATGATTTGAAAACCTTGAAGTTAGCTTCGAGAATATGATTTCCGGCTAGATAGCCAACTGTGTACAAAGTAGAAAAGTGAAATAAAAAAAACTCTGTAATCATTGAATTACAGAGTTTTTTTTTATTTCACTTTCTTAAGAAGCGGTGCGTACGGGACTCGAACCCGTGACCCCATGCGTGACAGGCATGTATTCTAACCAACTGAACTAACGCACCAGAATTTCAATTTATTAATCTGCATCTCTCTCGATTGCGGGTGCAAAGGTAGTTGTTTTTTATAAATCTGCAAGCGTTTTGAGAAAAGTTTTTTTCAAGAAAAAACGATAAAAATGCTTAGTGTCTCATTTTGAGTACTTTTGTAATGAAAAAAATATTGTTTTTTTTCTCTTCGGATAGTGACGCTATCCGGTTGTTATAGTGACGCCATCACGATAGGATAGCGTCACTGTCCGAAGTCAATAGCGTCACTATCCTGAAGTTTGTCATTCTTTTCATTGAAAATAACTCTCGATATCTTTCTATCTGTAAGAAATCACCGTTTTTATATCAACTTTCTGCTTGAATAATTCGTAATTTTGCAATAAATCGTTATTTTTGCGGACTAAAATTAGAAAGGTAGAAAATAATCTGCCTAGAATCGTTAATTAGTAGAAAGAATGATGACAACAGCCAAACTGTTATTGCACTGTCCCGACAAACCGGGAATCCTAGCGGAAGTGACAGACTTTATTACGGTGAACAAAGGAAATATTATCTATTTGGATCAGTATGTAGATCATGTAGAGAACATCTTCTTCATGCGTATTGAATGGGAACTGAAAGATTTTCTGGTTCCACAGGAAAAAATTGAAGATTATTTCAGAACACTCTACGGGCAAAAATATGAAATGGATTTTCGTCTTTATTTCTCTGATGTAAAACCACGTATGGCCATTTTCGTATCCAAGCTGTCACACTGTCTTTTCGATATGTTAGCCCGGTATACGGCAGGAGAGTGGAATGTAGAGATACCTCTTATTATAAGTAATCATCCGGATTTGCAGCACGTAGCAGAACGTTTCGGAATTCCTTTCTATCTGTTCCCTATCACCAAGGAGACGAAAGAAGAACAGGAGCGCAAAGAGATGGAATTGCTTGCCAAACATAAGATTACATTTATTGTATTGGCACGCTATATGCAGGTGATCTCCGAACAGATGATTAATGCTTATCCGAATAAGATTATCAATATTCATCATTCTTTCCTTCCTGCGTTTGTAGGGGCGAAGCCTTATCACGCAGCTTTCCAGAGAGGGGTGAAAATTATTGGTGCAACTAGTCATTATGTAACGACAGAGCTGGATGCCGGACCGATTATTGAACAGGATGTAGTGCGCATTACTCATAAAGATGCTATTGAAGACCTCGTAAATAAAGGAAAGGATTTGGAAAAAATCGTTCTTTCGCGTGCAGTGCAGAAGCACATCGAGCGCAAAGTTTTGGCTTATAAAAATAAAACAGTAATATTTAGCTGATGAAAGTAGCAGTTGTAAAATACAATGCCGGCAATATTCGTTCTGTGGATTATGCTTTAAAGCGGTTGGGGGTAGAAGCGGTGATTACTGCTGATAAAGAAGAACTCCAATCGGCCGATAAAGTTATTTTTCCCGGAGTGGGAGAGGCGGAAACTACCATGAACCACTTGAAGGCAACGGGACTGGACGAACTGATTAAGAATCTCCGTCAGCCTGTATTTGGAATTTGTCTCGGCATGCAGTTGATGTGCCGGCATTCCGAAGAAGGAGAAGTCGATTGTTTGAATATCTTTGATGTGGATGTGAAACGTTTTGTCCCGCAGAAACATGAGGATAAAGTGCCGCACATGGGATGGAACACCATTGGAAAAACGAATAGCAAATTGTTTGAAGGGTTCACCGAAGAAGAGTTTGTCTATTTTGTGCATAGCTTCTATGTGCCGACCTGCGACTTTACTGCTGCTACAACTGACTATATTCACCCGTTCAGTGCTGCGCTCCATAAAGATAACTTTTATGCTACCCAGTTCCATCCGGAAAAAAGTGGTAAGACAGGAGAGAAGATTCTGACAAACTTTTTAAACCTCTAAGATACAAATAGTAAATAGATGATAGAAATTATTCCAGCCATTGATATTATTGACGGAAAGTGCGTACGCCTTTCCCAGGGAGATTACGATAGTAAAAAGGTGTATAATGAGAACCCGGTGGAAGTTGCAAAGGAGTTTGAAGCGAACGGTGTTCGCAGGCTCCATGTGGTAGACTTGGACGGTGCTGCTTCTCATCATGTCGTTAACTATCGGGTGTTGGAACAGATTGCTGTACGCACTTCTCTTGTCATAGATTTTGGTGGAGGAGTAAAGAGTGATGAAGATTTGAAAATTGCTTTTGAGAGCGGTGCGCAGATGGTAACCGGAGGAAGCATTGCAGTGAAAGATCCGGAATTATTCTGTCATTGGCTGGAAATATACGGCAGTGAGAAGATTATTTTGGGGGCAGATGTAAAAGAACATAAGATAGCCGTCAATGGTTGGAAAGATGAAAGTGCCTGTGAACTTTTTCCATTTCTCGAAAATTATATAGATAAAGGTATACGAAAAGTAATCTGTACGGATATTAGCTGTGACGGAATGTTGAGTGGCCCTTCTATCGATTTATATAAAGAGATGCTGGCAAAATTCCCTGACCTTTATCTGATGGCTAGTGGCGGGGTGAGCAAGATGGATGATATTGTTGCCTTGGATGAGGCCGGTGTTCCCGGAGTTATTTTCGGTAAGGCATTATACGAAGGACATATCACCTTACAAGATTTGAGAATCTTTCTATAATGAGCGTATCGGAATAAATAAGATACCTTTATTATAAGGAAGATAAGAATCGAGCTTCAGGAATATAGATTATAAATTGTTGAACAATAAATAAAATAGGATTGTGTTAGCAAAAAGAATAGTACCTTGTCTGGATATAAAAGACGGACAAACCGTGAAAGGAACGAATTTTGTCAACTTGCGCCAAGCCGGTGATCCGGTGGAGCTAGGTCGTGCTTACAGTGAACAGGGAGCGGATGAACTTGTTTTCCTGGACATTACTGCAAGCCATGAAGGACGTAAGACTTTTACGGAATTGGTAAAACGGATTGCTGCTAATATCAATATCCCATTTACCGTAGGTGGTGGAATCAATGAATTAAGTGATGTAGACCGTCTGCTGAATGCAGGGGCAGATAAGATTTCTATCAATCTTCCGCTATCCGCAATCCCCGGTTGGTTGACGAGATAGCAAAGAATTTCGGCTCACAAGTTTGTGTGTTGGCTGTAGATGCCAAACAGGCCGAAAACGGTTGGAAATGTTACCTGAACGGAGGACGCATCGAAACGGATAAAGATCTGTTCGAGTGGACTAAAGAAGCACAGGAACGCGGAGCAGGAGAAATACTCTTCACAAGCATGAATCACGATGGTGTAAAAGCCGGTTATGCAAATGAAGCACTTGCCGCTTTAGCGGATCAACTCTTTATTCCCATCATAGCTTCGGGAGGTGCGGGCTGTAAGGAGCACTTCCGTGATGTCTTTTTACAGGGAAAGGCAGATGCTGCATTGGCTGCCAGTGTTTTTCACTTCGGAGAAATTAAAATTCCCGAATTAAAATCGTATCTTTGCGGCGAAGGAATTACCATCAGGGGGTGAGGCACCCCGGCCGGGTTTTCCTGCGGATGGATTATATAGTCAGATAAATATAGGAACTGTCTGCAAAAGAATTCCGTAGGCGAATAGGTAGTAATTGTAAATTGGAATAGTAATTAGAACTTATATAAAAATGGAATTGGATTTCGATAAAATGAACGGACTCGTTCCGGCTATCATACAGGACAACGAGACACGTAAGGTCTTGATGCTGGGTTTCATGAATAAAGAAGCTTATGATAAAACGGTGGAAACCGGAAAAGTTACATTCTTTAGCCGTACGAAGAATCGTTTATGGACAAAAGGTGAAGAAAGCGGTAACTTCCTTCATGTTGTATCTATAAAGGCTGATTGCGACAATGATACATTATTGATTCAAGTAGATCCGGTAGGTCCTGTGTGTCATACAGGCACAGATACTTGTTGGGGGGAGAAAAACGAAGAACCAGTCATGTTCCTGAAAGCATTGCAGGACTTCATAGACAAGCGTCACGAAGAGATGCCCGAAGGTTCTTATACGACCAGTCTGTTTGAGTCGGGAATCAATAAGATAGCTCAAAAAGTAGGTGAGGAAGCTGTGGAAACAGTGATCGAAGCAACGAACGGTACTGACGAACGTTTGATCTACGAAGGAGCCGACCTCATTTATCACATGATTGTATTGCTTGCTTCAAAAGGCTATCGCATCGAAGATCTTGCACGTGAACTGCAGGAAAGACATAGCAGTACCTGGAAGAAGCATTAATAAGTAAAGATTAGAAATTAAAAATTAAAACGGGAGTCGGCATGGATGACGGGGCGTTGATACAATATAAGAACGTAGAAATCCATCAACAGGAACTCTGTGTGCTAAGTGATGTAAATCTGGAATTGCACAAAGGAGAGTTTGTCTATTTGATCGGAAAAGTAGGCTCGGGGAAAACGAGTCTGCTCAAGACTCTTTATGGCGAACTGGATGTAATTGACGGTGAAGCGGAAGTGCTGGGCTATAATATGCGATCTATCAAACGTAAGCATATCCCGCAATTGCGCCGCAAGTTAGGCATTGTATTCCAGGATTTTCAGCTGCTCACAGACCGTACTGTATATAATAACCTGGAATTTGTGCTTCGTGCCACAGGCTGGAAAAACAAACAGGAGATACAGGAGCGTATTGAAGAAGTGCTTCAACTGGTGGGAATGTCCAACAAAGGTTATAAACTTCCGAACGAACTTTCCGGTGGCGAACAGCAGCGCATTGTGATTGCACGTGCCGTACTCAATTCTCCGGCTATCATCCTGGCGGATGAACCAACCGGAAATCTGGATGTGGAAACAGGTAAAGCCATCGTTGAATTGTTGCACAATATCTGCGAATCCGGCTCATCGGTAGTGATGACGACGCACAATTTGCAACTGTTGAAAGATTATCCGGGCAGGGTATATCGTTGTGCCGACCATCAGATTGTAGATGTGACTGATGAATATATGCCCAGACAGAGAACAATAGAAATAGATTTAAATATAGATAACTAAAACAGTAACGAAAATGAAAGTTTTAAAGTTTGGAGGAACTTCCGTAGGTTCTGCTCAGCGCATGAAGGAAGTAGCCAAATTGATTACCGATGGTGAACAGAAGATTGTTGTTCTTTCTGCTATGTCAGGAACAACAAACACATTGGTGGAAATTTCGGACTATCTGTATAAGAAGAATCCGGAGGGTGCCAACGAGATTATTAATAAGCTGGAAGCAAAATATAAACAGCATATTGATGAGCTTTTTGCAACCCAGGAATATAAACAGAAAGGTCTTGAAGTTGTCAAATCCCACTTCGACTACATCCGCTCCTATACTAAAGACCTTTTCACTTTGTTCGAAGAGAAAGTGGTTTTGGCACAGGGAGAGCTTATCTCTACGGCGATGGTAAACTTCTACCTGCAGGAATGTGGTGTGAAGTCCGTGTTGCTTCCGGCTTTGGAATTCATGCGTACTGACAAGAACGCAGAACCGGATCCTGTATATATTAAGGATAAATTGCGTGCTCAATTGGATCTTTATCCGGATACGGAAATCTACATTACGCAAGGTTTCATCTGCCGCAATGCTTACGGTGAGATAGACAACCTGCAACGTGGTGGTAGCGACTACACCGCTTCTCTGATCGGAGCAGCAGTGAACGCTTCCGAAATCCAGATCTGGACAGATATCGACGGTATGCACAATAACGACCCGCGTATTGTTGACAAGACCGCTCCGGTACGCCAGCTGCACTTCGAAGAAGCAGCCGAGTTGGCTTACTTCGGTGCAAAGATTCTGCACCCTACTTGTATCCAGCCGGCTAAATATGCCAATATCCCTGTCCGCTTGTTGAACACAATGGATCCGGAGGCTCCGGGCACACTGATTTCTAATGATACGGAAAAAGGCAAGATTAAGGCAGTAGCTGCAAAAGATAACATCACTGCTATTAAGATTAAATCCAGCCGCATGTTATTGGCTCATGGTTTCTTGCGTAAGGTGTTCGAAATCTTCGAAAGCTATCAGACATCTATCGATATGATCTGTACGTCAGAAGTCGGTGTATCTGTTACGATAGATAACACGAAACATCTTAATGAGATTCTGGACGACCTGAAGAAATACGGAACAGTAACCGTTGATAAAGAAATGTGTATCATCTGTGTTGTAGGTGACCTTGAATGGGAAAATGTCGGTTTTGAAGCAAAAGCACTCGATGCGATGCGCGATATACCGGTGCGAATGATCTCGTTTGGAGGAAGTAACTATAACATCTCCTTCCTCATTCGGGAGTGTGATAAGAAAGTAGCTTTACAATCGTTGAGCGATATGCTTTTCAACGGCAAATAATTCCACAAATAATACGAGCGCTTTTACCGAACTGATAAAAGCGCTCTTTTTTAACCAACTAAACAAGTTTTTCGAATTATGAAGGGAATATTTCCAATCGATAAATTCCGCACTTTGCAGACACCTTTCTATTATTACGATACCAAAGTGCTGCGCGATACATTGTCGGCTATTAACCATGAGGTTGCCAAATATCCTAATTATTCAGTGCATTACGCTGTTAAAGCAAATGCTAACCCGAAAGTACTTACCATCATCCGTGAGAGCGGAATGGGAGCCGACTGTGTGAGCGGTGGAGAAATTCGTGCCGCTATCCGTGCAGGATTTCCGGCCAATAAAGTTGTTTTTGCAGGAGTAGGTAAAGCAGACTGGGAAATTAACCTCGGGCTGGAGTACGGCATCTTCTGTTTCAATGTAGAGTCTATTCCCGAACTGGAAGTAATCAATGAATTGGCTGCTGCTCAAAATAAGGTGGCTAATGTTGCTTTCCGTATCAATCCGGATGTAGGCGCACATACTCACGCAAATATCACTACCGGTTTGGCAGAAAATAAATTTGGTATCAGCATGCAGGATATGGACAAGGTGATAGATGTGGCGCAGGAGATGAAAAACGTAAAGTTTATCGGTCTTCACTTCCACATTGGCTCGCAGATTTTGGATATGGGTGATTTTGTAGCCCTCTGCAATCGTGTCAATGAGTTGCAGGACAAACTGGAAGCACGGAGAATTTTGGTAGAACATATCAATGTAGGTGGTGGTTTGGGTATTGATTACGGACACCCCAACCGTCAGGCTGTCCCGAATTTCAAGGATTACTTTGCTACCTATGCCGGACAATTGAAATTGCGTCCTTATCAGACCTTGCATTTTGAATTGGGACGTGCAGTTGTAGGACAGTGCGGTTCCTTAATCTCTAAGGTTTTGTATGTAAAACAAGGCACACGGAAGAAATTTGCCATCCTTGATGCAGGTATGACCGACCTGATCCGTCCGGCTTTGTATCAGGCATTCCATAAAATGGAAAATATAACTTCCGAAGAACCGTTGGAAGCCTACGATGTAGTAGGACCGATTTGTGAATCGTCAGACGTTTTCGGAAAAGCGATTGACTTGAACAAAGTGAAGCGTGGTGACTTGATCGCCCTTCGTTCTGCCGGTGCGTACGGTGAAATAATGGCTTCCGGATACAACTGTCGTGAACTGCCGAAAGGATATACTTCCGACGAAATGGTGTAAGTAAAAAATGAACTGCTACAATCAAAATGTGAATGTAGTTTAAAAATATAGGGTGCATGGAACAATTTTAACTGAAAGCGTGTTATTTTTGTAATGAGTTCAAAAAGAAACTACATTAACAACTTAATAAAAAAATACGATTATGATTTCAGAAAAATTACAGAATGCAATTAACGAACAGATTACTGCTGAAATGTGGTCTGCTAACCTGTATTTAGCAATGTCTTTCTATTTTGAGAAAGAAGGTTTCAGTGGTTTTGCTCATTGGATGAAAAAACAATCCCAGGAAGAAATGGGACATGCTTATGCAATGGCAGATTATATCATCAAACGTGGAGGAACTGCTAAAGTGGATAAAATAGATGTTGTTCCTAACGGATGGGGTACACCTCTCGAAGTATTCGAACACGTTTACAAACATGAATGTCATGTTTCTCAATTGGTAGACAAGCTGGTAGACGTAGCAGCTGCTGAAAAGGATAAAGCAACACAGGATTTCTTGTGGGGATTTGTTCGTGAACAGGTAGAAGAAGAAGCTACAGCGCAAGGCATTGTTGATAAAATCAAGAAAGCCGGTGATACTGGAATTTTCTTTGTAGATTCACAATTGGGACAGCGTTAATGATGCTACTCTGAAAAAATAGTTCTTTATATAGAAAGAAGCTACTCGAAATTTCTTCAAGTAGCTTCTTTTTTTTCACTTATTTGGCTCGTATCTGGAAATAAACTACCTTTGTATTAAGAGTCAGAGAGAAATTAATCCCGATTATTATAAATGAATGGTGTGAACAGAGGAATTTTTAGATTGCTCCCTATATTTTTATTGCTCTTTTTGGGGGTGAGCAGTTGTTCTCAAAAAGAGGAACGGCGTATTTTAGTTATCCACTCTTATGAGGAGACTTACGCGGCTTATCCGGAATTTAACCGGATGATAGCGGAGCAATTTGAGAAAGAGAAAATAGATGCTGATATCCGTACCGTTTATTTAGATTGCGAGTCCTATTGGGAAGAACCGGAGTTGGAACGAATGCGTTTTCTGGTTGATTCCGTTTCGAAAGACTGGCGGCCGGAAGTGATTCTGGTGAATGAAGACCAGGCTACCTATCATTGATGAAATGTGGGGTTCAGTTGGGCAAAGAAGTACCTGTGGTTTTTGGTGGTGTCAATTACCCGAATTGGGGCTTGCTGAAACGCCATCCTAATGTGACGGGTTTCCATGATAAGATCGCCTTTAATGAAAATGTCAGTGTGGCAAAAGAACTTTTCGGTGAACACGTCCGGTTGTTTACCATGCTTGATACCACTTATATCGATAAACAAATCAGAAGAGATGCAAAGGAACAGTTTAAAGGTCATAAAGTGACCGGATTCATCGATAACCCCGAACTTTCTCTTGAAGACAGATACGTTTGACGCAGGAGGAAGGTTATACTCGTTTCATGGCTATTCCTTTACGTAATGCCAGAAATCATTCGGATGCTACCTTTATGTGGGTGTTGAACAGAAGCTATCGCGATCAATGCTATATTCAGCTGAAACGGGATTATACTACCATTAATATTGGAAGCTCATCTGCTGGCTCCAGTCTGACAGCCATCAATGAAGCCTTCGGGTTTGGTGAGAAGTTGCTGGGTGGATACATCACTTCGTTGCCTATTCAGGTGGAAGAAGAGGTGAAAGCAGCCGTTCGTATATTACACGGTGCGAGTCCGGCGGACATGCCTATTGTTGAAAGCCGGAAAGAGTATGTTGTTGATTGGAATACAATGACGCAAATAGGTTTGAGTAAGGAAAGTATTCCTGCTAAATATCGTATTATCAATATTCCGTTTAGTGATAAATACCCTTTGTTGTGGGGAATTTCAGTCGCATCGTTCATTCTTATACTAATTATTCTTTTCGCTTCTCTTTGGTGGCTATACCTCGGGAACAGATGAGGAAAAAGCAGGCTCTTATAGCATTGGCTGATGAAAAAGAAACATTGTCATTAGCCATTGAGGGTGGAATGACGTATGCCTGGAGATTGGATAATGGTTGTTTTGTTTTTGAAGATGCATTCTGGGCGTCGCAAGGGTTAAATCCCAGACAACTTTCGTTTAAGGAATTCATGAGCTTTATCCATCCCGACCATTGGGAAGGAGTGAAGTTCAACTGGCGAAATCTGAAAAGTGCTCATAAAAAGATTGTGCAGGAGCTTTGTAACTTCGACGGCAAAGGCTATCAGTGGTGGGAGTTCCGTTATACCACCAAACAGCTACCTGGAGGCGAATATAAAACTGCAGGTTTGTTGCTTAATATACAGGATATAAAAGATCGTGAAGAAGAATTGGAAGCAGCACGCTTATTGTCTGAAAAGGCGGAATTGAAACAATCATTCCTCGCAAATATGAGCCATGAGATACGTACTCCGCTTAATTCAATCGTTGGCTTTGCCAATATACTGGCATTGGAAGATGGATTGAGTTCCGCAGAACGCGAAGAGTATATCAGTACTATTAACAAGAACAGCGAGTTATTACTCAAACTGATTAATGATATTTTGGAACTTTCCCGTATCGAATCAGGATATATGTCTTTCTCATTCAAGAGATGCAAGGTGAGAGAGTTGATTGACGATATCTATATGACACATCAGGTTCTGATTGCTCCACATTTGGAATTCCTGAAAGAAGTGGATGATACACCTTTGGAAATCAATGTGGACAGAGAGCGCTTGATACAAGTCCTGACAAACTTTCTGAATAATGCCGGTAAGTTTACGGAAACCGGATATATCAAATTAGGATATAGCTATCTGCCGGATGAAGGCAAAGTGCAGATTTATGTAGAAGATACCGGAAGAGGGATTCCACGAGAAGAACAACGGATGATTTTCAGCCGTTTCTACAAACAAAACGAATTCTCGCAGGGAGCAGGATTGGGACTTTCTATTTGTCAGGTGATTATAGAGAAGCTGGGTGGAAAGATCGAACTCAAGTCCGAGGTAGGCAAGGGAAGCCGCTTTACGGTTATTCTTCCTTGCCGGGTGGTATCTTGATAATGATAGACTTTAACGGGAATACGAACAATCTTATTTCTTGTTTTTTCCTTTCTCCATCGTTCCCAGGTAAATCTCCAGTGAACGGGTGGAAATCTGTATTTCGCGGAAAGATACGCCTAAAGAAGCTATCAGCAGAATCAATGCCAATCCGAATACATAAGCAGAGAATAATTGAAGCCCGATATAAATAAGGAACATGCTGACTACACAGAAAAAAAGGCTTGCAATACCTAGTCCTTGCATCCTACGGGTCAGGTTCAATCGTTTCCGTAGATTCTCGATTTGTGCTTCAGTGATATCCGAAGGGTTTTCCATGTAGCGGTCACGCAGTTGGCGCACAAGTTGGGCATACGATAAGAAACGGTTGGTATAAGCCAGCAATATCAATGAAACTGCCGAGAAAAGTAGGGCAGGAGTAGTGAGAGTCAATTCTTCCATAATCTATTTTTATAGTCAAGTAGCGGTTCAAAATTCATTTTATAAAAGAGAATTTTTAGGCACTGGTTACATGGATTTCACGGTTTTAGAAATATGCTTGCATAAAGCAACAGCGTAATCAGTGTAATCCGTGCCTAAAAATGGATGCTGCGAGTAAACCCTGCCCCGGAGTTATTCCGCTTTCAGCACATTAAGCTCTTTGCCTACCTTGATAAAGGCAGCGATGCACTTGTCAAGATGTGCTTTCTCGTGCCCTGCAGAGATTTGCACACGGATGCGTGCCTGATCTTTCGGCACTACCGGATAATAGAAACCTGTCACATAGATACTTTCCTCCTGCATACGTGCAGCGTAAATCTGGGACAACTTCGCGTCATACAACATAACGGCACAGATAGCGCTTTGTGTCGGTTTGATATCAAATCCGGCAGCCGTCATCTTATCACGGAAGTAGTTTACATTCTCAACAAGTTTATCATGTAATGCATTGTTCTCTTTCAGCATTTTGAAAACTTCAAGGCTGGCACCAATGATGCTCGGAGCCAAAGAATTCGAGAACAGATACGGGCGGCTGCGTTGACGAAGCAAATCGATAATCTCTTTACGACCGGTGGTGAAACCTCCCAGTGCACCGCCAAAAGCCTTACCTAATGTTCCGGTATAAATATCTACCCGTCCATGAGTCTTATACAACTCGCTTACTCCATGCCCTGTGGCACCTACCACACCGGCAGAGTGTGACTCGTCCACCATTACCAGTGCATCGTATTTCTCGGCAAGATCGCAAATCTGATCCATTGGAGCTACATTGCCGTCCATAGAGAACACACCGTCCGTTACAACAATACGGAAACGTTGTGCCTGCGCTTCTTGCAAACATCTTTCCAAGTCCTTCATGTCAGCGTTAGCATAACGGTAGCGCTTTGCCTTGCAAAGACGTACTCCGTCAATGATAGAAGCATGATTCAGAGAATCCGAGATGATGGCATCCTCTTCAGAGAAAAGCGGTTCGAATACGCCGCCGTTGGCGTCGAAACAAGCAGCATACAAGATCGTGTCTTCCGTTTGGAAATACTCCGAGATGGCAGCTTCCAGTTCTTTGTGTATATCTTGCGTTCCACAAATGAAGCGGACGGACGACATTCCGTAACCACGGTTATTCATCATTTCCTGCGAAGCCTTAATCAATCGCGGGTGATTGGATAATCCTAAGTAATTATTTGCACAGAAGTTCAGCACTTCCTTACCTTTTACAGTGATGGCAGCTTGCTGCGCACTTTCAATCAGTCGTTCTTCTTTATAAAGTCCGGCTTCCTTGATTTCAGCCAATGTTTGGCGGAGATATTCTTGCATTTTACCGTACATAGTGTTTGGGTGATTAAGTTATATTGCAAAGGACACAATTTTTCTTGGAATAACAATGTCTTTTTGATTAAAATCTGAAAAAAAAGTGCTTACTTTGCGCACTATTTAAGCTTGATATTCTAAGTCAGAAGAAAAAATGGAACACATTTTGATTATTGGAGCTACCGGACAGATAGGGTCGGAGCTAACGATGGAGCTACGTAAACGTTACGGAAATGCAAATGTAGTAGCAGGTTATATTCCGGGTGCAGAACCTAAAGGGGAATTAAAGGAGTCCGGACCGTCGGCAATTGCTGATGTAACGGATGGAGAGGCGATCGCATCTGTGGTAAAAGAGTATCACATCGATACAATTTATAATTTGGCTGCTCTGCTGTCCGTAGTTGCCGAGTCGAAACCCAAGCTGGCCTGGAAAATAGGTATCGATGGATTATGGAATGTATTGGAAGTGGCACGCGAACAAGGATGTGCAGTGTTTACTCCGAGTTCTATCGGTTCGTTTGGCGCTAGTACGCCTCATACGAAAACACCGCAGGATACAATTCAGCGTCCGCGCACCATGTATGGAGTCACCAAGGTAACGACCGAGTTGCTAAGTGACTACTATTTTAATAAATATGGTGTTGATACCCGTGCTGTCCGTTTTCCGGGCATTATTTCGAATGTGACCCCTCCGGGAGGAGGTACGACCGATTATGCTGTCGATATTTATTACTCGGCGGTGAAAGGAGAAAAATTTGTGTGCCCCATTAAGCAAGGCACTTTGATGGATATGATGTACATGCCGGATGCGCTGAACGCAGCAATTACGCTGATGGAAGCTGATCCGACAAAATTGATACACCGAAATGCTTTCAATATCGCCTCGATGAGTTTCGACCCGGAGACGATTTATCAGGCTATCAGGAAGCATGTGCCGCAGTTTGAGATGATCTATGATATAGATCCTTTGAAACAGCGCATTGCCGATAGCTGGCCCGATAGTCTGGATGACACCTGCGCTCGTGAAGAGTGGGGCTGGAAGCGGCCTACGATTTGGAAAGCATGACGGTAGATATGCTTGAAAAGTTAAGAGAGAAACTAAAATAATGAAAAAACTAATTGTAGGGGTCATGTTGCTCGGTATACTGGGTGCTTGTGGAAACAAGAAAACAAACATTGACCCCTTCGCATCTATCACAAAAGAAGTGGATTCTATCCGGCGGGTAGCCGATTCTATTCACTGTGATGAATCGCCGGAAGATCCGCAACCTATACAGGCAGATGAATCTTTCGATGATTTTATCTACAATTTTGCTTCCGATGACGTGTTGCAGCGTCAGCGTGTGAAATTTCCGTTGCCTTACTACAATGGAGATAAAAAAACGAATATCGAGGAGCATAACTGGAAGCATGATGACTTGTTTACCAAACAGCATTATTATACGCTTCTGTTTGATAGAGAAGAAGATATGGATTTAGTAGGAGATACCTCCCTCACTTCCGTACAGGTAGAATGGGTGTTTGTGAAAACACGAATGGTAAAGAAATACTATTTTGAGCGTATCAAAGGTGCATGGATGCTAGAGGCAATTAATCTGCGTCCCATTAAGCAAAATGATAATGAAAATTTCGTGGAGTTTTTCGGACACTTTGCCGCAGATAGTCTTTTTCAGAGTAAGCGTGTGTGTGAGCCTCTGGCTTTTGTAACCACCGATCCGGACGATGATTTCTCTATTCTGGAGACCACCCTCGATCTTAATCAGTGGTTCGCTTTTAAACCGGGACTTCCTGCCGATCGTCTTTCTAATATCAATTACGGGCAGCGGAATGACGATGATTCGCCAACGAAAATTCTGGCGTTGAAAGGTATCGGTAATGGTTTTTCCAATATCCTCTATTTCCGTCGCAAAGCCGGGGAATGGGAATTGTATAAGTTTGAAGATACAAGCATTTGATGCAGGTAGTAATACGCTACAAGAAATAGCCTTGCTGTTAATGATATAACAGTATTTGCCGGCTTATAACGAATAATGATATAACTTATAATTAAAAATATATGTATTCTCTTTTACCCTACAATACATTCGGCATTGATGTCAGTGCCGCTCGTTTTTTAGAGTACACTTCGGTTGAAGAACTGAAGAAGCTGATTGTGCAAGGTGCCGTTACGACACCTTTTTTGCATATTGGTGGTGGCAGTAACCTGTTGTTTACCAAAGATTACGACGGGTTGATATTGCATTCCCGCATTGAAGGAATCGAAGTGACGGAAGAAGATGCTCACTCTGTATCAGTGCGAGTGGGAGCAGGGGTGGTATGGGATGACTTTGTAGCTTATTGTGTAGAGCATGGATGGTATGGAGCGGAGAACCTGTCGCTGATTCCCGGTGAGGTGGGGGCAAGTGCAGTACAGAATATCGGAGCCTATGGCGTTGAGGTAAAAGATCTGATAACGGCTGTGGAAACAGTGAACATTCAAGCTGAAGAACGCGTTTATTCAGTTGGTGAATGTGGATATACCTATCGCAACAGTATTTTTAAGCGTTCGGAAAACAAATCGGCTTTTGTTACTTATGTCCGTTTCCGGCTAAGTAAAGAAGAACATTATACATTAGACTATGGCACCATTCGTCAGGAGCTTGAAAAATATCCGTCGTTGACACTTTCTGTTGTCCGGAAAGTGATTATTGCTATTCGCGAGAGCAAGCTGCCCGATCCGAAAGTGTGGGTAATGCCGGCAGTTTCTTTATGAACCCCATTGTGCCGAAAGAAAAACTGGAAGCCTTGCAACAGGAATATCCCCGCATACCCTACTATGAGCTGGCCGACGGCCGCGTAAAAATTCCGGCAGGGTGGATGATTGACCAATGCGGCTGGAAAGGAAAAGCCTTGGGACCGGCTGCCGTGCATGATAAACAAGCACTGGTGCTGGTGAACCGTGGCGGAGCAAAAGGTAGTGATATTATTGCACTTTCAGATGCGGTCCGAGCCTCTGTTCGTGAGAAGTTCGGTATTGATATCCATCCGGAAGTCAACTTTATAAATTGAGAATAAACAAGTGAAAGTAAGAATTATAGGAAGTGGAACATCGACGGGAGTACCTCAAATCGGCTGTACATGTCCGGTTTGTACTTCTTCCGATCCGAAAGATAATCGATTGCGTGCATCTGCTATTGTGGAGACAGATGACGCGCGGATTCTGATAGATTGTGGTCCCGATTTCCGGACACAGGTATTACATCTCCCTTTTGAGAGGATAGATGGTGTGCTCATTACGCACGAACATTATGACCATGTAGCGGACTGGACGATTTACGTCCGTTTTGCCGGTTCGGTTCCGTGCCTATTTATGCGGAAGATTATGTAGCGCAGGGATTGCGTTTGCGTATGCCCTATTGCTTTGTCGACCATCGTTATCCGGGTGTTCCCGATATTCCTTTACAGGAAATTTCGGTGGGGCAATCCTTTGCTGTAAACCACACGGAAGTGCTTCCTCTGCGTGTGATGCATGGCCGACTGCCGATTCTGGGGTATCGTATCGGGCAGTTGGGGTATATCACTGATATGTTGACCATGCCCGAAGAATCCTATGAACAATTGGCAGGAATAGATGTTTTGGTAATGAATGCGCTTCGGATCGCCTCGCATCCTACTCACCAAAATTTGGAAGAAGCATTGGCGGTGGCCCGGCGTATTCAGGCAAAGAAGACATACTTTATACACATGAGTCATGATATGGGCTTGCATGCGGAGGTTGAAAAGAACCTTCCGGAAAATATTCACCTGGCGTTCGACGGATTGGATATCTATGTTTGATTACCGGTGAAATTTTTAGCAAAAGTTTTGTTTTCTTTGTAGAAATTATTATTTTTGCACCTAGCCGATAAACAGCGAATATTATGAAACTTCGTACGATAGTGAAAATAGCGATCACATCTTCTGTTGTACTTTTGTGCTCAGGTTTCGCATTGTACTCTTTTTTTAGACTGTCAGCAGCTGAAGGGCAGAAAGACTTTAATCTTTATGAACTGGTGCCATCCACAACTTCAGCAGTATTCGTTACTGATGACGTGCTCGAATTTGTAGCAGAAGTCGATGAGCTGACTTGCAGTAAAAATCAGCAATATCTTTATGTATCCAAACTCTTTTCTTATCTGAAACAGAGCCTTTACGCCCTTTCAGAAGATACTCCCCACGGTTTAAGCCGGCAAATGAATCAAATGTTGATTAGTTTCCACGAGCCGGATAACGAACGTAATCAAGTGCTCTATTGCAGATTGGGAAATGGAGATAAGGAGTTGGTAAACAGATTTGTACGCAAATATATATCCTCACTTTATCCGCCGAAAACGTTTATTTACAAAGGAGAAGAGATAATTATTTATCCCATGGCGGACGGTGATTTTCTAGCCTGCTATCTGACATCCGATTTTATGGCATTGAGCTTTCAGAAAAAACTGATTGAAAACGTTATTGATGCGTATAAAAGTGGAAAATCGTTGGCTGATGATTCTACCTTTACAGGAATACGTGCTCCGAAAAAAAGTGCGGCTGCTGCTACCATCTATACCCGTATGCAAGGGTTGATGGGATGGACGGAATTTGACATGAAAATGAAAGATGATTTCATCTATTTCTCCGGCATCACTCACGATGCAGACACTTGCTTTGCGTTTATAAACCAGCTTCGCCAGCAACAATCCGTTAAGGGATTTCCGGGAGAAGTGTTACCGTCTACTGCTTTCTATTTTAGCAGGCAAGGGATTACGGACTGGGTGTCTCTGCTTTCTTATGGAAATGCCCAAGGACAGCGCGTGCCTGCCCGCACGAGTGAAGTGCAAAATAGGGATAAAGAGTTTTCACGCTATCTGATGGAAAATGCCGGGCAGGATTTGGTTGCCTGTCTCTTTCAGTGTGAAGATACTTTGCAGGGTGCAGCGGCAGTCTTGAGCCTGTCGGTGGCAGATGTAACGGAAGCCGAGCGAATGCTTCGTGCCCTTGTTAATGCCGCTTCGGCGGACGAAGGAAGAAGAAATCCGCGTATAACTTTTTGTTATACTGTAAATAAAGCATATCCTATCTATCGGTTACCTCAAACAACATTGTTTGAACAACTAACCAGTTTTGCGGAACCAACCTTGGATGTATATGCAGCCTTCTATGGCGGGCGCTTGTTGCTCGCTCCTGATGCGGATGCTCTCGCGCATTATATTCGCCAACTGGATAAAGGTGAGGTGCTCAATGGAGCGATGGCCTATCAGACAGGCATGGATCATTTGTCCGATTCCTACCATTTTATGCTGATGGCGGATTTCGACCACATATTCCAACAATCAGAAAATCACGTTCGTTTTGTACCGGATTTCTTTCTGCGCAACGCCGACTTCTTCTGTCATTTCACCCTCTTTGTTCAGTTTGCCTGTGCAGACGGAATGGTATATCCTAATATTGTTTTGAAATATAAATCAGAATAAAAAATCATCGTTTGTCTGCGATCATTTTTCTGAAAACCTCCATAGCTTTTGGCTGGATTATCCATAAACTTTGCCTGCTTCCTCCATACATTTTTAAGATGCTGTTTATCGTTTTTTTTGCTCCATTGACCCATACTTTTTTGTGTGCGTTCTGCTTTTGGAGAAACGCCTTTTTGTTTTTTTTCTTTTTGCATTTTTGCCGTTTTTATATGTGTGCTTATAATAGTCCTATGGTCAGCTTATTATGGGTGATTTTAACATTTAAATCTGTAAAATATACAGAAAAATTCATCCCCCATTATAAACAAAGAAATAAATAAAAAAACTTCTTCTTCTGAAGATGAAAAAGAAGAAGAAAAAGATTTGTTTTTTTTCGGGAGAAAAGGAGATAAAAAAACTCCCGATGGAGTTTAATCCTATCGGGAGTTTTTTATGCTTATTCATCGAACAAATGACTTTCGGTTTAGAATGGCAGATCGTCTTTGGCATCGCCCGGAGTAAATTCCGGCATAGCCGATGGAGCTGGAGGAGGAACGGGAGAACCGGAAGCCATTGGAGCACCTGTGCTAACACGTTCTACTTTCCATGCGCGGATACTATTGAACCAGCGATCATTCCACTGACGGGCGTCAACGTCGAATGATACAGTCAATTCTTCGCCCATTTGAATGTTGAACTGCTCGATTTTGTCTGCGCCAAATACGTCGAAGCACATTTTACGTGGATATTGGTCGTGGTTTTCGATAACGTACTCTTGTGATTTCCACTCGTTGCCGCTAGTTTTTGAAACTCCGCCTCTCGGGGGGAGGATAGCGATGATTTTTCCTGTAAATTCCATTGCGATAATTTTAAATTCTGCGGCGAAGTTACAATTTTTTAGTAATATCCCTCGCACAATACCTGTTTTTTTCTTTTGTTTTTATTGGGCAGCCCAAATCTTTTTTCGTAACTTTGTGCGATAGAACATTTAAAACTTAAATACACGAAAATATATGAAATTTATCGTTTCAAGTACTGCTCTTTCCAGCCATTTACAGGCCATCAGCCGTGTTATTAATTCAAAAAATGCGCTGCCAATTCTCGATTGTTTCCTCTTCGAACTGGAAGACGGAACTTTGTCTGTGACTGTATCCGACAGTGAAACAACGATGGTGACTACCGTAGAAGTGAATGAAAGCGATACGAACGGGCGTTTTGCCGTAGTAGCGAAAACATTGCTTGACGCACTGAAAGAAATTCCGGAGCAACCACTCACATTCGATATCAATCCGGATAATTATGAAATAACGGTGCAGTACCAGAACGGAAAATACAGCCTGATGGGGCAGAATGCGGATGAATTCCCGCAATCGGCTACACTGGGGGATAATGCTGTCCGCGTAGAAATGGAAGCAAGCGTACTTTTGGGAGGTATCAACCGTTCGGTGTTTGCTACTGCCGATGATGAACTTCGTCCGGTGATGAACGGTATTTATTTCGATATTACAACAGAAGACATTACAATGGTTGCTTCGGACGGTCATAAACTGGTGCGTTGTAAAACGTTGGCAGCCAAAGGCAACGAGCGTGCAGCCTTCATCCTTCCGAAGAAACCGGCTACATTGCTAAAGAATCTTTTGCCGAAAGAACAAGGCGCAGTGACCATCGAATTTGACGAACGCAATGCTGTATTCATGCTTGAAAGCTACCGGATGGTTTGCCGCCTGATTGAAGGACGTTACCCGAACTACAACTCGGTAATTCCGCAAAACAACCCGCACAAAGTAACCGTAGACCGCCAACAGTTGGTAGGAGCTTTGCGCCGTGTGTCTATCTTCTCGTCACAAGCCAGCAGTTTGATTAAACTTCGTATGCAGGAAAACCAGATTGTGATTTCCGCACAAGATATTGATTTCTCTACTTCTGCCGAAGAAACACAAGTTTGCCAGTATGCAGGTGCTGCAATGAGTATCGGTTTTAAATCGACGTTCCTCATCGACATACTGAACAATATTTCGGCAGATGAAGTAGTCATCGAACTTGCAGATCCTTCACGTGCCGGAGTAATCATCCCGGTAGAGCAGGAAGAAAACGAAGACTTGCTGATGCTGCTGATGCCGATGATGCTAAATGATTAATGTTAATTCACCACAGAGGACGCAGAGGACACAGAGGATAAATTTGAATATTTATTAAATAACCCTCTGTGTCCTCTGCGTCCTCTGTGGTGACTCAATAAAATAAACAGAAATGAAATTAAACCTGAAAAACCCCATTGTTTTCTTTGATTTAGAAACAACAGGAACCAATATCAACACAGACCGAATTGTTGAAATCTGCTATCTGAAAGTATATCCGAATGGAAATGAAGAAGCAAAGACATTACGTATCAATCCTGAAATGCATATTCCGGAAGCATCCTCTGCTATACATGGTATTTATGATGCCGACGTAGCAGATTGTCCTACTTTTAAAGAAGTAGCGAAAAACATAGCCCGAGACATTGAAGGTTGCGATTTGGCAGGATTTAATTCCAACCGTTTTGATATTCCTGTTCTTGCCGAAGAATTTCTTCGTGCCGGAGTAGATATTGATATGACAAAACGTAAATTTGTAGATGTACAGGTCATCTTCCACAAAATGGAACAACGCACCCTATCTGCTGCCTACAAGTTCTATTGCGACAAGAATCTGGAAGATGCACACACTGCCGAAGCAGATACACGGGCTACTTACGAAGTGTTGAAAGCGCAGCTCGACCGTTACTCCGATCTTCAGAATGATATTGCGTTCCTGGCAGATTATTCAAGTTTCAGCAAGAATGTCGATTTTGCCGGACGCATGGTGTACGATGATAACGGAGTAGAAGTGTTCAACTTCGGAAAATATAAGGGAATGTCTGTTGCCGAGGTTTTGAAGAAAGATCCCGGATATTACAGTTGGATTTTGAATAGTGACTTCACGCTGAACACCAAGGCGGCATTGACAAAAATCCGCTTGCGTGAAATGAGTAATTTGATTACAAAATAATGCTAAAAGGAAAGAAAATAATTCTTGGAATTACCGGCAGTATTGCCGCGTATAAGGCGTGCTATATCATTCGCGGACTGATAAAACAAGGAGCGGAAGTGCAGGTCGTAATTACTCCGGCGGGAAAAGAATTTATTACTCCGATCACTCTTTCGGCTTTGACCAGCAAACCGGTCATCAGTGAGTTTTTTGCCCAACGTGACGGAACGTGGAATAGCCACGTTGATCTCGGTTTATGGGCGGATGCCGTATTGATTGCGCCGGCCACTGCCTCCACCATCGGTAAAATGGCCAACGGAATAGCCGACAATATGCTGATAACCACTTATCTTTCAGCAAAAGCTCCCGTGTTTGTTGCTCCGGCAATGGACCTCGATATGTTTGCTCATCCTGCCACCCAGAAAAATCTGGATATTCTGCGTTCCTATGGTAATCATATTATCGAGCCGGGGACAGGAGAACTAGCCAGCCATCTGGTAGGGAAGGGGCGAATGGAAGAGCCGGAGAATATCATCCGGGTATTGGATGAATTCTTTGCTTCGAATGACGAACTGTCCGGAAAGAAAGTGATGATTACCGCCGGACCGACTTACGAAAAGATTGACCCGGTGCGTTTCATCGGCAATTATTCGTCCGGAAAGATGGGATTCGCGTTGGCAGAAGAATGTGCCCGTCGCGGAGCGCAAGTGACCTTGATTACAGGCCCTGTGCAACTCAAAACGCAACATTCTGGCATAATCCGTGTCGATGTCGAATCTGCTGAAGAAATGTACAAAGCAGCGCAGGCTCATTTCCCGGATGCTGATGCAGGTATTCTTTGTGCGGCAGTAGCCGACTATCGTCCGGCAACGGTAGCCGATAAGAAGATTAAGCGGGAAAAAGAAGAAGAACTGACCCTGCATCTTCGGGCAACACAAGATATTGCTGCCTCTTTAGGAGCCATAAAAAGAAAACAACAATGCCTGGTTGGCTTTGCACTCGAAACCAATAATGAGCAGCAGAATGCCGAAGGAAAGCTCGAACGCAAGAACTTCGATTTTATTGTGCTCAACTCGTTGAATGATGCAGGAGCCGGTTTCCGCCATGATACCAATAAGATAAGTATAATCGACAGGAAAGGTCGTACAGACTATCCTCTGAAGTCGAAAACGGAAGTAGCTCAAGACATCATTGATCGTCTGGTAGCCACCCTGTCTCCCAATTTTTAATTTTCAAATTTTAATTTTTAATTAGTTTGTTACGTTCACTATACATTCAGAATTACGCATTGATAGAAAAACTGGATATCAGTTTTGAAACAGGCTTTTCCGTTATAACAGGTGAAACGGGAGCCGGGAAATCAATTATTCTGGGAGCTATTGGCTCCTGCTGGGGCAGCGTGCCGATGTGAAAGCGATTCGTCGCGGAGCTTCCAAATGTATTATAGAGGCACGGTTCGATATTGCTGCCTACGGTATGCGTCCGTTTTTTGAAGAAAACGAATTGGAATATGATGAAGAGTGTATTTTGCGTCGTGAGGTACAGGCTTCCGGCAAAAGCAGAGCATTCATCAATGATACTCCCGCTTCACTGGCACAAATGAAAGAGCTGGGCGAACAATTGATAGATGTACATTCTCAACATCAGAATCTGTTACTTAATAAAGAAGGATTCCAGTTGAACGTGCTTGATATTCTGGCACATAATGATGCAGCATTGGAGAAATACCATCTGCGTTATGGCGAATGGAAGCAGACAGAACGCGAACTGGCTGAATTAATGTCACTGGCAGAGAAAAGCCGTTCTGATGAAGATTATATCCGTTTCCAACTTGAACAGCTCGAAGAAGCCCATCTTGTGGAAGGCGAGCAGGAGGAACTGGAGCAGGAAGCCGAAACACTAAGTCATGCGGAGGAAATTAAAGCCGGACTTTACCGGGTAGAACAGTCATTTGTCTCGGATGAAGGCGGATTGCTTTCTTACCTGAAAGATAGTCTGAATACGCTGAATAGCCTGCAAAGAGTCTATCAGCCCGCTAAGGAACTTACCGAACGTATGGAGAGCGCCTATATCGAATTGAAAGATATTTCGCACGAAGTCTCTTCGCAAAGTGATTCCGTTGAATTTAATCCGGTCCGCCTGGAAGAAGTGAACGAACGGCTGAATCTGATTTATTCCCTGCAACAGAAACACCGGGTACAGACTCTTGACGAGTTGATAGCGTTGACGGATGAATATCGTAGCAAATTGTCCGACATCACTTCATACGATGAGCGTATTGCCGAGCTGACCGCTCGTAAAGAGGAACAATATAAGCAAGTGAAACAACAAGCAGAACTGCTCACCAAAGCCCGTACGAAAGCTGCGCGTGAAGTGGAAAAGCAATTGGCTGCCCGCTTGATTCCGTTGGGAATGCCGAATGTTCGTTTCCAGATCGAAATGGGACTGAAGAAAGAGCCGGGATTGCAAGGAGAAGATACAGTCAACTTCCTGTTTTCTGCCAATAAGAATGGTACCTTGCAGAATATCTCTTCCGTAGCTTCGGGAGGTGAAATTGCCCGTGTCATGCTTTCTATCAAAGCATTGATTGCCGGAGCCGTGAAACTGCCGACTATCGTATTTGATGAAATAGATACCGGTGTCTCCGGTGAAATAGCCGACCGCATGGCGGACATGATGCAGGAAATGGGCGACCGGAACCGTCAGGTAATCAGCATCACCCACTTGCCGCAGATTGCTGCCCGCGGACGTGCACATTATAAAGTATATAAGAAAGACAGCGATACGGAAACAAACAGTCATATCCGCCGTCTCACCGATGAAGAACGAGTAGAGGAAATAGCTCACATGCTTAGTGGCGCCACTTTGACCGAGGCCGCCCTTAGTAACGCCAAATCCCTGCTTGATGCTAAGTAATTAATGGCTAAATTGATTCATTCAAAGTAGTTGTTGAGGTAGTGAATTGTTAAGCGGTAACTGATAAGTAGTAAATTGTAAATAGTAAAATAGTAAATCAAATAGATGTTGGATAAAAGTGAAATGATTTTCGGTGTTCGTGCCGTGATAGAAGCCATTCAGGCAGGTAAAGAGATTGATAAAATTCTGGTAAAGAAAGACATTCAGAGTGATCTTTCCAAAGAATTGTTTGCTGCTTTGAAAGGGCTGATGATACCGGTTCAGCGTGTTCCGGTAGAACGTATTAACCGCATTACCCGGAAAAATCATCAGGGAGTGATTGCTTTCATTTCTTCTGTGACTTATCAGAAAACGGAAGATCTTGTTCCTTTCTTGTTCGAACAAGGGAAGAATCCGTTTTTTGTTATGCTGGACGGAGTGACCGATGTACGTAATTTCGGAGCCATTGCCCGTACCTGCGAATGTGCAGCTGTCGATGCAGTGATTATTCCTGTCCGCGGGAGTGCGTCTGTCAATGCTGATGCCGTGAAAACATCGGCAGGAGCGCTGCACACGCTGCCTGTGTGTCGTGAGCAGAACCTCCGTTCAACGCTGCAATATCTGAAAGACAGTGGTTTCCGCATTGTTGCTGCTACCGAGAAGGGAGATTACGACTATACAAAAGCCGATTATACAGGACCGTTGTGCATCATTATGGGAGCGGAGGATACGGGAGTTTCTTATGAAAACCTTGCGCTCTGCGACGAATGGGTGAAAATCCCGATGCTGGGCACCATCGAATCTCTGAATGTTTCTGTGGCTGCCGGTATCCTGGTTTACGAAGCTGTGAAACAAAGAAATAATGATTGATATGAAGAAGATTTTAATTCTACCTTTGCTGCTTTTCTTCCTGATACAGGGAAGCATGGCGCAAACTCCCAAATGGGTAGAGAAGGCAAAACGGGCAGTCTTCTCTGTGGTGACTTATGACAAGAATGATAAAATGCTGAATACCGGAAACGGATTTTTTGTATCCGAAGATGGATTGGCTTTATCAGATTATACTCTTTTTAAAGGAGCCGAACGTGCAGTGGTAATCACTTCCGAAGGCAAGCAGATGCCGGTTAGCCTGATACTTGGAGCGAATGATATGTATGATGTCATTAAGTTCCGTGTGGCTATCACCGAGAAGAAAGTGCCTGCGCTCATTGTGGCTAAAACAGCTCCGGCAGTGGGAGCCGATGCGTGGATGCTTCCTTATTCTACACAGAAAAGTATTGCTTGCGTTACTGGTAAAGTGAAAGAAGTTTCCAAAGTAGCCGGAGAATATCATTACTATACATTGGGTATGCAGATGAAAGATAAGATGGTGAGCTGTCCGGTGATGAATGCCGAAGGTCAGGTATTTGGCATTGCGCAGAAGTCATCCGGCATCGATACGGTGACTACTTGTTATGCGGCAGGAGCAGCTTTTGCCATGGCGCAGAAAATCAGTGCTCTTTCTTTGGGAGACGCTGCTTTGAAAAAGATTGGCATCCGGAAAGGCCTGCCCGAGACGGAAGACCAGGCATTAGTGTACTTGTTTATGGCATCTTCGAGCCTGTCGGGCGACGATTACGAAAAGCTGTTGGATGATTTCATCCGTCAGTTCCCTGCCAATGCGGATGGTTATCTTCGTCGTGCCAATTATTATGCAGCTAAAGGCAAAGACGATCAGGCTTGGTATGATAAAGCAGTTGCCGACTTTAATCAGGCTTTGAAAGTAGCCCAGAAAAAAGATGATGTATATTATAATATAGGTAAGCTGATGTATGCTTATCAATTGTCGAAGCCGGAAAAAACGTATAAAGACTGGACGTATGACACTGCTTTGCAGAATGTTCGTCAGGCAATCGCTATTGATCCGCTGCCTATTTATATTCAAATGGAAGGCGATATACTGTTTGCCCAGCAAGACTATGCCGGTGCTTTGGCAGCTTATGAAAAGGTAAATGCCAGCAACATTGCTTCTCCGGCCACTTTCTTTAGTGCTGCCAAGACGAAGGAACTGGCGAAAGGTGACCCGAAAGAAGTCGTAGCTTTAATGGATAGCTGTATTGCCCGTTGCCCGCAACCGATCACAGCAGATTTTGCTCCATATTTGTTGGAACGTGCGCAGATGAACATGAATGCCGGCCAGCCACGGAATGCAATGCTCGATTATGATGCTTATCATACAGCAGTCAAAGGAGAAGTGAACGACGTATTCTATTACTATCGCGAACAGGCCGCTTTGAAAGCACGCCAATTCCAACGCGCCTTGGATGATATAGTTAAAGCAATCGAAATGAATCCGACAGACCTGACCTATCAGGCGGAACATGCCGTTGTAAACCTGCGTGTAGGACGTTACGAAGAAGCTATTCAGATTTTGAATAATATACTGAAGGCTGATCCTAAATATGCCGAGGCTTACCGCTTACTGGGACTTTGTCAGATACAGTTGAAGAAGACAGATGAAGCTTGCGGTAACTTTAAGAAAGCAAAAGAACTGGGTGATCCGAATGTAGATGAGCTGATTACCAAATACTGCAAGTAAGAGATTACCTCTTCGAAAAACAACATAAGTAAAAATGAATCCCTGCCAACTCGAAAATTGGCAGGGATTCCTCGTTTTGGGGGACGTTGTATAAAAAACTCTCTCTCTTTTTTTTATTTTTCCCCACTTCACTTGTTAAGCTCAGGTTGTAGGTTTTAATGATATATGGTTTGATTTCCCTTTTTCCCCTCTTTTATAAGTTAAATGCACGCTTATTGAAAATATTGCATGGCTTCACTTATTTTTTTTAGAAATTATTCGATTTTCGATCTAAAACAGCGACTAAATTTAAAAATGTGCTTCATTTTATCTATAATCTTACTATATTCCGCACGTTTTTTAATAACACTTATGAGATAAGTTATAATTTATGGAAAAAAATCGATTTACTATTTGTGCAAACAATTACATCGATTGTTTGCGACAAGAGGGGCGTTATTCTACGGCCCACGTGTATAAACACGCTATTCGTTCTTTTTCGCAGTTTTGTGGAACCCAATCCATTACGTTTAGTAGGATAAACCGCGAAACTCTAAAGAGGTATAGCAACTATCTGTTGGCTTCCCGTTTGAAGCCTAATACGATTTCTACGTATATGCGTATGCTTCGTAGTATCTACAATCGCGGAGTTGATACGCATCAGGCTCCTTATGTACATGGCTTGTTCCGGGATGTATTTACCGGGGTGGACACACGTCAGAAGAAAGCCATCCCGATCGGTGAACTTCACATATTACTAAACAAAGATCCTCAATCGGAAAAGCTTCGCCGGACACAGGCCATTGCCAATCTGTTATTTCAGTTTTGTGGAATGCCTTTTTCTGATTTGGCCCATCTGGAAAAATCTAATTTGAAACAAGGTCTTTTAAAGTACAACCGTCTCAAGACTGGTACTCCTATGAGTATAGAAGTGCTGGAGTCAGCGCACAATGCAATCGGAGGATTATACAATAAAACCGATGCGCGGAGTCCCGATTATCCTGATTATCTTTTCCGGATATTAAGCGGAGCATATAAGAGAGATGAAGAGGAAGCATATCGTGAATATCAGTCAGCCTTGAGACGTTTTAATAATGATTTGAAAAGCCTGTCTAGAAAATTAAGGATATCTTCATCCGTCACATCTTACACGCTTCGTCATTCTTGGGCTACGACTGCCAAGTACAGAGGTGTTCCTATCGAGATGATTAGCGAATCATTAGGGCACAAATCTATTAAAACAACACAGATATATTTAAAGGGTTTCGAATTGGAAGAAAGAACAAAGGTTAATAAATTGAATTATTCTTACGTATGTAGTTTTAAAATGTTCTGATTAATATTATTAAAGCATTATGGATTAGGGACTTAACGCTGGTGTTACTTCTTAGGTAACGGAAATATATTCGCTACAAAGATAGGTAAAAATATTAATAGCAAACAAGCAAAAAACTTCTTTTTTTCCTTTTTCTCTCAAATATGCAACATGAATCTATCTGAACATGAAAGATAACATCTTCATGCTCAAGGGATTTTTATTACCTAAATTCAAAAAAGTCTTATATTGAATGTTAGGTACCCGCTTTTATATTCCCTCATAATCGATTTTTTCCTTTTTTCACTGCTATGTGTATCCTATATGTGTGTTATCCGTTACCTAAGAAGTAACGGAATCACATGGGGTAAAAAAATATGATTTTAACGAAACCAAAATCAGTAAATGCCGGGCCTATTAGTGGGACAGGGGAAGGCGTAGCACACTCAAAACGCTGGTATGTAGCACTCGTTCGAATGCATCACGAGAAGAAGGTATCCGAGCGTTTGTCTAAGATGGGAATTGATTCTTTTGTTCCCGTTCAGCAACAGATCCATCAATGGAGCGACCGTCGAAAGATGGTTGATACAGTCTTGCTTCCCATGATGGTTTTTGTTCATGTCAATCCAAAAGAGCGTATGGAAGTCCTAAGCTTCTCCACAGTTAGCCGTTATATGGTGATGCGTGGTGAAAGCACTCCTGCCGTTATTCCTGACGAGCAGATGGCGCGTTTCCGTTTCATGCTCGATTATTCCGATGAAGCAGTCTGTATGAATGATACTCCACTGGCGCGTGGTGAGAAAGTTCGTGTCATAAAAGGTCCTTTGAGCGGCCTTGTTGGCGAACTCGTGACTGTCGGGGGTAAGAGTAAGATTGCCGTTCGTTTAAATATGCTTGGCTGTGCTTGTGTAGATATGCCAATCGGTTATGTAGAACCTACAAAGATTAGTAATGACGACACAAAAAAACTTTAACATATTTCTATTCATTCTACTGTTAGGAGTTTTTTCTCCTTTGATGGCTCAAAATATGAGTGATTCTCAAGTATTGGAGTATGTCAAAGAGGGGATTAGACAAGGGAAAGAACAAAAACAATTAGCCTCCGAACTTGCACGTAAGGGCGTGACTAAAGAACAGGCTATGCGTGTGAAGCAGCTTTATGAGCAGCAGAACAATGTCAATGCTTCCAACGCTACCGGTACGGATGTCAATGAATCACGCTTACGTGAAGAAATGAAGGAGAACACCTCCGATATGCTGGAAGACCATCCGAGTACTCAAGACCTCGCACGTGGTAATCAGGTTTTCGGACGTAACATTTTTAATACCCGTAACCTGACTTTTGAACCCAGTGTCAACATCGCCACCCCTTTAAATTACCGTCTGGGTCCTGGTGATGAAGTGATTATTGATATTTGGGGAGCCAGCCAGAACACTATCCGCCAACAGATTTCTCCTGACGGCACTATCAACATTCAGAAAATAGGTCCTGTCAACCTGAACGGACTAACTATTGCTGAAGCCAACGACTATCTTAAAAAAACATTAAACAAAATATATAATGGTCTCAATAATACGAATGACCCCACTTCTGACATCCGTCTGACTTTGGGCAGCATCCGTACTATTCAAATCAATGTGATGGGTGAAGTAGTCCAGCCGGGCACTTACTCTCTCTCTTCCTTTTCTACTGTCTTCCATGCACTTTATCGTGCAGGTGGAGTCAGTGACATAGGTAGCCTTCGTAATGTCCAGCTGGTACGTAACGGTAAGAACATCGCCACGATTGACGTCTACCAATTTATCATGAAAGGCCACATTCAGGATGACATCCGTCTTCAGGAAGGTGATGTCGTGATTGTTCCCGCCTATGACGTATTGGTTAAGATCGATGGAAAAGTTAAACGCCCGATGCGTTTCGAAATGAAAAAGGATGAGAGTCTATCCACTCTTATCAGCTATGCCGGTGGCTTTGAAGCCGACGCTTACACCCGTTCCTTACGTGTCGTACGTCAGAACGGACAGGAGTATGAAGTAAACACAGTCAAAGACCTCGATTATAGTGTCTATAAAATGCGGAATGGTGATGTTGTGACAGCTGAAGCCATCCTTAACCGCTTCATCAATAAACTTGAAATCCGCGGAGCTGTTTACCGTCCTGGCATCTATCAATTGAATGGAAAATTAAACACAGTCCGCGAACTGGTAAACGAAGCCCAAGGCTTGACAGGTGATGCTTTCTTGAATCGTGCTGTCCTTTATCGTCAGCGTGAAGACCTTACTACTGAAGTTGTCCCTGTAGATATTAAAGCCATCATGAATGGTACTTTCCAAAACATTATCTTGATGAAAAATGACATCCTTTATATTCCGAGCATCCATGACTTAGAAGATAGAGGTGATGTTGTAATCCATGGTGAAGTAGCCAAACCGGATTCTTATCCTTATGCTGATAACATGACCCTTGAAGACTTGATTATTCAAGCAGGTGGCTTACGTGAGGCCGCTTCCGTCGTCCGTGTGGATGTATCCCGTAGAATCAAGAATCCTCGTAGTACGGTAGATAACGATACTATTGGCCATATATATACATTCTCCCTGAAAGAAGGTTTTGTTGTAGATGGAACGCCTGGCTTTGTACTTCAACCTTATGATGAAGTTTATGTACGTCGTAGTCCGGGTTATCAGGCTCAGCAGAATGTAGTTGTTGAAGGTGAAATTCTGTTCGGAGGCTCTTATGCTATGACTAGTCGTGAAGAACGTCTTTCAGACTTGATCAATAAAGCGGGAGGTGCAACGAATTATGCCTACTTACGTGGTGCAAAACTGACTCGTGTGGCCAATGCGAGTGAAAAGAAACGCATGGGTGATGTAATTCGTTTGATGAGCAGACAGTTGGGTGAGGCTATGATGGACTCTTTGGGTGTTCGTGTAGAAGATACCTTTAGTGTTGGTATTGACTTGGAAAACGCACTAGCGAATCCTGGAAGTACAGCGGATATTGTCTTGCGTGAGGGTGATGTAATTTCTATTCCGAAAAACAATAATACGGTTACAATCAATGGTGCTGTAATGGTTCCGAATACCGTTTCTTATATGGAAGGAAAGAATATAGATTATTATCTAGATCAAGCTGGTGGTTATTCTGAGAATGCGAAGAAGAGTAAAAAATTCATCGTTTATATGAACGGTCAGGTAACTAAAGTGAAAGGTAGCGGTAAGAAACAGATCGAACCGGGTTGTGAGATCATTGTGCCTAGTAAGGCTAAGAAAAGGACTAATATTGGTAATATCTTAGGTTATGCTACTACATTCAGTACGTTGGGAATGATGGTTGCATCTATTGCTAATCTGATAAAGAAATAAAAGAAAACAGTTTATACCATTATGACAGAAGGGGAATCTGAAAAAGAAATAGAACAGGGTCAGAGTAACCATATAGATAAAGAGGCCGAAATAGATTTGATGGATATTCTTCGTAAGATTATAGGTATTCGTAAGACAATCTATAAAGCTGCTAGTATTGGTTTGATAATTGGTGTTATTATAGCAATTTGTATTCCAAAGCAATATACCGCTGAAGTAACCCTTTCTCCGGAGATGAGCAGTAATAAAGGTACTGGTCTATCTGGTTTGGCAGCTTCTTTTTTGGGAAGTGACGTTGCCATGGGGGATGGTACTGATGCTTTGAATGCTTCTTTGTCTGCTGATATTGTATCTTCTACTCCTTTTTTATTAGAACTTTCTACAATGGAAATACCTGCATCGAAAGGTGTGAATATGACTTTGAACACTTACTTAGATGAAGAATATGTCCCTTGGTGGAGCTATGTAATCGGATTTCCAAGTATAATAATTGATGGAGCAAAGTCTTTGTTTATCGAAGAAGATGAATTAGTATATTCTAATAGAACCAATAAAGGTGTAATTGAATTATCCCAAAAAGAATCGAAGAAGATTGAAGTTTTAAAAAATACGATTACTGCTATTGTAGATAAGAAAACATCCATGACTACGGTTGCTGTGACTTTGCAAAATCCTAAAGTTGCCGCAGTGCTCGCTGATTCTGTTGTGAAGAAGTTGCAGGAGTATATTATAGACTATCGTACTACCAAGGCTAAAGAGGATTGTATTTATTTAGAGAAACTGTTTAAAGAGCGTCAACAAGAATATTATGCAGCTCAAAAGGAATATGCCAATTATATAGATTCTCATGATAATATCATTTTGCAGAGTGTTCGTGCTGAACAGGAGCGCTTACAAAATGATATGAGTTTGGCTTATCAGGTTTATAGTCAAGTGGCAAATCAACTTCAAGTTGCCAGAGCTAAAGTTCAGGAAGAAAAGCCTGTATTTGCGGTTGTAGAGCCTGCAGTAGTGCCATTGAAACCTTCGGGAATTAGTAAAAAAGTATACGTCTTGGTATTTATCTTCTTATCTGTTTGCATTGTCATGTTTTGGAAACTCTTTGGAGAAGAGTTTCTGGATAAAATTAAAGAAATACGAGCTTAGTATCCATTAATAAAATGATATGACGTCAACTAACCAAATAAATAAAGTAGTAGAATTTATTGCAGTTCTGGGCGATTTGGTCATTCTGAATCTCTGTTTGTTTCAGTTTCTGTTCTTTTGGGAAAATGTATTTATATATTCGCCTTTTTCATGTACTACTTCTTTGATGATGACTTCGCTTAGCCTTTGTTATTTAGCATGTTCGGCATCTCGTGGAAAAGTTTGGACTAGTAGGGAAATTCGTGCAGATCAGCTTGTACTGCGTGTACTGAAAAATATTATAACATTTTCAGTATTTTGGGCATGTATTATGGCATTTAGTGGAATATCTATCATTTTTCCTCTTTTTTTTGTTGTCTATTTTTTTACACTTTTTGTTATATTAAGTATTTATCGAATTATCATTCGTCATTCGTTGATCGGTTATTGTGCTAAGGGTAAGCACAAACATTATGCGGTTTTTATTGGTGGGGGGAATAATATGCAGATGCTATATGAGGAAATGGAAAGCTCATTGGCATCTATTTATGAAATTGTCGGTTATTTCGATATTGAACCTAATAATAGTTTTTCAACCCAATGTTCTTATCTTGGTAATCCTAACGATTTTGTTGATTTTATGTCCGAAAAAACAGCTATAAAACACGTGTTTTGTTCATTGTCAATGGAGCAGGGGCGCTATAATGTTTCCATCATCAATTATTGTGAGAACCATTTGCTTTATTTTCATGGGGTTCCTAATGTTTGTAAGGGATTCCCCCGACGTATTTGGCATAGCATGGTTGGCAATATGCCGATTTTGAATTTGAGATATGAACCATTAAGTAAAGTGGAAAATCGTTTCTTAAAGCGATTATTCGATATTGTGTTATCAGGAATTTTTCTAGTTGCTATATTCCCACTTATTTACCTGATCGTGGGAGTTGTCATAAAAATGACTTCCCCCGGTCCTATCATTTTTAAGCAAATGCGCACTGGTTTGAATGGTGTTGATTTTAAATGCTATAAATTCCGTTCTATGAGAGTGAATGAAGAAGCGGATAATAAACAGGCAACAGTTGATGATCCCCGGAAAACTCGCTTTGGAAATTTTCTTCGACGCTCTAATCTTGATGAACTTCCACAGTTTATTAATGTCTTTAAAGGTGAAATGTCGATAGTAGGTCCTCGCCCTCATATGTTGGCTCATACGGAAACTTATGCGCGGCTGATTGATAAATATATGGTGCGCCATTTTATTAAACCTGGAGTAACCGGATGGGCGCAAACACATGGTTTTCGTGGTGAAACTAAAGAATTGTCACAGATGGAAGGACGTATTAAAGCTGATATTTGGTATATGGAACATTGGACAATATTCCTTGACTTATATATCATTTATAAGACTATAGCGAATGTGGTTGTTGGGGAGAAGAATGCTTACTAGGGTGTGAAATATCAGTTTTCACTAACTTAGACTGATGAACTTTACAAGTGTCTAGTAATGCAGAAAATATCAATTGTCTGTCTATAGATAGAGAATGTTTATATAAAAAGGTAGTAAATAACTGTATTATTTTGATTGAATGAATATGTTTTAGTTTGCATATGGAGGTATTTACAATGCGAATTAAAATGATTAAATTTATTGTAATGAAAATTCCTAAAGTAATTGCGGAAATAGGTTGTAATCACAAAGGTGATATGTCTATTGCAAAAGAGTTGATAATGACTGCAGCAACATATTGTAAAGCTGATGTTGTAAAATTTCAAAAACGTTGTAATAAGGAATTGTTGACTAGTGAAGAGTATAATGCTCCACATCCACATCCTGAAAATTCTTATGGTCAGACTTATGGTACGCATCGTGAATTTCTGGAGTTTGATCTAGATCAACATAGACAGCTCAAAAGATGGTGTGAAGAATTGGGTATTGTATATTCTACATCTGTTTGGGATGTTACATCAGCTAAAGAAATTTGTACATTACATCCTGATTTAATAAAGGTTCCATCTGCCTGTAATTTGAATAAGGGATTATTGCAATATTTATGTGATAATTTTGAAGGAGAAATACATTTATCTTTTGGTATGACTACAAAAGATGAAGAAGTGGAAATTATTGATTTTTTTGAAGCGAATAAGAGAAACAAAGATTTAGTAATTTACAATTGCACTTCAGGTTATCCAGTGCCTTTTGAGGATATATGCTTATTAGAACTTGTTCGACTTCGTGAGGAGTATGCTGATAGGGTAAAAACTATTGGATTCTCAGGCCATCATCTTGGTATTGCAGTAGATTCGGCAGCAGTTGCCTTGGGAGCAGAATGGATAGAGCGGCATTATACATTAGATAGGACTTGGAAAGGTACAGATCATGCTGCATCTTTAGAGCCAGATGGTGTTCGTAAATTAGTTCGCGATTGTCGTGCAGTAGCTAAAGCATTGACTTATAAGCAACAAGATATTTTAGATATAGAGTCTGTTCAGCGTAATAAATTAAAGAAAAATCAAATAAATGGTAATCGCATTTATTCCAGTTCGGGGAGGTAGCAAATCTATTCCTCTTAAAAATATAAAAGATTTCTGTGGTAAACCGTTGGTATATTGGAGTGCATTAGCGTTGCAGAACTGCTCTTTAGTGGATAAAATAATAATAGCAACGGATTCGTCTAAAATAGAAGAAACAGTTCGTTCTTTTAAATTGAATAAATTAACTGTTTTTCGTCGTTCAGCGGAGAATGCGTGTGATACAGCAAGCACTGAGAGTGTGATGCTTGAATATATAAATAAGGTATCATTAAATTTGAAAGATATTTTTTTATTAGTCCAAGCTACATCTCCATTAACTCAATCAGTTCATTTTGAAGAAGCATTATCATTATATAATGAGGGACAATATGATTCGATATTGAGTTGTGTTCGAAATTATCGTTTTTTCTGGAATGCAGATGGCACTTCTAAAAATTATGATTATAAAAAGAGGCCTCGTCGTCAAAATATTAAAGGAGAATTGATGGAAAATGGAGCTTTTTATATTAATACGGTTGAAAACATCTTATCGAGTAATAACCGGTTGAGTGGTAGGATTGGTATTTATGAAATGCCAGAGTATACAGCGACTGAGCTGGATGAACCTGATGATTGGATTATATTAGAAAATTTAATGAGAAAATATATATTGTCAGGAACTACAAAGGATAAAGGGAAAATTAAATTATTTCTTACTGATGTTGATGGAGTGATGACAGATGGCAGTATGTATTATTCGGAGACAGGGGATGAATTGAAGAAATTTAATACTCGTGACGGTATGGGATTTCAATTATTGAGGGAAGCAGGAATCAAGGTAGGCATAATAACCTCTGAAAATACAAAAATAGTGGAGAATCGAGCAAGAAAGTTGAAAGTTGATTATTTATATCAAGGCAAAAGAGAAGGTGGAAAACTCTCTGCCGCCCTTGAAATCTGTAAAGAGATGGGCATAACACTTGAAGAAGTGGCTTATGTTGGAGATGATATTAATTGTATTGATCTTCTTTCGGCTGTAGGGTTTCCGGCATGTCCTTCTGATGCGCATATGAAAATTGTGAATATTCAGGGTATTAAAATTTTAAATAGAAAGGGAGGGGATGGTTGTATAAGGGAATTTGTTGATATACTTTTATGATATATAATTTCTTTTATTTTGTATTAGATGTTATGCGTATTCTAAAGAATAGGAATTATTTCTCAAAGAAACGTATAAAGGGACTCTCTGCTAATCGTAAATTACGAATTTTAGGTAATGGTAGTTCGTTGAATAATGTCAATTTCGACAATGAAGGTCTTGAAGATTATATGGTCGTTAATCGTCATGTTCTTTCAGATAATTATGTACTTGTAAAGCCTTTATATTATGTATTAGCTGATCCGCATTTTTTTCATCATTCTGAAGGATTGGAAATATTGCAAAAAATAAATGAGAAGACGAATTGGAGAATGACTCTTTGTATTCCATTTTCAAGAGAAGTAAAAAGACAGATTCTTATGACTATAACTAATAGTAATATTAATCTTCTATATTATAATGCGACTAATCTTTTATGTGATTTTAAATTTGTAAAATATTTTTGTTATAAATGGCAATTGGCTATGCCGGTAGTGCAAAATGTTTTAGTAGCTTCTATAATGTTAGGGATATTGTTTAAATATTCAAATATTGAGCTTTATGGAGTTGAACACACTTGGACTAAATATTTGTTTGTTGATAAAGATAATATTGTTTATTTAGAAAACCCTCATTTCTTTGATAAAGAAAAAGTTGTAGCTAAACCTGTAAAGGAGATTCAACATACGGAAGAATATCCATTTTATTTAATACTTAAAAACTATGCCAGGATGTTTGAGTCTTATTGGGAAATAAAGAAATATATATCTGATTGTCATATAGGATGTCAAGTTATAAATAAAACGGAGGGTTCTTTTATTGATGCTTTTAGTAAAGATGTGTAAGGAATGAGCAGATCGTCATCGTCGTTGTTAAAAAATAGTTTTTTATATTTGATAGCTACTATAAGTATACGTGCAACATCTTTTTTGTTACTACCTTTTTATTCGCATTTAGTATCACCGGAAGAATACGGATATGTGTATATGGTTTCTGCTGTATCTACTTTTTTTAATATGGTAATGCAATTTTCTATGCATGCATGTATTTCTCGTTTCTTTTTTGATTGTGAAGATGAGGAGAGTGTTAAAAGGCTATATTCCACAATTGTGTTATTTATTAGTATTAATTCAGTAATAATATTTACTTTGCTGTGGTGCTTTAATGAACAGCTTGCTGTTCTGATTAATCTTCCAACAGTATATTTTAAATTAGCATTGATTATTTCCTTTTTTGGTGTATTTTATAATGCTATTTTGGCTTTATTATATGTTAAACAAAATGCAAAGAAGGTATCGGTTACATCTATTTGTGTTGGTGTGTTTCAGATTTTTATTCAACTGTTATTAGTTGTAAATCTGGAAAATAAAGCAATGGCTTTAGTGGGGACTTTATTCTTAAATAGTATATTGACATTCATCATTTTTCTTTTTTACTCAAAACCTTTTTTTACTGTAAATTTTGATTTTTCGCGTGCGAGAAAATATATGTATTATTCTTTTTCTCAATTTCCAAGTGATGTATCTGGGTGGCTTGTCAAATTTACAGATAGGTTGTTTATTAATAAGTATATTGGTGCTGCTAGTACTGGAATTTATGGGGTTGGTTGTACTGTAGGACAAATCCCTACGATTCTTTTCATGTCGTTAAATTCTGCATTAGTACCTTATATATTTAGTAAATATAAGGATATGAATAGTGGGGTGGAAAAAAGTGAAATAGAGTTGGTAAAAACTGTAACAATCGTAAGTTCAATTTTGATGGTATTAATAACAATCCTGATAATATTATCAAATAATATAGTACAATTGTTAGCGCCTGAGTATGCATCTGCATTTTTTGTTATTATTGTGATGCTTGTAATATCTTTGGTTGATTGCTATCGTGTCATATATATGCAGCCTTTATCATATAATATAAAGTATACTAAGGTGAAGTCATTAATTTGGGTTGTTTCCGCTATATTTAATATTTTATTAAATATATATCTAATTCCACGATACGGAATATATGGAGCATGTTTTTCTTCACTTACTTCTTATTCTCTTACCCTTGTTTTGATTTTGTACTTTAGCAATAAGGCGATGCAAATACATTATGATTGGATTTCTTTAATTAAAATATTTTCGATTTCTGTAGTTATGCTTTTGCTTTTATTTTTAGAAGATAATTGGGGAACTCTGATGCTAAAGATAATAGTAATTGCTATGTATGTCTTTGTTTCTTTGAAGATATTAAATATCAATTTTAATAAAATATATCCGGTTATGTCAAAAATGTTTTTAACAAATAGTGAATACTTATATTCGTCATTTAAGAGAGATATCTCTAAATCTCCATATAACTACTATTTGAATATGCACATAATAATATTTACGCTTTAACTACTCAAAAAATTTCTGTTGAGAATCAAAATGCATTATTGCTACATGATGGTTTTGTAATAGAAAATGGGACAATAGTTTATAATAAAAAAAATGATATAACGATTCTGGAAGATATATTTCAAGCATATAATGCAAACATCAATGCCATAAGAAATGATACTTTGGGTAATTATGTTCTGGGTATATTTAAAGAGGATGTCCTGACTGTTTTTACAGAACAAAGTAATTGTTATGATGTTTTTTATTATGTTGATAATGATATTTGGGCTATATCTTCTTCATTGTATGATTTGGTTGAACCATTAAAAGAAAAACTCTCAATAAATAAATTGAATGTATTAGAATGGTTTAGTCGCCATGCCATTCTGAATGATGAGACTGTTTTTAATGAAATTAAAAGATTGTCCGGAGAGCAATGTATTCAAATTATTAATGATCAGTTTAGTATTAAAGAGCTCGGTTTACCAATTAAGAAAATAACCAGTGAAAATTATGCGAATAATATTTTAGAGATCGCTTCAATAATGAAGAGTGATGCTGAGATTTTTTCCAATTGTTTAGGAGATCCTACATTGGGTGCTACTGGAGGCTTAGACTCAAGAATGTGTCTAGCTGCTTTCTTAGCTGCTGGATCAAAACCTAAACTCACATACGGATTAGGAAATAGTATATTAGCTATTTCTAAAAAAGAAGATAAAGAAATAGATAAACTCTTTAGTGATAAATTTCATTTGACTTTTGAGGAATATCCATGGAATGAAACTTTACCATTGGATAAATATTGGGACTATTACACCTCTTTATATGGAGATGGAATATTTGTATATCAAGGTTGTGATGATGCTATGAAATATTTTGAGAACCTTGTGAGCCATATGTTATTTATGGGTATTGGGGGGAGTTATATCGTGAAACGGATTGGATTACTAAGTGTAAGAAAGATGTAATTACTGTAGAGGAGTTCTTAGATGGTTGGTATTATGAGTCTCAAAACAGAAACATAATTGATAGTTATCCTGATTTAAAATTGCATATAAAAAATAAGATTATAAATATCTGTTCTAAATATGGGCTCAATCCGAAAGCAATTAATAAGGATGATATTTTTTATTTTTATATGGAGTATAGAAGAAGAGCCGATGTGCATACTGTGAATCTTTTGAATAGGATGAAATATTGTCACTATCTGATGTCGGAATTCGAAATTGTTAGAAGAGCTTATGTTCCTATAAATAAGAAATTATCCGCTAAATTTATGCTTGAAATTTTAAGTGAACTATATAGTGAGTCATTAGAAATCCCTTTCTTTAGTCATTGTAAGAAACAAAAATATGTAAAGAGTCAAATGAAAATTGTGGATTACTACTCTTGGACGTTGAAAAATCGCATTTCGAGAACGCTTTCATATCAATTCAAAGAGCGACTAAAAAAAATAGTAGGAATTGAAAAAACGTTTACTATTTATCCGTCTTATGTAGCGGATTTAGTAGAAAATCCCCAGAATAAGAATTTAATATATAGCTATTTGCCAGAAGATATCTTATTATCTGCCATTAAAGATTCTAATTATAACAATGATATATTTTTAGTGAAGCTTGTACTGCAAGTTAAAATATTTGATAAATTTAATTTGAGAATATCTGATAAATAAGTTATAATAATGCATGTGGATTTACTCTCTATTTTAAAGAAAATAGTGAAAAAGGTATATTGGAATTCAAAATGGTATCAGGGAGTTCGTATTAGTATAACTTCTAATGTTAGTATTAAATCGGAATTCGAAGCACCATGTCAAATACATTCTGACGTAGTATATCGAGGACGTATGGGAATGGGCTCATATATAGCTTGTGGGTCTATATTATCTGCTGATATAGGGAGATTTACTTCTATTGGTGCTTTTGTGCGCAGTACTGCTGGAAGACATCCATATCAATCTCCGTTTGCAACGACTTCACCATGTTTTTTTTCACTCAATTCGAAGCACGACCAATGCGGTACTACTTATGCAAAAAAACAACTTTTTGAGGAATTTGCCTATGCCGATAAATTGCGCGGAATCCATGTGAAAATAGGATCTGATTGTTGGATTGGTACGGGAGTATTTTTGGTTGGTGGTATTGTGATAGGCAATGGAGCTGTGGTATTGGCAGGAGCAGTAGTAACTAAAGATGTTCCACCTTATGCTATTGTTGGTGGAGTTCCAGCACGGATTCTGCGTTATCGTTATGATGAAGAAACTATAAATTTTTTGTTGGGTATCCATTGGTGGGATAATGATAAAGAGTGGTTTCTTAAACATTGGGAACTACTTTCTGATATTGATAAGTTGAAGGATTATTATATTTCATCCAAGAGTCTTTAAAGTACCAGTATATATTATGGCTGAGATAAAAGAAAATCTTATTTCTGTGATAACTGTATGTTATAATGCTGAGAATAATTTAGAAAGAACCATACTTTCTGTTCTTAATCAGACATATAGCAATATAGAGTATATCATCATTGATGGGGGTAGTACGGATGTGACTATTGATCTTATTAAAAAGTATGCTGATAAAATAACTTATTGGCAGAGTGAAACTGATAAGGGGATTTATGATGCGATGAATAAGGGAATACAGAAAGCTACAGGTGAGTGGATAAACTTTATGAATGCAGGTGACTTATTTTCGTCGACAACCATTTTGCAACAAATGTCGGATGCAATAAAGCCTGGAACTCGAATATTACGTGGTAATATCATAAGAATTTACCCTAAATTCAAAGTAAAATCTGTTGGTGTTACTACACAGGAGCCTGATCTTATGGATATGTTTGATAATACCTTTCATCATCAGGCTTGTCTTATACAGAATTCTTTATTCAGAGAGTTTGGCTTGTATTCAACAGACTATAGATTATGTTCAGATTGGAAATTCTTTTTCGATTGTGTTGTGCTTCATAATGTAAAATCCCAATATGTTGACTTAACGGTGGCTCATTTTAAAATGGATGGAACAAGTAGTAACAATTCCATTTTATATAAGAAAGAACAAGAAAGCTATTTGAAGAATATATATGGAGAAGAGCAGTTTAATTTGTTACATGAATTGAAAGTATATAGAAAGTTAAAAATAATTACTCTTTATTATAAAGGATTTTGTTATATGATGGGTCATCTGTCACAGCAGAATTTCAGCCGTTTGCTTATGATAAAGAGATTCGTCAGGAGAATTTTAGGAATTAGTGTCAATTAGCTGTTGTCGCATTTATTTTAATTAGAAGACACTTAGTAGATAATAATAGAGCAATGATACCCAAAAAAATTCATTACTGCTGGTTGAGTAATGATGCTATGCCTGAAAAACTGCAACGGTGTATAGATAGTTGGAAAATGAAACTTCCCGACTATGAGATTATAAAATGGGATTTAAAAAAGTTTCCATTAGAAAAAAGTATTTGGGTTAGGCAAGCTTATGAGAGAAAGAAATATGCTTTTGCTGCTGATTATATTCGACTATATGCTCTTGTAACGGAAGGTGGTATATATCTTGATAGTGATGTTGAGGTATTGAAAACTTTTGATGACTTACTGCATCTTCCATTTTTTATATGTAAGGAGAATAGTCCCCAAGGTGTTGAAGCTGCAACAATAGGAGCGGAGGCTGGGACTTCTTGGTTGATAAAATGCCTTGAATATTATAACGAGAAGACATTTGTTGATAGTAGTGGCAAGGAACAAACAGCAGTGTTGCCATCGATTCTTCAGGATTGTATTTCTCGAAACTTTGATATTTGTTATATCGATAGTCCTTTAGAATTTAATGTAAATAAAAATACGGTTTTCGTGTTACCGATGGACTATTTCAGCCCTAAAAACTATGTAACAAAAAAAATAGTAATTACGGAGAATACTTATTCAATTCATCATTTTGCAGGGACTTGGCAACCAGGGTGGAAAAAAACTTTACTTTATTTATGGGTGCCATTTTCTATAAAGTTTCCTCGTTTGGCTGCTTGGTTAAAGCAGAAGATTAGCAATTAAGATTTATTTGATTGACAAAATATCGCATAGTGCTGAAAAACTGTATTAATAGAAAATTGCTAAGATGAAAATAAGTACTAGGGAACTGGCATTTCTTGTGTACTTTCTGCCATTATTTGCATTGAAAATGCTTGACATTACTGCTGATAATAATCTATTGAAGATAACAGCAGGCTGTTGTTTTATATTGTTTGCCATGTATATGTTTTACATGAAATTCAATAATCGGTTGTTGAAATTGTTTCTTTTATTATTGATTTATACGGTAATACTCATTTTTACTTGTGGCAAACAGGGAGCGTTTTTTTCTGTTGTGATGTTGTTAGCTATGAAAGATATTAATATGGATAATAAAAATTATAAGATCTGTTTCTGGGTCGGAGCCGTTTTTTTTATTGTTGCATGTTACTTAAATAAGGATGGGGCAGAAGCTGTGCGGTTTATGAATGGAGAATGGGTGAATATGAATAAACGTAGTAATATATTATATGTTGCTTTCACAGCTTTGGTTTCTTTATACCTTTTGATATATAGAGATAAATTAAATAATATGCGAATATTGGGTGTTGCTATTGTTAACTATCTAATATATATGTATGTAGGTTCAAGAACAGGGGTTGTTTCAATTTTCTTTCTTGTAATTCTTGTTTTATTGTTTAGAAATCAGTATTTTAGAAGATTGAAAATTATTAAATATGGATGTATCTTTGCACCTCTTGTTTGTATGGTATTTTCTATTTTTGCTGGGCTGAAGTATGATGAATATAGCTTTCTTAAAATTTTAGATATGATGTTACAGGGCAGAATTGCTCAGAATAATGCTTATTTAGATCGGTATGACATAAAGCTATTTGGACAACATATATATGAGGGGGCTGAAAATGGTGATTTTTGGAACTTGGATTGTGCATATCTTGATATGTTGATTTGTGAAGGATTGATCTTTGCAGTATTATGGATTGTTGTTAGCACTGCACTAATAAAGTATATGTATAATAATAACAGAATGGTCGAGGTAGCTATATTGGTTATGTATGCTATCTATGGAATAAGTGAAACTTTTCTTTTGAACTGTTTTTTAAATATGTCGTTATTTTTGTACGGGGAGTACTTGTATATACAGTTTAATAAAATACCTAATCCTACCCAGTGTCAAATATAGTTTTATCTATATTGATTTATTGCTTCACTATGATAAAATGTAATTCTGTATTGATTAGAAAAATAGTTATTACAGAGGATTTTTCTCTTAATGAAATATTTGAGAGACGGGGGCGAATATATACTTTTTTGAATCCAGTGTCATATTTGCTTGCTTTAGAAAATAAAGAGATATTTGGTAGTTTCGATGGCATTTTTGCTGATGGTTCAATATTGGTTTCCGCCATACGTTTATTATATAGTAAACGAATCACAAGGCGTAGTTTTGATATGACATCTATTGTTCCTAAGTTGTTAGATTATGTAATCGAGAATGATAAAACCATTTATATAGTGGCCTCAAAACAAGAAGCAGTAGAGAGAGCGGTTGAGATAATTAGAGAATGCTACCCTGCGGTGAAAATTATTGGTTACAGAAATGGATATTTTTCCTCAGAAAAGGAAATGAGAATGGAGGCAGAGCATATTGTAGAATTGAATCCAGATTTCTTAATTGTTGGTATGGGAGTATTGATGCAAGAAGATTTTTTATTTAGAGTGAAGAAAAACGGCTATTTAGGTGTAGGATTCACATGTGGTGGATTTATTCATCAAACTTTTAAAAGTGAAATAAATTATTATCCCAAATGGTGGATAAGATTAATATGAGATTCGTCTATAGAATGTATAAGGAAAAACATACTCGCAAGAGGTATCTATTGGCAGCTTTCTTGTTCCCGCTAAGATTTATTGGGGAAAGATTTTTTTGGCAAAGATATAATAAATTGCTTTGCCATCAGAATGAGAAATAGTTGAAACCATTCTATTTTAAACTTTAAATGAGATAGTAATAAAGAATTGGGTATAAAATAAAATGTTGAGATGTAATAAACACGTGAGTGTTTCGTATGTGAGATGAAAAAAATGTAGGTCCCTAGCTTCATGCTGTAAACAGCATGATTCTCCTACATTGTGGATTAGAAATAGCGCGACGGCGCATTTCTAATCCACGCCCTGACATCGGAGGTTAAAGCCGATGTGAATTTCCCACTATATCAACTGTCTGTGAAGATCGTTGATATTTCTTTTTATTCTCATTATACCGGATAATAGCCTCTTCTTTCTTTGTTTATATGTTCTAATTTTTGTAACTTTATAGCATATAAAACAGTAATAAAGAAACGATGGAACATTTAGAATTTGTAGTGAAATGTTATAATAAGCAAGAGTTGGCGCAGATGTATTTTCCTGATTTGACGATTCGTGCTTCGGTTAATAAACTCCGGCGCTGGATGAGGAGATGCAAGCCGTTGATGAATGAGATACTGTCTACCGACTTTCATCCGAAGACAAAGGCATTTTCTGTGAGAGAGGTACGGCTTATTACCTATTATTTAGGAAAGCCGGGAGAGCTATAAATGCTGTAATAATTGAATCTATAAATGATATAAACATAAAAAAAGAACTACGGGAGACTGCACTTTCGCCAGCTCCCGTAGTTCTTTTTATATATCCATATACTCCTTGCGACTGTCAAAACAGGGACAAGCCTTATGAATCGAAGCACTAAGTTGATAATGCCCCATGATTTGTGCTTCCGGATACTGATGTTTGAGAATCGTCAACAAGTCAAGTAACGCAAAACGCTGCGCTTGCGTTCTCGTATCTGCCGGACGGCCTTCTTCATCCAGTCCACCTTCATAGCAGATTCCAATACTGTGCCGGTTGAATCCTCTCACATGCGCTCCCGGTTCCGATACCGGTCGCAATGGTGAAGTTCCCCATTGCGGGTGATGTAAAAATGATAACCTATATCCTTGAAACCTCGTTGCAGATGACATTGGCGAAGCTGCTCTACGGTGAAGGGAACATTGCAGCGCGTTGCGCTGCAATGAATCACCAACAACTTAATCTCACGTGGGAGATAGCTTTCTTCTGAATTTTCCATATCGGGCAGCAGGAGATTAATGCCCCACACAGGACGTTACACCGATAGCCGAGATGATAGAAGTCGCGATAGTCACGATAAACTGGAGAATGTTTTTCCAAAGTTGCTTTTTCATACGAATTTAAATTAAAGAATAGATACTCATGCATTATAAACTATAAACTCAAGAACCAATCAACAACCGGTTGATTATGCCGCCGGGTCCGGAGCTTCTCCGCTGCCGGAGCCTCCTTGATTGTCGTTACCATCATCAGGAAGTGGATCTTTATCCGAATCTGCAGAAGAATCACTTTTATACAATGTATAATCCAGCGTCTTACACAGTTTGCGAAGATCACTTCCCGGATAAAAAAGCACTTTGCCCTTATCGATACACGATGCCTTGAATTCTTTTACCGTATCAGTAGGAGTACCCGTTTTGATACTCATACGGAAATTGCCCAGATCACCCATCTGTACGATGTTTCCTTCCTCCAGTACATTGACGATTTCGAGCAGGAACTCACCGATACAACCTTCCAATTCTCCTTTGGAGTAAGAAGAACGTTCGGTAATTCGTTTGCAGACTTCCTTGACCGTTACTTTGCGACCGCTGCGCGCCACTGCATAGTACTTCGGAGTTTCATCAGGTTTCAACAGGTTCTTGCGAGCCATGAGAGTGTAATTCTGTGCCATAAACTTTTAATTTTTAATTTTTAATTTCTAATTTTTAATTGTTTAATTCTCTTGTAATCGATTACATGACAAAAGTAATACATTGGAAAAGTGACATGACGCATAGTGACGTACATGGGCGCATAGATAAAAAGAAAAAACATTGGGAGATTTGTATCGAAACTTCCCAATGTTTGATTTCAATTATTGAGATGTTTTTTTCAAATCTCCCGATGTTTTTCCGATTCTCCAAAAGGACAAAAGGACAAAAAGACACCTATGACTGTTATTTATTCATCTTAGTATAAGAACCATGAGATATCTTGCTGATTTTTATTCCGTTAAGTGATTTTAGAAGACGTGTAACCTTACGAAGGTTGAAATCGTATTTTGCGCCAATCTGAATTGCTTCATCTGTAGTGAAGCTGTCAGGCAACTCATTGACGAAATTACGAATAATGTCCGGATTCTTCAGAGGACGGACCGCAGGAGCCGGCATGGATGAGTGTAACAGACGGCTGTGCTCGTAACAACATAGAACGATTTGAAGAGATCGTTCGAAATCGGCATCTATACAATAAATTTCGGAGGAGAGATCGGTTGTCTCAAATTGCCGGATGCGGGTCTGAATCATGCTGATACGCATCACCAGAAAAGCATAGCGCTTCACTACGGCTTGGAGGTCATCATTGCCCTCCATCGCTACCTCGGACAGCATACGTGAGAAAATCTCATTCAAACGGTTCCATTGCGGACGGGTGAAATGAAATAAAACAGGATGCGCCAGGCAGAAATTATATAGTTTGTAGACACGATGGGCAATCGGCTTGAAAGAGTCTTCCAATGAAATACAATCATCACCCATCTCTTTCCAGTGGGGAGCTTCACGGAAAGTGTAAGCCAGAATACGGCTGGGAAGTCCGTTCCCGTAACTGTTTAACAAACAGTCTATCTGTCCGGGAGTGCCCGTTAGAAGCAAAGCTAATTTAGGATAACGGATATAGATTGGGATGATACCGTTGGCTTTATAGGAAGAATCAATGTTTTCGTGCTCAAAAGCTTTGCGGAGCATATCATCGAAGTTACCACAATCTAGGTGATTGGCTGTGGAGAGCGTTTGGGCTTCCGTATCGAAAATGATACTTCCTTGCGAACCGTTGTCCTGCATCTGAATTTGCATACGGGTGTAACTGGTAGTGGCGGGAATGAACAACATTTTAAAAGGAGGTCTTTGAGGCTCTTCGGAACACGTTTCTCCTTTTTTCCTTTTCCGCTGACATTCTGCTTGCCAGGTATTGTGCGCTGTATGGTAGTTTTTTAACATGGATTCACTGGTAGACAGTATTTCAGTCTGTATTTCTTCCAATAGATAGCGTCCGGTTTGGGCAATGCTTTTACCGCTGCCGGCAGAAGAAAATATGACACTGAACAAATGGGGGGAATATTTTTTGTGGTTATAAATTCCGAAAGTTTGTGGAAGTGCCGCACTTAGTGCGGTAAGATCGGAAAGGAGGGAGATGTCTTGTTCGCGGTCGCTTGCGTCTTCAATGATACAGTCATTCAGTAGATCGGGAAGATTATTGTACAAATCGCGTGGGAATAAGGGTGTTCCTTTCCTGAATTCTTCTCCCAGCCAATAGGCTTCTTCGGTGCTATCGGAGTTTTCTAAAGTACCATAGGGGATTTTTGTCCTTATGTCCTTTTGAAAGGAAGAAGAGGTGGCTGTAGAGGAAGCAGGTGCGTGCTCGTTAACTTGCTTGTATCCAGATGATAAAACACTTGTCAATTCTTCGGGACGAAAATCTGTATGCTCGAAAAATGCAGTAAGCTCACGTAATATGCTTTCTTGCGGATAGTGTCGGCGGGAGGCTTCGCAGGCAAGTTTAAAGACGTTGGAATGACGTTGTCCGGCTGTCAGGGGATGGAGGAAAATATAGGACGAAATAAATTGGGCGATTTCTGCTTCAGACACGTTTTCCGGGGTATTATCCTGGAGAGGAAAAGGAGGAAGCACTTTATTTTCAGAGGAAGCGTTTGTTTCCTCTTTTAGATGTGGTTCCAACACAAATGCCTGATAAAGACCGGCAACATATCCATTGGGCGAATAACTGAAATAACATAGGCGACTTTCGTCCTTGCAGGCCGGATCACTCTCCAATCCCAGCAATTGATTGTAGTAACGGCTCACTAATTGCTGCCCTTCACGATGGCGGTTTTCGATACCTTCCACATAGGCGAAAACTTTCACTCCGTCAGTAGGACTTTCTATGGCCGCTACCGTGTGAGGATCTGCCGCACAACGTTGGATGACTTGAAGACGATCTTTTACATGATCGTAATCGAGCCCGACAATATGGCTGGGGAGGAGGAAGTTTTTGATGGCATGTGCTCCGTCAAAAGTACCTGCCGGAGTGAAACAGGGGAGCTGGCTCTTCAACTTCTGTGCCGCGGCATGGTCTCCTTCTGCATAGTATCGGCGGATAGCGTTTACGATAGAGGCATAGACCGGATGGATACACATAATGATGACTTCAAGGAAAGACATGACTTTGGGCTTTTTTGAATACACATTCTCGTAAACCGAGACTTTGATTTCTTCTAAGGCTTTCATATAAAATTGTTTTTTGTAAGATTGAGTTACCTGACTATCAGATAACGGGAACAAAGGTCGGGATATTAAAAATAGGGTTGCTTCCCTATGTGAATAGTACTTGATAAAGCAAATAAAAACTGAAATATTATAAATTATTAATCATAGAATGACATGGCAAAAGAAAAACAGGAACCATACGAGTTTTTGAGCAATTTGGTATTGGCTTTAATGGATATGGATCGTATTTTCAGTAACAGTTTTTTTACGAGCGAACTTGATATCTCTCCCAAAACACTGAGTGAGATAAGACGGGGAGAGGATATGTGTATTTATCAGTATGTGCGCGTGATCCGGTGTATGACGGAGTATCTTCATTTAATCATCCGGATGGATATGTTGCTGAAGGAGTTAAGAACCGTATTAGCTTCCAATTGTGATTTGGTGGTTGCTACGGTTCCGCACCGTTTTCATGGAACTTGCCAACCGAAAGAGTGGGTGGTAGTGATGCAATGGGATGGGGTGAAATTGTGATTTCTACAGAAAATAGGGCATTTTTTCAATCTTTTTGCCTGAATCCTTTCTTTATTTAATTTTTTTTATATCTTTGCTTTCATATTGAGAAACACGGATAAAAACTCACTTATTTATTCATATAAACTTAATAAATTATGTTCAAAGCTCCTTTTTCATTTGACGGTCGTATTCGTAGAATCGAATACTTCTTGTCAGGCATTATTGGTGGTATAGTTTCTAGTATTGCATGGGCACTAGGCGTAGGTACATTTGTTTTGGGTGCTGCCAGCGGATCGGCCGGGGGATCAGTATTTGGTTTATTGATCGGTCTTGCTGCTATGATTGCATCTATTTGGTTCTCTCTGGCACAGGGGGTGAAACGTCTGCACGACTTAAACAAATCCGGTTGGCTGATTTTGTTGTGCTGTGTACCTATTGTTGGTTGGATTTTTGCATTGTACATGCTGTTTGCAGATGGCACGGTAGGTCCTAATCCTTATGGTGCAGATCCGAAAAACCGTATGCCGTATCAGGCACAACCTGCTTCTGTAAACGTGACTGTAAATGTTTCAAGAGAAGATGTAAAAGTTGACAAGCCGGTAGAAGCTGCTCCTGCACCTGCGGAAGCCCCTGTAGAAGAAGATAAAGAAAAGGCTGAATAATCTTATTAAAGAAGAAATAATAGAGCCTCCTGCGAAATTCGTTTTGCAGGAGGTTTTTTTGTTATTAACCTGTTTGTTATTCAATATTTTGTCTAAATTTGTAAGTGTAACATAATAAATAATGATTTGTAAGATGAAAGAGTATATTCCCAATCCGGTGGATACAGGACACATCCAACTCCCGAAGGAATTGGAATACCTGGTAGAAGAAATGGCTAAGAATGTTCATGAGGTCTGGTCGAAAACCAGAATAGAACAAGGTTGGACGTATGGCGAAAAGCGGGATGATGTATTGAAACAGCATCCGTGCCTGGTTCCGTATGAAGAATTGCCTGAAGAAGAAAAGGTGTATGACAGAAATTCTTCAGTGGAAACCTTGAAACTGATAATGAAACTGGGGTTTAAGATTTCGAAGGATGAAAAATAGATGATGAATGATGGCAACAACCTTATTCAGAATTTATTTTTATCTTTGAAATCCATTATAAACAGAAAAAGAAATAGATATGAAAAAAGTAATTTGCAGTGAGAAAGCTCCGGGGGCTATCGGCCCTTATAGTCAGGCGATAGAAGCTAATGGTATGGTATTTGTGTCCGGTCAGTTGCCTATTGATGCCGCTACGGGACAGATGGCTGAAGGGATAGAAGGACAGGCTCGCCAGTCGTTGGAGAATATCAAACACATTCTTGAAGAAGCAGGATTGACAATGGGAAACATTGTCAAAACCACTGTATTTCTTCAGGATATGTCCCTGTTTGCAGGGATGAATGGCGTGTATGCCACGTATTTTGACGGAGCTTTTCCGGCACGTTCGGCGATTGCCGTAAAAGCTCTGCCCAAGGATGCGTTAGTAGAGATTGAGTGTATCGCGGTTCGCTAACAAATCTGCGACAATGAAACTGCTGCCTCCTACAAAGATCAGATCTTTTGGGGGGCAGTTCTTTTTTGCCGCCTGTACAGCTTCTACAACAGTGGGGTAGGTGGTACCTTTCAATCCGGCTTCTTCTGCCAATGCCAATAGTTCATTTTCCGGAAGTGCACGTTTCACACTTGCTTTGGTGAAATAATAGGTGGCATCTTTCGGTAACTCTTGCAAGACACTGCTGATATCTTTATCGTTCACCATGCCAAATACGATGTGCAGCTCCTGGTTGAATTTCTGATGAAGGAAATCAAGATGTCCACAGACATATTTGATTCCATCTACATTATGTCCCGTGTCGCAGATGATATCCGGATAGCTGTGTACTTTCTGCCAGCGTCCCATCAGCGGTGAGTTTGCACACATCAGCAAAACCATTGAGATAGTCTTTGGGACAGATGCGATACCTATTTTTGTCAGCTCTTCAAGAGCAGACAGGATGGTGAGGATATTTTCATGCTGGCAGAGACCGCTTAATTCCATAAAAAGACCTGCAGGAAACATTTCATTGACAATTCGGATAGCATCTTTTCTCTTGTCGAGTATTTTGTCTAATGCTTTAATGCTGTCTGCCGGATGCAGGAAAAGCAATATCTCTTTGGATTCTTGTGCGCTTTCAGATGGTTGGTGAGTCTCTTTTATCAAGTCTTGCAGGACATTATCCAGACGTTTTCTTAGTGCCTGCATTTCCGGATAAGGAAGCCAGTCTGTGGGATTATATGGGAAGATAGAATCTGCATAGTTGATAGGTGCATTCATTTCTTTTGCTTTCATGGTGAACACACGTTTAACGCTGCCTTTAGCTCTGCCGATGACTACCGGAACCCCTTCTTTGATAATGCCTGCTTTTTCTTTGGCTATTTTTGTCAGGGTATTCCCTAGATATTGCATGTGGTCAAAACTGATATTAGTGATGACACATAAATCGGGGTGAATGATGTTGGTGCAATCCAAACGTCCGCCCATTCCTACTTCGATAACGGCTACGTCTACTTTCTGGTCCGCAAAGTAGCGGAACGCCATGGCGGTAGTCAGTTCAAAAAACGAAGGATGGAGCGGTTCGAAGAATGAGCGGTGCTCTTCTACGAAGTTGACTACATATTCTTCCGGCATCATTTCTCCGTTGATGCGGATGCGTTCGCGGAAGTCGACCAAATGGGGGGAAGTGAATAAGCCTACCCGGTACCCTGCGGACTGTAATACGGCTGCGATAGTATGTGAGCAGGAACCCTTTCCATTGGTTCCGGCGATATGTATCGTCTTGAATTGTTGATGAGGATGCCCAAAATGTTCGTCCAATTTGTGTGTGGTCTCTAAACCCGGCTTATATGCTTTGCTTCCTATTTGTTGAAACATTGGCGCACTCTCATATAAGTACTTTAAAGTGTTCTGATAGTCCATGTTTTATAATATTTAACTTCGGGCAATCTTTATTGCCCGCTAATTTGTTTATCTTTAGAACCGTCAATCTAACCGTAAATGCAGGGATTGGCGAATGAGATTGCAAATATCAACATTTAAATCTAAGAAATCATGGGAACTAAGAAAAATTTTGTGTTAGACACAAATGTTATTCTTCACGATTACAATTGCTTGAAGAATTTTCAGGAAAATGATATTTACCTCCCTCTTGTTGTACTCGAAGAACTGGATAAGTTCAAAAAAGGAAACGAGCAGATTAATTTCAATGCTCGTGAGTTCGTACGCGAATTGGATGTATTGACAAGCGACGAGCTTTTCTCCGACGGGGTGAAACTCGGCGAAGGATTGGGACGTCTGTTTGTCGTGACAAGCAATGTGCCGGCTACCAAAGTTTGGGAATCGTTTCCAATAAAGAAACCCGACCATCTGATTTTGGCAGCAACCGAATATCTGACCGACAAGTATCCGAAAATGAAATCTATCTTAGTGACCAAAGATGTGAATCTGCGCATGAAAGCTCGTTCTATCGGATTGCTTTGCGAGGATTATATTACGGATAAGGTGGTAAATGTAGATGTGTTCGAGAAATCGAATGAGATTTTTGAAAATGTAGATCCGGCATTGATCGACCGCATTTATTCTTCCAAAGAAGGTATTGACTTGAGTGAATTCGACTTTAAGGATTTGGTTCATCCCAATGAGTGTTTTGTGTTGAAGAGTGACCGGAATAGTGTATTGGCACGCTACAATCCTTTCACACATTCTATTATCCGCGTGATGAAGGGTAAGAATTATGGAATCGAACCACGGAATGCGGAACAGAGTTTTGCTTTTGAGATCCTGAATGATCCGAATATCAAACTGGTAGCTCTGACAGGAAAAGCAGGAACAGGTAAGACTTTGCTGGCTTTGGCTGCTGCGTTGGGTAAACTGACCGATTACAAACAAATTTTGCTGGCACGTCCTGTTGTAGCGCTTTCTAATAAAGACATCGGTTTCCTTCCGGGAGATGCACAAGAGAAAGTAGCTCCTTATATGCAACCATTATTTGACAATCTGAACGTGATAAAACGTCAGTTTGCAGCAAACTCTACCGAAGTGAAGCGCATAGAAGATATGCAGAAAAGCGAACAGCTGGTGATTGAGCTCTGGCATTTATCCGTGGTCGTAGTTTGAGCGAAATGTATTGCATCATTGACGAAGCGCAGAATCTGACCCCAAATGAAATAAAGACAATCATCACCCGTGCAGGCGAAGGTACGAAGATGGTATTTACGGGAGATATCCAGCAGATTGACCAACCTTATCTGGATAGTCAGTCCAATGGCTTGGTATATATGATTGATCGTATGAAAGACCAGAATATCTTTGCACACGTCAATTTGCTGAAAGGTGAACGAAGTGATTGAGTGAACTGGCAAGCAACCTGCTGTAGGAAATGAAGAATGAAAAATGAAGAATGAAGAATAAGCTGCGCTATTATGCTGCATAGTAAATTCTTCATTCTTCATTTTTCATTCTTCATTTGTTTTATTCTTTCTTTCCGAAATATTTAAGGAATTGTGTACGTTCAAATGTATTGACGCCTTTAATATCTTTGATATTCAGTTTGCCTTTGAATTGAGCTATATTTTCGAATCCTTTGCGTTCCATCCATGCAGAGAGGAAGCGGTTGGCTTCTCCAATAAATGCGTTTGTATTCAGATAGACTGCGCTACATACTTCTACGGCTGAAGCACCGGCAAGGATAGCTTTCACTACTGATTCAGCATTGGCAACACCACCGGAAGCCGCATAGTCGATCTTATCTACTACTGCAGATGCAATTCCAATCCAGCGGAGCGGATTGGCGAGGTCGGAAGCATTACTGAATATTTCTCCTGAAATATGTTCCATCTTTTCGATGTTGATGTCCGGCTGATAGAAGCGGTTGAAGAGAACAACTGCGGCTGCACCGTTGGCATACAACTGATCGATTAATACCACAGGGTTGGTCAGGTTATCACCCAGCTTCATGATAACGGGAATGTTAACCGTCTGCTTGATGCGGCGGAGAATGTCGATGTGGCGTTGTTCGAATGAACCGTATGTATATTGCAGTTCTGATTGCAAGGCGAGGATATTGATTTCCAATGCGTCGGCACCAGCCTCTTCAATCTTCTTTGCAAAGTCGATCCATTCGGAATCAGTGTAGCAGTTGATGCTGGCAATGATAGGAATGGGGCATACCTTTTTGCTTTCTTTTATTAAAGTCAGGTATTCAGATAACTTGTGCTCACGGATATATTCTTCCAGATAGTCACTGGCTTCGGGATAGAATGCCGGGTCTTTCAGTTGATCTGCTTCCAGCATGATCTGTTCCTCAAACAGTGATTTCAGAACGATAGCACCGGCACCATCTTCGGCCAATTTTTTGTTTTTGCCGACACTGTTGGTCAGCCCTGAGCTACTGATGATGATAGGGTTTCTAAGAGAAAGCCCTGCGAAAGTAGTTTTTAAATCGGTCATAGCAATATGTTTTTTAATACTTAATCAATAATTTCTTTCTCCGAAAATCTTGCTTCCTACTCGTACCAGCGTACTTCCTGCGGCAATGGCTTCGTGATAGTCATGTGACATTCCCATTGATAGTTCGCAGAAAGTATCAGAGTGGGTGAACCAAGTTGTTTTTATCTCGTTAAAGAGTCTATTTAGTGAACAAAATTCCCGGTTGATTTGTTCAATACAATCGGTGTTGCTGGCCATACCCATTAATCCGCAGATGCGCACATGAGTCAGCTCTTTCCATTCTCCGGCATTCAGCATCTCTTTACATTCTTCGGGACTGAAACCAAATTTGGTTTCTTCCTGCGCAACGTGAATCTGCAACAGGCAGTTCACAGTACGTCCGGCCTTGACAGCTTGTTTGTTGACTTCGGCCAGCAGTTTATAACTATCAATTCCATGAATCATCGCTACGTATGGTATCATGTATTTGATTTTATTCGTTTGCAGGTGCCCGATAAAATGCCATTCGATATCTTTCGGCAAACTTTCGTATTTAGCTGTCATTTCCTGCACTTTGCTTTCTCCAAAAATACGCTGTCCCGCCTGATATGCTTCTTCTATCGCTTCGTTGGGATGGAATTTTGAGACAGCAACCAGCCGGACTCCTTGAGGGAGTTCGGCCAGCACTTGCTTTAAATTGTCAGCAATACTCATTGTAACTTATGCTTTTGACGGATCAAATTCCGGTTTGTCATTCGGTTCGGCGCTGTAAGGATATACATCCATGAGCGGAGTTTCGGATACCATACCGATCTGATAATCTGCCATGGTTCCTTTCATGCCTCATCCAGCTTTTTCACTGCATCACGCAAGTCGGCAGCTTGTACCAATACTTGAGTAGAAGTCTTTTTTTCCGCACCGCTTTTTTCATCGAGCGTGATAAAAATAAGTTTGCATTTGAACCAGCGGTCGGCACTTTCTTCGTCACTGGGGAATAATTCGCTATAGTTGGCACGTTTGATGTCCGAAACGGTAAATTCTCCGGAGATAAACGGAGTCATTTCTTCGATAATCCGTGCTTCTGCTTCTGTAAAGCTGAGTGCATCAACAAGATAAGGTTCAGTTACTTTCTTCTGCATTCCGTTTTCCATTACTTTCTCATAACGGATCTTGCACTCAAACCATGTATGCATTGCCATAATTTTCTTCCTTTTTAATTAATTGATTCATGTAAATTGCCTACAAAGATAAACAAAATACCAAAGTAAGTGCCGAAAGATTTTTATTTTCTTTTATGCAGATTTTTTAGTTCAAATGAAAGCATGACACGGAAAAGTCCGATGATGAGGAAAGTAAAAGAAATCATGTAGACTGCGTAGAGTGCTCCTATAGCGGGTTGCCATAATATTAAAAGGGAACACAGAATGGCAAGGATACCGAAAGCCATGTACCAGCCCCAGTCGCGGGTTCCGTAACGTTTCAGTCGATGGAATAGCCGGTGGAGGAGAAGCCGCGGAACATAAGCCAGAAGGCTATGATAAAAGGAATGACTTCCATGCTGACCATTGGGTAGGCAATCAGGTAGATACCCAGAACAAGGTCGATCAGTCCGCCTACGATATACCATCCCCAGCTCGGGACACCTTTCCGGTTGCTAAAAGCGAAGATAATTTCCAAAATACCGCTTATCAACATCGATACGCTGAAAATGATACTTAAAGCTACATAGGTGCTCACGGGTGAGAACATGAGCCAAAGGGCTACAATGATATACACGATTCCTAAAAGAAGAGAAGTCCACCAATTTTTTACTGAATGTTGAATCTCATTGAATACAGTTTCCATACATTTTATATTTTAAATTGAATACTAGGGTGATTTCGTTGTGGAATAACAAATTCAATTTAGAAAAGGTTTTCCGTGAACATATTTGGGGGAATCGTTGTTTCCTATATAAAGTAAATTTTAAATATAGATGCATTATGGCAACAACAAATTTCAAAGGACAACCGGTGAAACTAATCGGTGAATTTATACAAGTAGGTAAGGTAGCTCCTGACTTCGAGCTGGTAAAAACAGATTTATCTTCTTTCTCTCTGAAAGATTTGAATGGTAAAAATGTGATTTTAAATATTTTCCCCAGTCTGGATACCAGCGTATGTGCAACCTCTGTACGTAAGTTTAATAAGATGGCTGCCGGACTGAAAGATACGGTAGTATTGGCTATCTCTAAGGACCTTCCTTTTGCGCACGGTCGTTTCTGTACAACGGAAGGTATTGAAAATGTAATTCTATTGTCTGATTTCCGCTTCTCTGATTTCGACGAAAGTTACGGAGTGCGTATGGCAGATGGTCCGTTAGCAGGACTTTTGGCCCGTGCGGTAGTTGTAATTGGCAAGGATGGCAAGATTGCTTATACGGAACTTGTTCCTGAAATTACCCAGGAGCCTGATTATGATAAAGCCTTAGCTGCTGTAAAGTAATATAGAATATGGAGTATTAAGTATTAGGTATTAACTATTAGTTGCAGCTAATAAACGAATACGGCTAATACTTAATACTGCTCTTATCTTAAAGATTTTGACCTAATGGGACTGGTAAAAAGGCTTGGTAAACTGCCAAGGCTCCGTTCTTGTTAGGTTGTGTTTTTTTCTACACTAAACCTCAACTATCATGAACAAGATGAAAACTCTATTCATCACCCTGCTATGTATGGGTGCTGGAACCCTGTCGGCTCAAACTGCCGATAGTACACAAACTTCTCCCTGGACAAAAGAAGGATTTGCCGGACTGAAACTGACACAGGTGAGCCTGACTAACTGGCTGCCGGAGGTGATAACTCTGTTGCCTTTGACTTGCAGGGCACTTATCAGATTAATTATAAGAAAGGAAAACATTTGTGGAATAATCGTATTGAACTGGCTTATGGATTGAATAAGACTGGTGACGACGGAACCAGGAAGGCTAATGATAAGATTTATTTGAATACGAATTATGGCTATGCTATTGCCAAAAGTTGGTATGCCAGCGCATTCGCCACTTTCCAGACGCAGTTTTCTCCCGGATATGACTATTCCGTCAATAAGGATGTTGCTATCTCCGAATTTATGGCTCCCGCTTATTTGACTACCGGTTTGGGCTTTACTTATGATCCGGGTAAGATATTTACCGTTGTATTGTCTCCTGCTGCATGGCGCGGAACATTTGTTCTCAATGACCGTCTCTCGGACGAAGGGGCCTATGGAGTGGATCCGGGCAAACACCTGTTATCCAGCTTCGGTGCTAACTTGAAAGGGGAAGCCAAATATGAATTTTTGAAGAATATGACAGTATATTCGCGTTTGGATTTATATTCCGATTATCTGCACAAGCCATTGAACATAGATGTGAACTGGGAAGTGCAAATAAATATGATTATCAATAAATGGTTTTCAACCACGCTCACTACTAACTTGATGTATGACGATGATGTGAAGATTGTACAAAAGGATGGTACCAAAGGATCTCGTGTACAATTTAAAGAGATCTTGGGAGTAGGAGTCCAATTCAATTTCTAAGGATTGGTTTTTAAGTATTAGGTATTAAGTATTAGTCATGGTAATACTTAATACCTAATACTTAATACTCATTTTTTCTTCTTCTTCTTCAGTCCCTTATAAGCCAGGAATCCGATGACCAATACCACCACTGCTATAATGACATAGCCGATTTCGTGGCTGTATGTGGTTGCCATTACATAGACGTCATTAGTGGTTTTGAGGTCTGTAAACCGGTAGATCAGGTATCCGAGTAGAGCCAATATACTGTTCCATATCGCAGCGCCGAGAGTGGTGTAAAGTAGGAAAGGTCCTAATTTCATGCCGGCTAATCCTGCGGGAATACTGATAAGTTGGCGTACAGCCGGAATGAGACGGCCAAAGAAAGTGGAGGCTGCACCGTGCTTTCTGAAATATTCTTCTGCATGGTGTACCTTTTCTTCGTCAATAAGGCACATGTGCCCTAAACGGCTGTTAGCGAATTTATAGACAATAGGACGACCCAGCCAACGCGCCAGATAATAATTTACTAATGCACCGATATCTGCTCCTATGGTGGCAAATAGGACCACGAGAAAGATATTCATACTGTCGTCTGCCATAGCTTTCCATGCGGCAGGTGGCACTACGGCTTCCGAGGGGAAGGGAATAAAAGAACTTTCGATAGCCATAAAAATGGTGACTACCCAATAGTTCAAATTTTCTAATACCCATTTAAGAAGTTCTGCTACTGATTCCATGTTTTTTGAGGATAGAATTTATTAATCTGATTTATTTTTTTCCTTTCTTCTTTTTCTTATTCTCTTTTTTCATGCGTTCCCACACTTCTTTGAGAGTTCTTTCATCTTCCTCTCTATGTTCGGGACTATTTAACAGATCCAGAATCATATCTTCTTCCAGTGGATGTTCACATTCTTTGTTGTATTTAAAGAAGTTGTCGATTTCACCGTGCATGAGGCAAAGCACACTCAATTTCTCCGTCACATCTTCGTATTTCGGATTCATCTGGTACGCTTTTTCAAAGTATTCTTTGGCTTCTATCAGATAGTCACTTTCCGAATAAGCAGAGGCGATCATATACCACATTTCTATGTTAGAGTTAATCTCTATCGCTTTTTCGAAAGACAAGGCTGCTTCGTCTTCCAGCTCCTCTGCCAGATATAGTTTTCCCTCTGTCAGATAAATCAATCCTTCATTCGGGTTTATCTCTTTGGCTTTCTCGCAGAGCTGATGTGCTTCTTCATATCTTTCCAGATGAGACAGGGCGAAGGCTTTGCTGGTATATGTGTCTATTAATAGGACAGACTGTCTGTCTCCGTCTTCTTCAAAACGTGCGATTACTTTGTCGTAATAGTCATCGGCTTTCTGCCATTCTTCTTTATTGCCGTAAGATATTCCCATGAACATATAACCCAGTTCAGGGGGGATGGATTTAAGTTCGATCGCTTTTTGGTAATTCTCGATGGCATCATCCGAATTGTTCAGATAAAAAAAACAATGCGCTTTATAAGCGTAGGCTTCTCCACACTGATCGTCGGCTGCCAACGCAAAATCACAGGCTTCGATGGCCTTGTCTATTTGTTCCTGAACAAAGTAACATTTCACCAGTCCCATCCAGTAGGAAGGGTTGAAAGGAGATTTGTCGATGAGTTTGTTGTAATAGATGATAGCCGATTCTACTTGGTGGGTCGATGCCAGATAATCGGCTGTGAGGGCCATATATTCTTCATCTTCGGCATAACGCGATTTACCTCGGTCGAGCCATTCTTTGGCTGCATCCGGGTATCCCATGTCCAGATAGAGAAATACGACATCAATGATTGTTTCCAGTTCGTCGGCATCCGCTATCGTACTTAATAGCCATTGGGCTTCTTCCAGTTTTCCTCCATTCAGCAATAGTTCGGCTTTCAGCAGTTTCACTTCCGAGTCAAAATCTTCGGTGATGGAATCTGCTACTTTCTTTGCTTTTTGCAGTTTTTGGGTGTCCAGGTAGAGATAGGCTTGTTCGATGAGTAAAGCTGTATTTCCCGGATGTATCTTAAGTCCGTAGGTGATTACTTCTTGTGCTTCTTCAAATTTCCGTTCGGAGGCATACCAGTCGGCGATGTCGGCCAGTTGGTCAGCATCCAGATAAAGTTGTCGGTTTTCTGCTTTTGCTTTTTCGTAGTTTGTGATAAGTGTGGCTAGTTGCTTTTTTGCTGATGGTGAGTTCTTTCTACCCATTTTTATTAATTTTGTTCACCACAGATTACACGGATTAACACAGATTAGAGAATATAGAATAAAATCTGTGTTATCGTGTATCTGTGGTGAAAGGTTATTTATTAATCTTCCCCCACGTATCTTTCAACCCTACTGTGCGGTTGAAAATCAGTTTTTCCGGGGTTGATTCTTTGTCGATATTAAAGTAACCGATCCGTTGGAACTGCAGGTAGGAGAGTGCAGGCAGGGTAGCTGCGAACTTCTCTATGTAGCAGTTGGGCAGAACTTTCAATGAGTCCGGATTGATGATTTCTTTCATGGCTTCCAGTGCTTCGCAATTTTTAGCTTCGCGGATGGCAGCCAGTTCGTCACGTGGGTTTTCCACTTTCCACAGGCGGTCGTACAAACGTACTTCTGCTTGCAGGCAGTGATTGCAGCTTACCCAATGGAGCGTGCCTTTCACCTTGCGGTTTGCGTCCGGCATACCGCTACGGGTATTAGCGTCATATTCGCAATATACCTCTGTTATTACGCCGTTTTCGTCTTTCTTGCAACCGGTGCATTTTACGATATAGGCATTTTTGAGGCGTACTTCCTGTCCCGGTGTCATGCGGAAATATTTCTTGGGAGCGTCTTCCATGAAGTCTTCGCGTTCCATCCACAGTTCACGGCTGAATTCGATCAGGTGGCTTCCTGCTTCCGGGTCTTCCGGGTTGTTGATTGCTTCCAGTTCTTCAACCTGTCCTTCCGGATAGTTGGTGATGATTAGTTTAACCGGGTTGATCACTGCCGATACACGGGTGGCACGGCTGTTCAGGTCGTCCCGAACGGAGCTTTCCAACAGGGCGATGTCGTTCAGGGCATCGTATGTGGTATATCCGATTTTATCAATAAATTTATGAATAGACTCCGGCGAATAACCGCGACGGCGGAAACCACAGATAGTCGGCATACGGGGGTCGTCCCATCCGTTTACTAGTCCTTCTTTCACCAGTGTGAGCAGGTTACGTTTGCTCATCAGGGTATAGCTTAGGTTCAGTTTGTTGAATTCAGTCTGACGAGGACGGTTGTCGTTCAGGTCTTTTCCTTCTTTCAGCCAGTCGATGAAGAGGTCGTAAAGAGGACGGTGTACCACAAATTCGAGTGTACACAGCGAGTGAGTTACTCCTTCGAAGAAGTCACTCTGTCCGTGAGCGAAGTCATACATCGGATAAGCCTTCCAGGTAGTACCTGTACGGTGGTGCGGGTGTTTCACTACACGATAAATAATCGGATCGCGGAAGTGCATATTCGGGTTGGCCATATCAATCTTGGCACGGAGCACCATAGCACCTTCTTCGATCTCGCCGCTATTCATTTTCTTAAAAAGTTCGAGGCTTTCTTCGATAGGACGGTTGCGGTAAGGGCTTTCCACACCCGGTTGGGTAGGAGTACCTTTTTGCTGTGCGATCAGTTCGGAGCTTTGTTCGTCAATATATGCTTTTCCCTCCTGGATCAGGCGGATAGCGAAGTCCCATAATTGTTGGAAGTAGTCGGAAGCGTAGTATTCGTTTCCCCACTGGTAGCCCAACCATTGAATGTCTTCTTTGATAGCTTCTACATATTCCACATCTTCCTTGGTCGGGTTTGTGTCGTCGAAACGAAGGTTACATACACCGCCGTGTTTTTCTGCGATGCCGAAATCAAGGCAAATAGCTTTGGCATGGCCGATGTGAAGGTAACCGTTAGGTTCGGGCGGGAAGCGTGTCTGCACTTTTCCACCATTTTTACCTTCTTTCAAGTCTTTCTCTACTGCCTGTTCAATAAAGTTCAAGCTTTTCTTTTCGCCTGCTTCTTCGTTTTTAATATCTGTCATAACGGTTAATGTTATCTGTATTTAGGCTACAAAAGTAGGACATTTTTTTTATTTAACCGGAATATAACCGCTCTTTTTTATAATGTCCTGTCCGTCGGACGAGAGAATAAACTGAATCAGGGGTGATACTTGTTTCTTATTTTTTACATTGTAGTAGTAATAAAGCGGGCGCACGATGGGGTAGGTCTTATTGGTGGCGTTCTCTACCGTAGGCGTGGCATAGTGGGTGCCGTCGTATGATACGGAAAGCGTTTTGACACGGGGAGATACGTATGCCAGTCCGACATATCCGATGGCTCCTTTGGTTTGGCTGACAGACTGGATGATGGCACCCGTTGCCGGCATGGAAAGGCTGCTTGCCATGTAGTTTTTATTTTTCAGTACGCTCTCTTTGAAAAATTCGTAAGTACCGGACGATGTTTCGCGCGAGTAAACCACTATTTTGCGATCGTCTCCGCCTACCTGTTTCCAGTTGTTTATCTTCCCCCGGAAAATGTCTTCCAGTTGTTGGCGGGTCAGCTGCTTTACCGGATTGGAGGGATGCACCACCACGGCAAGAGCATCGTAGGCTACAATCACTTCGTCTACTTCTTCTCCGGCTCCTTTTATTTTCATCTTTTCGCTGAACTTGATCGGGCGGGAAGCCATTGCGATGTCCGTTGTATGATCCATTAAAGCGGAGATACCTACACCGGTTCCGCCACCGGTCACTGTGACACGGGCCTCCGGATGCTGGTTCATAAACCGCTCTGCTGTCTGTTGTGCGACAGGCAGTACCGTATCGCTACCTTTAATACGTTGTGCGTTGGCACCGAGCGAGAGTAAGGAAAGGGCGATTAATAAGTTTCTTCTCACTTTCATATTTCTTCGTTTTATTAACGTTGCAAATTAAGCAATCGGATATTACATTTTCATTTCATCCGGAGTGGAAATGGTACTTGTAACACAAACGTAACATGATTGAAACATTTCCTTCAAACGTTAGTCACACCTCCTTAATAAAGAGACGCTTTCTTTGCATCAGAAATCATAGCAGGTATATGAAAAAGGTATTTGAAAAGATTATAGAAGGAATGTTGACTTGTAGCGGCTTTGTGACAAGTATTACTATTCTGCTGATTGTACTCTTCCTTTTCACTGAAGCTTTCGGGCTGTTCAAGAGTAAAGTGATTGAAGAGGGATATGTGTTGGCGCTGAATAAGAGCAACAAGGTCAGCGTGTTGAACCCCGCACAGATAAAAAATGTTTTTGACGAAGAGATTACAAACTGGAAGGAACTCGGTGGGGAAGATCTCCCTATCCGGGTTTTTCGTTTGGAGGACATAACGCAGTATTATACGGAAGAGGAGTTGGGACCTGCTTATGAATATGCAGGCGATAAGATTACGGAGCTGGTGGAGAAAACACCTGGCATCGTAGCTTTTGTTCCGCAGAAGTTTATTGTTCATCCGGACGCGGTACATTTCATAGAGGATAACACTATTTCCGTAAAGGATGTATTTGCGGGTGCCGAATGGTTTCCTACGGCCACTCCGGCTGCTCAATTCGGCTTTTTGCCGTTGATTACCGGGACGTTGTGGGTGAGCCTGTTTGCCATCCTTTTTGCTTTGCCGTTCGGGCTGTCGGTTTCTATCTATATGTCTGAAGTGGCAAATCCGAAAGTGCGGAACTGGCTGAAACCGATTATCGAACTGTTGAGCGGTATTCCTTCCGTTGTTTATGGCTTTTTCGGATTGATTGTCATTGTTCCGTTGATTCAGGAATTGTTTGATCTTCCGGTGGGAGAGAGTGGCTTGGCGGGAAGTATCGTACTGGCTATTATGGCATTGCCTACTATTATAACGGTGACGGAAGACGCGATGCGCAACTGTCCGCGTGCGATGCGGGAAGCGAGTCTGGCATTGGGCGCTTCGCAATGGCAGACGATATATAAGGTAGTGATTCCTTATTCTATTTCGGGGATTACATCCGGTGTGGTACTCGGTATCGGACGTGCTATCGGGGAGACGATGGCAGTATTGATGGTGACGGGTAATGCGGCTGTGATTCCGACAACGATCCTTGAGCCTTTGCGTACCATTCCGGCTACGATTGCGGCCGAACTGGGAGAAGCCCCTGCGGGAGGACCTCACTATCAGGCGTTGTTCCTGTTGGGTGTCGTACTGTTCTTCATCACATTGATTATCAATTTTAGTGTGGAATATATTTCCTCTAAAGGATTAAAACGTAGCAAATAAGATGGAAATACGGAGTAATAATAAAGCTAAACACCGTTCGCAGAAAATTGCTTTCGGGATTTTCCGGCTGTTGAGCCTTTGCATTGTACTGATATTGTTTGCAATTCTGGGATTTATCGTCTATAAAGGAATCGGCGCTATCAGTTGGGATTTTATCACTTCGGCTCCTACGGACGGGATGACAGGTGGCGGTATATGGCCGGCCATTGTCGGTACTTTCTATCTGATGGTGGGGAGTGCGCTGTTCGCTTTTCCGATAGGGGTGATGAGCGGAATTTATATGAATGAGTATGCGCCGAAAGGTAAGTTGGTACGCTTTATCCGAGTGATGACCAATAATTTGAGCGGTATTCCTTCCATCGTATTCGGATTGTTCGGTATGGCGCTGTTTGTCAATTATATGGGATTTGGTGATAGTATTTTGGCCGGTTCTTTAACATTAGGTTTGCTTTGCGTACCTTTGGTCATTCGGACAACGGAGGAAGCTCTGAAAGCCATTCCCGACAGTATGCGTGAAGGCAGCCGGGCCTTGGGGGCAACGAAGTTACAGACGATCTGGCACGTCATTCTGCCGATGGGGATGCCGAACATTATCACAGGGTTGATTCTTGCCTTGGGACGTGTTTCGGGAGAGACGGCACCGATTCTGTTTACTTGTGCCGCATACTTCCTGCCACAACTGCCAACGGGTATTTTCGATCAGTGTATGGCATTGCCTTACCATTTGTATGTGATTTCCACGAGTGGAACGGATATGGAGGCACAATTGCCGCTGGCTTATGGTACGGCATTGGTGTTGATTATGATTATCCTGTTCGTGAATCTGCTGGCCAATGCATTGAGAAAGTATTTTGAGAAAAGAGTAAAAACAAACTAGATTAGTATATGGATACAGTGAAAATAGATGCGCGTGATGTGAACTTTTGGTATGGAGATTTTCATGCATTGAAGGGTATCAGTATGCAGATTGAGGAAAAGTCGGTTGTCGCTTTTATCGGACCGTCCGGTTGCGGTAAGTCTACTTTCCTCCGGCTTTTCAACCGGATGAATGATTTGATTCCTGCTACCCGTCTGGAGGGAGAAATCCGTATCGACGGACATAATATATATGCGAAAGGGGTGGAAGTGGACGAACTCCGCAAGAATGTAGGAATGGTGTTCCAGCGTCCGAATCCTTTTCCGAAAAGTATATTCGAGAATGTAGCTTACGGACTTCGTGTTAATGGAATAAAAGACAATGCTTTCATTCGCCATCGTGTGGAGGAAACGTTGAAAGGAGCGGCTCTTTGGGATGAGGTGAAAGATAAGTTGAAGGAGTCGGCTTATGCGTTGTCCGGCGGACAGCAACAGCGGCTTTGTATCGCCCGTGCGATGGCTGTCTCTCCTTCGGTATTGCTGATGGATGAGCCTGCGTCTGCACTCGACCCTATTTCTACGGCTAAGGTGGAGGAGTTGATCCATGAATTGAAGAAGGATTATACGATTGTAATCGTTACGCATAATATGCAGCAGGCAGCCCGTGTCAGTGATAAGACGGCGTTTTTCTATATGGGCGAAATGGTGGAATTCGATCAGACGAAAAAGATATTCACCAATCCGGAGAAAGAGGCTACCCAGAATTACATAACGGGACGCTTCGGGTAATTCGTGAAATCCGTGCCTGAAATTTATTTCTGAAATGTCATTAGCAGAATATTAATCATTTATATATAATAGACTATGGTAAAGTTTATAGAATCGGAACTTATCCTATTGAAGAAGGAAATTGATGAAATGTGGACCTTGGTGTACAACCAGCTTGACCGTGCCGGAGAGGCTGTGTTGACCCTCGACAAGGAGTTGGCTCAACAAGTGATGGTTCGTGAGCGTCGGGTGAATGCTTTTGAATTGAAGATAGATAGCGATGTGGAAGATATTATCGCATTATATAATCCGGTGGCGATTGACCTCCGTTTTGTATTGGCTATGCTGAAGATCAATACGAATCTGGAACGCTTGGGCGACTTTGCGGAAGGTATTGCCCGCTTTGTACTTCGTTGCAAAGAGCCGGTGTTGGATGCGGAATTATTGAACCGTCTTCGTCTGGCAGAGATGCAGGCAGAAGTGTTGTCGATGCTGGAACTGGCGAAGCGTGCCTTGAATGAAGAAAGCAATGATTTGGCAGCGGGAGTGTTTGCCAAGGATAATTTGCTGGATGAAATCAATGCGGATGCGACAGGTATTCTTTCTGACTATATCATCGAACATCCGGAAGCTGTACATACCTGCGTAGATTTGGTCAGTGTGTTCCGTAAACTGGAACGTTCGGGAGACCATATTACCAATATTGCCGAGGAGATTGTTTTCTTCATTGACGCCAAAGTGTTAAAACATCGTGGAAAAACGGACGAAAACTACCCGGAAAAGTAATTTTTTGCGGATTTTTAAACAGAAATTAGGGCTCCTTAAAAAATTATCCTATATTTGTCACCTATAACGGACAAGTTACAGGAGATTTTGCTTCAAATGATAATAAATCCAAAGAATTTTCAAAAAGATGTTATATGACATGTTTTATAATTTGGATAGTATCGGTAAAACCGCCTATATTTGCACCGTTATCCTGAAAACAATCTTTTTACCTTAAAAAAAAACTAATACCTATTGAAAACTGAAAAATGGAGCTTTGTGAAAAGCCCCATTTTTTTTGCTCTTATTGATGATAGTAAATTGGCGTTCTACAATACTGTGAGAGAGGATTCTTCTTGATATTTTGTTAGCTAAAGCCTTGTAAGCACAAAATTGAAGTACGAGTTTGAATTACGAAATTGAAGCACAGAAATGAATAACAAGGCTCAAACGGGACAGATTTTTTTTAATGAAGTACAGGCTAAGTTTAATTTGAGAGAACCCAAATCAAACAAGCCTACTAATATCTATTTGGTATGCAGGATAGATAGGAAGCAAATAAGACTTTCTACGGGTGTTAAGGTATATCCAGAACATTGGAATGTGAAGAAGCAAGAGGCTTATATCGGTTGTAGGTTAAGTGAACTTGATAATCTCAATAATACTATTGTTAACACGAAAATAATTGAGATTAAAAATCGCTTTCTGCAATATAAGCGTTATCTTTGTGACAATCCCAACGAAATCGGAAATAGTGTTAAGATATTAAAGAAGTATATACAAAGATACTATGGAGAAAGAAAAGCAAAATATAAATGCAGTACATTGGTTACGTAATACATTAGCTTTAGATAGAACTATAAAAGATAGTACAAGAGCTGATTATGTGAAACAAATAAAGTTCTTTGAAGCTTTTCTGAATGAAGTAGGTAAATATCCTATTAGTTTTAGTGATATAAATTTACCATTGATAAAGGATTATGAATCTTATCTTTTTAATAAGGAAGTTGGTAAAGGTAAAACAACGAAAACTACTACGGTTGGTAATAAGGTAGAGAAGATAATATGTATTCTTAAAAGAGCAGAGCAGCAAGGCATGATTGATATTCACGAATCCAAACTGGACAAGTATAAAAAGCCCCAAAGTAGACAAGGTGATGAAAATGAGATTTATTTAACGGAAGATGAAATAGATAAAATATATGCTTTGCGCTTAACAGGAAGGGAAGAAGAAGTGAGAGATTTGTTTGTATTACAATGTTGGATAGGGCAACGCTTCTCTGATACGCAAGCAATTAATGAGGGGATTATAAAGGAAGCGCCTAATGGTAAAGGGAAAGTAATAGAAATTGTGCAAGAAAAGAAAACGCATAGAGTATCAATTCCTCTTTTACCTGTTGCTATAGATATTCTGAATAAGTATAAAAATGGTTTTCCTATTTATACCAATCAAACAGCTTTGAACTATTTAAAGAACATAGGTGAAAAAGCAGGTATAACAAGATTACATAATGTAACAGAGGATAGGGGAGGAGAAGTTGTTACAACACAAGTGAAAGCATACGAACTAATAGGAACGCATACAGCAAGACGTTCCTTTATCTGTAATATGCTAAAACATGGCTATGATAGTCATATTATAATGAAGATAACAGGACATAATGATGCAAAGTCTTTTAAGAAATATGTAAGATTAACCTCTGAGGATGCCGCTTTACTAATGTTGGAAACAGAATCTACAAAAGTAAGGCAATCTGATAAAGTACCTACTACTATTAGTCAAGAAGGTAACAAAGAAGCCATTAATATTTTAAAACAGTATCAAAATACTATAAATGGTATTACGTTCGATACTCTGTTAGACACTCAATTTTTTGCGTCTAAAATCAATAAGGCTGCTGAACTACAATCACAGGTAGGTCATTTGAAAAATGGGAAACTGTGTAGTTATGACAATGAAATCACGTCTCTTATAAGCGAGATAGAAAAATTCTCCCAATCTTCCACTTCTGATTCTGATGTGGCAAAACAATATGTGAAACAGTTATCTGTTGGGAAGCAATCAGACTTGCATGACAGTTTTAGAGAAATGATTATCGAGTGCGTTAAAATTGGTATCAGTAAGGATGCAATTATGCAGTTTGTCAATAAGGCTTTGGAAATAAGCTTGTTAGATAAGGAAAGATTCACCAATATAAAAGAAATCACTACAGCCTTATTGGATAAAAGGAATCAGGGCTGACAAGCTTTTTAGGAAATCAAGGCTTCTGGTAAGCCTGAACATCATATTCTCCCCAAACAGATACGGCTGTAAGGAGGTATGATAAAATCTCATTAACTGACGTTAACTGATAGTCTGGATTAATGTAGCTAATCCGGACGAAATCAAGCATTTACGAGAAATAATAACCGTAGAATTTGGATGTTATCAGTAAAATGGTTTATCTTTGCAGCAGTTAAATGATTAACTCATATTGTTGATGAGTAAGCATTGAACAACCCGCTCTTTGACATCATGTACAATCCGACCCCAGCACCTCGGTGCTTTAAGCTATCGCTTTTTGCTTGGAAGTGATAAGCTGTGGCAATTAGTTCATAATTGTTAATATTATTAATTAGGCAATTCTCGGATTGCCGGGTATATATGAAGGTGTAAGTATGCCCGCTCTTATATACCGCCCGCTTAATAATTTTAACAAAATTGAAGTTTATGAAGCTTTTAAATTTAGGGAGCGCAGAAGCTCCCAAGTGGTACTTTGTTACCACAGTGAATTTTAATGGCGAAGAACAGGAAATCATTCTTGCCTTCACCGATTATTCTATCAAACGTAAAAACTTTGAGAAGAATAAAACCTATGAATCTATAGATAAGAGTAAGCTCTTGCCGACTCTGGTTTGCTTATGTGACGCAAAACCATTCTACACAGAGAATGTTCCTCTATACGATTACGTTGGTAGTAAAATAGAGAATCTTCCCGATAATGCTCCGGCCGTAATGGTCTATCTGGATAAAGCCGACAATGTTAACTTGCTCGGTTTGACGGATGAGCCACTGCAAGCTGAATTAGTGGAATGTGATAGTGTTGCCGACGCTTACCGCAGAGTAGCAACAACTGCATATTTCTCTCAATGTCCTTCAAAGGATGAGTGGATAGGATATGCCGGAATTGTAACGGGAGATGAATTATTACTGAATATCCGCAGCTTCGGTGAGAAGTACTCTATTTCCGGTACTGCCGTACAGGGATATTTTGGTATAAGCACTACTGTTTCTTTATTACAAAGCAAAGCCCTTGCTATGAATTCTTCTCTTTTTAAAGAAGAATATAGAACTTATGCGCAGGCAGAGCAATTGATGAAGGCAACAGTACAAGCCTTTGGCGTGAAAGCTGCAAAACAAACCAGATATATTAAGGCCATTAATTATTGCATCTCGCAATATGACTTTGATACAGTCTGTAATGTGTTAAACAGCATTGAAGCAACAGAGAAGTTGCGGATTGAAGCAGCTAAGTGCGAAGATAAAATTAGCTGTATTCAGCACTTAATCATCGAGCGAGTTATTGAGATGCGTAACGCTCAACAGCAATAAGAATAACCGGATTGTACATGATACATAAAATAAGAGGCTGTCTCAAATTGATTTTGAGTTCAGCCTCTTTCTGTTTGTTTACAATATTCCTCGAATCTCAAAGCCATTCTTCCGGCCGTTGGCGGTCGGTATCTTGACAGAATGAATCTCAAAGAATTCATTGAGGTCGGTCGCCTTCGGTGACTTGTCAATGCCCAACCTGTCATATACAACACGTAAGGTTTGCTGAATATCAGCAGTTAATATCCTGTCTCCGATGTGAATAGTGCCGTGTAATTCATGACGAATCTTATTTTTGGTTTTCATGATATGGATTTCATTGAGCAGTTTCTTCTCCTTATAATTCAGAGCTTTAATCCTGTCAACGCCCAAAGCCTCATAATAATACCTCAATTCTGGATATTTGCTTTCCAGTGTTGACATTGCGAGATTGACAATCAGCCTTGCTTGGCACGATATTCACAGTATGCCTGCATCCTGTCTACAAATGGCTCCTTTTTGATTAGATGTTTCAACTGTTCTTGGTAAACGGCATAAGTTTGATTCTCACTGACATCGAAACTACTATCTTGGAGCAGTTTCTTTACAATTACCCCATTCTGATAATTGAACTTCTGGACATCAAAACAGTATTGCTCATTTACATAGGCTAAACGGTTGAAAACAAATTCTCCTTTCTGTTCATCGTACATTGTATATGAATCCTGATATTTTACATTGTCGGGGATTCTCCTAAAATCCTTGATACGTTTGGCTCTCAATGCTTCACCGGCATTGTTGTTGTCTCTAATCTCGTCAAGTGTCACATTGACCTTCCGGCACAGATGCTCATTGAATGTCTCCTGCTCTACCTCCTCTGCATTGACATTGTAAACGAAGGTGAGGAACTGCCTGAAGGGGTTGCATGCCAGACGCTGCCTGCCTGCAATCTGTACCAGTTCCGTTGCTATATCAACCGCAGTGTTCGGGCGATTACAATCGCTAATGACAAAAGTTGCGGCATTGGTGGAGTAGAAATCACAGCCCGCATAAGCGGTGGAAGTACAGAAGGTGAATTTCTTGTGCGTCTCCCCCTTCAAGGGAATTCTTCCCCGTTTGAATCCTTCCCCAATCCTTGCAATCTGTCTGTCGTTATTGTCAGAATTACCTACAATGATATTTACTTCTTCCGGATTGAGTTCTGTTTGTTTAATAATGTTCACAATATTATTTACACTATTGAGAAATATAACACATTCTTTGGAGTAAATCCTTTCCCCATTAACATACACAGAAGGATAATTGCCATTCTGATAGTAGCGAACTATTTCCAATGCTGCATTGATAGGATTCTTTGTGCGTTCTCTATATACTCTGACAATATCCTTTTCTTCCCAGTCAAGCTGATAGTAATTCATATCCTTGAAGTGGTCAATCTGTTCCAGATATTTGTCAAGAATTGGAGTTGCCGATAAGAATGTAACATACGGAAACGACCTTGAATTATCCAAAAAGTGCAATTCTATTTCAGACTGAAACTACTATCTGCCAACAAGCACTGGAATTCATCCACTACTACACGCCAATCTGATTTATATTTAATACAGCCAATCAATTTATACACGGAATCGTAGGAGACCAGAATCTTGGGAAGCTCCGCAGTCTGCAAATATGCCTCAATCTCTTTGGTGTCCACCCCGCCAATTACAAGCAAGGTATCAGGGTATTGTTCATGTTTGTTTTTCAACAGCTCATTGCGAGGGCTGCATATAATAGTTTTATGTTCATCTGTCAGTGCGACTGTAGTTGCTCCACAGCCGGGTATCTCTTTATTCAAAATACCATTAGGAAGTTCAAACGGTTTCCCGAATTCTTCTATGAACTTCTCCCGTTCGGTTAAATACTTGATATTTGCCGGAATTTTAATCATTTCTTTCTTCATAAGTTAAGTTAAAAGTTAATTTGACTGGAATAATCTAATCTAGTGTTGTCCACTTTATAGAGAATTTTTATCTTTAGTATAAGGGAGTCATGGTAGAAATATTGGACAGTCACAAGAATAATAAAACTGATACGCATCAGGTCGAATTATACCCGTTTAGGGTATCTCTAACATGGAATCGGAATAATTTTGAGGATTATATTTGGGGTGTTTCCCATTGTCCTGATATTGCAAAGGTAATTAATATTCCGACAGTAAAATCATGAATTGTGGACAATCTGCAAACTTTATACTGATACTGTCATAAGTCCGTCATTCTATAGGGGAGTATGTCCTAAAGGCCAATAATGGCATTTGAGAGTGATATATATTACTGGTAAAGTTCCTTTTGATACCCAACTCAAAAATATAGGTACTTGAAATTCATACCCCCACCCTTTAGATTTAGGCAGTGTTTCTATTTAGACTTTATACAGCTATAGAGTGAAATATTTGATTTGTCAGTGAGCATATCAGATGTATATCGTGCATAAGCCCCTTCTATTACCCAAAACACCCCATACCAATCATTAGGAAAAATGAAAGGATTACATGAATTGCTATTCAGCCCACAAACCTTTTGAACTTCTTAAATGTGCGGACTTATCAACGATTTGTATATGTCTACATATAAAGATGCACAAAGGAAAGTGATAAGAAAGAACTTCATGTTAAGCCCTCATTTTGTCCTTAAATACACTATTTACTAATCTATTATTATGCGTATGGAGAATTTAAAGATTTTATTGACGTTTGGAATAATTCTAATTGTGCCAGTAGTC